>WVSO01000106.1 GCA_015689745.1 Rhodobacterales bacterium HKCCSP123 | reverse complement strand
GGCTTGGCCGCAGCGGCGCGCGCCGCCTTGCCATCGGCGCGATCGACAGCGCCGCCGCGGGGCTTCTGCCGCAGGTCCTGCCGCTCTTCCGCGAAGACGCGCCCGAGGTCGCCCTCCGCATCGAGGAGCGCAAGACGGTCCAGCTGATCCCCCGGCTTCTGTCGGGCCGCCTCGACCTTGCCATCCTGCGCCCGCCCGACAGGCGCGACCCGCGCCTTGTCACGCGCGCGCTGCTCTCCGAAAGCACCGTCGTCGCCCTGCCCGAGGGGCACCCGCTGGCCGCCCGCGAGAGCCTGTCGGTGGACGACCTGTCCGACGCGCCGCTGATCGTGCCCGACCGCCAGTCGCGCCCCCACAGCCACGACCTGACCATCAAGCTCATGCTCGAACATGGCCACAGCGCACGCATCGCCCAGATCGCCGAGGAGAAACACACCATCGTCGGCCTCGTCGCCGCAGGTCTCGGCCTTGCCGTGGTGCCGCGCTGGTCCGCGCAGGTCCGCGTGGCGGGCGTCGCCTTCCGCCCGCTGCTCACGCCCGAGGGCCAACCGATCCGCCGCCTGCACCTTGCCGCCGCATGGGCCGCCGATGTGCGCGACCCTCTGCGCGACCGCTTCCTCGACTGTCTCGAGCGGAACCTCGAGCGTCTCGCCGCGCTCGCCTGAGCCTGAGCCTGAGCCTCAGCCCTTGCGATCCGCGCCCAGCGCCGCCGACAGCTCATCGGCCGCCCGCGTCACCGCGTCGGCCAGGCGTGGCGTCCCGGCCTCCGACACCCGGCTGACCGGACCCGAGACCGACAACCCCGCCACCGCCTCGCCGGTCCAGTCGAAGACCGGGGCCGCGATGCAGCGCATCCCCTCGGTCTTCTCCTCGTCGTCGATGGCAAAGCCCCGCGCCCGCGTCTCCTGCAGGTCGGCGCGCAGGTCGCCCGGATCGGTCAGCGTGCGTGCCGTGAACCGATCGAGCGGCGCAGTGGCGATGTAGCGCGAAAGCCGGTCATCGGTCATCTGAGCCAGAAGCGCCTTGCCGATCCCCGAGGCATGCATCGGCGACAGCGTGCCGGGCGGAAAGAACGCCCGGATCGAGGCATGGCTTTCCACCTGGCTCACGAAAAGCACATGCGCCTCCCGCGCGATCCCGAGGTTCGCGGTCTCGCCCGTCGCCTCCATCAGCCGCCGCAGGATCGGCCGCGCCCGGTCCACCACGGACGTCCGCCGCAGGTAGCGTGCCCCGATCAGGAAGGCGCGTGGCCCGATGTGCCAGAGCTGCGCCGCGGCATCGAACTCCACCAGCCCGCGCACTTCCAGCGTCGTGAGGATGCGGTAGGTCGTCGCCGGCGACTGCTCGGTATCGGCGGCCAGCTCCGACAGGGTCGCGCCCTGCATCGTCGAGAGATGCTCGAAGACGGCCATCGCGCGGTCCAGCGACTTGATCGTGTTCTGCTCGGTCTTGTCGTCCCACGCCTTTGGCCGACCCCGCGCCCGGCGGGGGGATTCGGCTGCCTGCTCGTCGCGCATTCCGGCCTCGCTGCAGCGCGGTGAAAAAAGCTTTCACCATACGAAAAATATCAAGTCATTGATTTTCAATGAACTCAAGGGACACTACCATTTCTGAAAAACCTTTTCAAAAAAATTGTGCGCCGTGGCCCCATGCCCTACTTTCAGGACAGAGATGAGGAGACGGCACCCCATGAGCTTGCAGAACCCGGTTTTCATTCCAGGCCCGACCAACATGCCCGAGAGCCTTCGGCGCGCCTGCGACATGCCCACGCTCGACCACCGGTCGAGCCTGTTCAAGGACATCCTGCACCCCGCGCTCGACGGCGTGCGCCGCGTCGTGAAATCGGCCGACGCCAGCGTCTTCGTCTTCCCCTCCACCGGCACCGGCGGCTGGGAAACGGCGATCACCAACACGCTCAATCCCGGCGACACCGTCCTCGCGGCACGCAACGGCATGTTCTCGCACAAGTGGATCGACATGTGCCAGCGCCACGGCCTGACCGTCGAGATGATCGAGGTTCCGTGGGGCGAAGGCATCCCCGCCGACCGCTTCGAGGAAATCCTGAGCGCCGACACCGGCCACAAGATCAAGGCCGTCCTCGCCACCCACAACGAGACCGCGACCGGCGTGCGCTCCGACATCGCCGCCGTCCGCCGCGCGATCGACGCCGCGAAACACCCCGCGCTGCTGTTCGTCGACGGGGTCAGCTCGATCGGCTCCATGCCCTTCGAATTCGACGGCTGGAAGGTCGACGTTGCCGTCACGGGTTCGCAAAAGGGCTTCATGCTGCCCGCGGGCCTCGGCATCGCGGTCTTCTCGAAGAAGGCCATGGGCGCGACTGACACCGCGGGCCTGCCCCGCACCTATTTCGACATCCGCGACATGGCCAGGGGCTATGCCGCCAACGCCTACCCCTACACGCCCGCCGTGGGGCTGCTGAACGGGCTCAAGCAAGGCTCGGCGATGCTGCTCGAGGAAGGGCTGGACAACGTCTTCGCCCGCCACACCCGTATCGCAACCGGCGTGCGCGCCGCCGTTCACGCCTGGGGCCTCGAGCTTTGCGCCGTCCGGCCCGAGCTCTACTCCGACACCGTCAGCGCGATCCGCACGCCCGAGGGCTTCGACGCGTCGAAGATCGTCAGCCACGCCAGCACCCGCTACGGCGTCGCCTTCGGCGCGGGCCTGGGTGAGGTCGCGGGCAAGGTCTTCCGCATCGGGCATCTGGGGATGCTCACCGATGTCCTGGCGCTTTCGGGCATCGCCACCGCCGAAATGGTCATGGCCGACCTCGGCCTCGACATCACGCTCGGCTCCGGCGTCGCCGCCGCGCAAGAGATTTACCGCAGCACCGCGACCCCGGTCGCGCTGGCCGCCGAATAAGGGAACGAGACCATGAAGGACGCACTCACCACCCATATCCCCGATTTCGACGACGTGATCGCCGCGCATGAGCGCATCAGGCCCTACATCCACCGCACGCCCGTGCTTACCTCGCAGTTCATGAACGAGCTGACCGGCGCCGAGCTGTTCTTCAAATGCGAGAACTTCCAGAAGGCCGGCGCCTTCAAGGTGCGCGGCGCGTCCAACGCCGTCTTCGGCCTCAGCGACGAGCAGGCCGCCAAGGGCGTGGCGACGCACTCGTCGGGCAACCATGCGCTGTCGCTCAGCTACGCGGCGGGCCGGCGCGGCATTCCCTGCCATGTCGTCATGCCCCGCACCGCGCCCGAGGCGAAGAAGGCCGCCGTGCGCGGCTACGGCGGCACGATCACCGAATGCGAGCCCTCGACGACGAGCCGGGAGGCCGTCTTCGCCGAGGTCCACGACCGCACCGGCGCCGATTTCGTCCACCCCTACAACGACCCCCGCGTGATCGCGGGTCAGGCCACCTGTTCGCGCGAGCTGATGGAACAGGTCGAGGGTCTGGATCAGGTCATCGCCCCCATCGGCGGCGGCGGCATGGTGTCGGGCTGCTGCCTGACGCTGTCGAACATCGCGCCCCATGTGGAGATCTACGCCGCCGAGCCGGAACAGGCCGACGACGCCTACCGCTCCTTCAAGGCGGGCCACATCATCGCCGATGATGCGCCCAACACCATCGCCGACGGGCTCAAGGTGCCGCTGAAGGAGAACACCTGGCATTTCGTGTCGAATTACGTGACCGACATTCTCACCGCCACCGAGGAAGAGATCATCGACGCGATGAAGCTGACCTGGCAGCGCATGAAGATCGTGATGGAACCCAGCTGCGCCGTGCCGCTGGCGACGATCATCAAGAACCCCGAGGTGTTCCGCGGCAAGCGCGTCGGCGTGATCATCACCGGCGGCAACGTCGACCTCGACAAGCTGCCCTGGATGTAAGCCCGTGCCGGGCAGACGGCCCGGCCTAGATCCACACCCTTCTGCAGGCCGGGCCGTCTGCCCGGCATCCGAACCAAACCGGAGAGCCCCATGAAAGACGTCATCGACATCGACACCCTGGAAGTCGGCTACGACATCCCCGCCCTGCCCGGCATGGACGAGAGCGAGATCCAGACGCCCTGCCTCATCCTCGACCTCGACGCACTGGAGCGCAACATCAAGAAGATGGGCGACTACGCCGCCGCCCACGGCATGCGCCACCGGGTGCACGGCAAGATGCACAAGTCGGTCGACGTGGCGAAGCTGCAGGTGGAACTGGGCGGCGCGTGCGGCGTCTGCTGCCAGAAGGTGTCCGAGGCCGAGGTCTTCGCCCGCGGCGGCATCAAGGACGTGCTGGTGTCGAACCAGGTCCGCGACCCGGCCAAGATCGACCGGCTGGCCCGGATGCCCAAGCTGGGTGCGCGCACGATCTGCTGCGTCGATGACATCGAGAACGTCGCCGACCTCTCGGCCGCCGCCTCCAAGCACGGCACCACCATCGAATGCCTCGTGGAAATCGACTGCGGCGCGGGCCGCTGCGGCGTGACGACCACCCCCGCGGTTGTCGAGATCGCCAAGGCCATCGAGGCCGCTCCGGGGCTCAAGTTCGCCGGCATCCAGGCCTACCAGGGCGCGATGCAGCACCTCGACAGCTATGACGAGCGCAAGGCCAAGATCGACGTGGCCGTGGCCATGGTGAAGGACGCCGTGGACGCGCTGAAGGCCGAAGGCATCGACTGCGACATCGTCGGCGGCGGCGGCACCGGCTCCTATTATTTCGAGAGCAATTCCGGCGTCTACAACGAGCTTCAGTGCGGCTCCTACGCCTTCATGGACGCGGACTATGGCCGCATCCTCGATCAAAACGGCAACCGCATCGACCGCGGCGAATGGGAGAACGCTTTGTTCATCCTGACCTCCGTCATGTCCCACGCCAAGGCCGACAAGGCCATCGTCGATGCAGGGTTGAAGGCGCAATCGGTCGACTCCGGCCTGCCGGTGATCTTCGGGCGCGACGACGTGCAATACGTGAAATGCTCGGACGAGCATGGCGTCGTCATGGACCCCGAGGGCGTGCTGAAGGTGAACGACAAGCTGCGGCTTGTCCCCGGCCATTGCGACCCGACCTGCAACGTCCATGACTGGTATGTCGGCGTGCGCGGCGGCAAGGTCGAGAGCGTCTGGCCCGTTTCGGCCCGTGGCAAGGCCTACTGATGGACGGCGGACAGATGAGCCGACACGAGCTGGTGATCGTGCCGGAAGGCATGATCCCCGGCCTCCTGACCCGGGAAGCAAGTTTCGAGGCGGTGGAAAAGGTCTTCGCCGCCATGGCGGCGGGCGAGGCCGCGAATTTCCCCGTGGTGCGCGAGGCGATGCCGACCGAGGATGCGCTCTACGGCTTCAAGGGCGGCGTGGCGCCGGGCATCCTCGGCCTGAAGGCCGGGGGCTACTGGCCCCACAACCTCGAGCGGCGGGGGCTGATCAACCACCAGTCGACCGTGTTCCTCTTCGACCCCGAAACGGGCCGGGTGAAGGCACTGGTGGGCGGCAACTACCTGACCGCGCTGCGCACGGCGGCGGCCTCCTCGGTCTCGATCCGGCACCTGGCGCGGGCGGATGCGAAGGTGCTGGGCATGGTCGGCGCGGGCCACCAGGCGACCTTCCAGATGCGGGCGGCGCTGGAGCAGCGCGCGTTCGAGAAGGTAATCGGCTGGAACCTGCATCCCGAGATGCTGCCGAACCTGCAGAAGGTCGCGGACGAAGCGGGCCTCCCCTTCGAGGCGGTGGATCTGCCGGGCCTGCGCGAGGCGGATGTGATCATCACGATCACGTCGAGCTTCGCGCCTACGCTGATGGCGGAGCACGTGTCACCCGGCACGCATCTCGCCTGCATGGGCACCGACACCAAGGGCAAGCAGGAGGTGGAGGCGGCGCTGCTCGCGCGGGCCACCGTCTTCACCGACGAGGTGGCGCAATCGGTCACCATCGGCGAGGCACAGCATGCGGTGGCCGCCGGGCTGATCGCCGAGGGTGACGTGACGCCGGTGGGCGCGGTCATCAACGGCACCCATCCGGGGCGGACGAGCGCGGAGGAGATCACGCTTTTCGACGGCACCGGCGTGGGCCTGCAGGACCTTGCCGTCGCGGCCTCCATCGTCGAGACGGCGGTCGCGGACGGCACGGCGACCCTCGTTCCGCTCTGATCCCGAAAGGGGGCGCTCCCGCGTGTTCGACCATGGCTGCGCCATGGGTCTCACGGCTTGGGCCCGGCACCCGCTGGCGCGGGTGCGGGGGTGCCTTTGCGGGCAAGGGGTGGCGCGGGGTGGCTGGCTGCGGATGCGTATTTGGGGAAAGGTGAAGGGGAAGGTCGCGCGCGCCCCATCAGGCGTCGCGCACAGTCCAGGGCATGTCGAAACAGTGTTCCTCGAGGTTCGCCCCCTCTCCGATCCGGTCCACCACGGCGAACAGCCCCGGCGCGTGGAGCGGCGTCAGAACCCCGTGCCAGGTGTTGCGCGCGATGTTGATGCCCTGCCCCGCCGTGCTGCGAAAGGCGAGCGGGGTGCCGGGTGCGCCACCGTTGTCAGGCGCGACGATGACGAGAAACGGGTCATGCGACATCGGCAGGAAGGCCTGGCTGCCGAGCGGGTGGCGTTCGACCATCTCCAGCGCATAGGGCAGCGCGCGGGTTTCCGAGCGGAAAAGGCTGATCCCCGCGCGGCCATCGCCGAACTCGAGCCGCGCGCGGTCGTGCCAGCGCCCGCAAAGCCCCTGGTTGATCAGCTTGTCGGGCGCGCCCTCGGTCTCGAGCACCTCGCCGAAGGGGGCGAAGGCCCGGGCCGTCAGGGGCTGGATCAGGATCTCGCGGCTCATCCCAGCTTCTCCATCAGGCGCAATTCGGCGATGCGCTCGACCTGCCGGCAGGCCTCGGCGAACTCCGTCTCGCGGTCCTGGCCAAGGCGGCGTTCGAAGGCGGCAAGGATGCCCGCCTTGTCGTGGTCGCGCACGGCGATGATGAAGGGGAAGCCGAATTTCCCGGTGTAGGCCGCGTTCAGCCGGGTGAAGGCGTCGCGCTCCGCCTCGGTGAGCGCGTCGAGACCGGCGCTCGCCTGTTCGGCGGTGCTTTCCGGCGTCAGGCGTTTCGCCGCCGCCAGTTTCCCCGCGAGATCAGGGTGGGCCGTCAGCACGCCCAGCCGCTCCTCTTCCGAGGCGCTTCGGAAGACGCGGGCAAGCGCGGAATGGACGCCCCGAGCCGTGTCATGGGTCGGCCCCAGCTCGAGCGCATGGGCGCGCTCGGCGATCCAGGGGGAATGCTCGAAGATGCCGCCGAATTCCGCGACGAAGCGCGCCCGGTCCATCTCGGAGGGGCGCGCGCGCGGCGCGGGCGGATGGGTCGCGGCCCAGTGTTCCGCGATCTGGAGCCGGGTGGCGAACCAGACGCCCTCGTGCCCCGCCATGTACTCGACCGCGCGCTTCAGCGCGGCGGCGCGCCCCGGACGGCCCGCCAGCCGGCAATGGAGCCCGATCGACATCATCGCGGGCCGCCCCGCCACTCCCTCGGCATGGAGGCAGTCGAAACTGTCGCGGATGTACTGTTCGAACTGCGCGCCCTCGGTGAAGCCCGCCTGTATCGCGAAGCGCATGTCGTTGATGTCGAGCGTGTAGGGGATCATCAGCTGATCCCGCTCCCCGAAGCGACGCCAGTACGGCAGGTCGTCGGCATAATCGTCGGAGATATAGGCGAAGAGCCCGGTTTCGGCGGCCAGAGGCACGGAATTCATCGAGCTGCGCCCGGTGTACCAGCCGCGGGGGGGGGCGCCCGTCACCTCGGAGTGGAGCCGTATCGCCTCGAGCATCAGGGCACGCTCGGTCGCCTCGTCCATGTCCTTGTGTTCGATCCATTTCAGGCCGTGGCTGGCGATCTCCCAGCCCGCGTCCTTCATCGCGGCGACCTGTTCGGGTGCGCGGGCCAGCGCGCTGGTCACGCCGTAGACCGTGACCGGCAGGTGGCCGAGCATCCGGTGGAGCCGCCAGAACCCGGCCCGCGCGCCGTATTCGTAGATCGACTCCATGTTCCAGTGCCGCATCCCCGGCCAGGGCTGGGCGCCGGTGATCTCGCTCAGGAACCCCTCCGAGGCGGCGTCGCCATGCAGGATGTTGTTCTCGCCCCCTTCCTCGTAGTTCATCACGATCTGTACGGCGATCTTCGCGCCGCCCGGCCATTGCGGGTCGGGGCGGGTCGGGCCGTAGCCGGTCATGTCGCGGGGATATCTCTGCATCGCTCGGGTCTCCGGAACCTGGTCGGCACAGGCTTGGCCAAGCGATGCGGGGGTTGCAAGGGGCTTGGACCTGCGAAAGGGTCTGCCCGAGCAGAGGAGATGCAAGATGCCCGGATACCTGACCACCCACGTCCTCGACACCGCGCGCGGCTGCCCGGCCGAGGGGCTGAAGATCACGCTCTACCGCGTGTCGGGCAAGTCGCACCGCAAGATCGCCGAGATGGCGACCAACACCGACGGACGCACCGATGCGCCGATCCTGCCGCATGACGCCTTCCAGCCCGGCATGTACGAGCTGGTGTTCCACGCGGGCGACTACCTGCGCCGCACCGGGCAGGCGGGGAAGGAACCGATCTTCCTCGACGAGGTGCCGATCCGCTTCGGGATGGCCGAGATGGACCATTACCACGTGCCGCTTCTGCTCTCGCCCTACGGCTATTCGACCTACCGGGGGAGCTGACCGGGCCGATAGGGCAAACCTATCGCCCGGCTCAGGCCATGACGCAACGTCCAATCGGATTTTCGTTCCACGGACGGGGCAACTGCGCTAGCGTCCCGGGCCAGTGAAGTGACATGAGGGGGAGGCTCATGGAGCATCAGGGGCGGCCTTGGACGGCCTTCTACCGGGCCGGTGCGCGTGCGGAGATCACGGAACCGGCCTATCGCAACCTCGCGGACATGATCCGCGCCGTGGCCGAGACCTACGGGCGCAAGCCCGCCTTCACCTGTTGTCTTCCCAACGGCATGAACGGCACGCTGAGCTACGCCCAGGTCGACGAGATGTCGGACGCGCTCGCCGCCTACCTGCGCGAGGTCGCGGGGCTCAGGCAGGGCGACCGCGTCGCGCTGCAGATGCCCAATTGCCTCGCCTTCCCGGTCGCCGCCTTCGGCGTACTCAAGGCGGGCTGCGTGCTGGTCAACGTCAACCCGCTCTACACCGCCGAGGAAATGGCCCGCCAGTTCGAGGATGCCGAGCCGCACGCGCTCATCATCGTCGACATGTTCGCCGACAAGATTCCCGCGGCGACCGCGGGCCACCCGATCCCCAACGTGATCGTCACCCGCGTGGCCGAGTTCCTGCCGGTGCTGCCGCGCGGCATCGTGGGGCTGGTGCAGAAGCACTGGGACCGCTCGGTGAAACCGATCGAAACCGCCCATATCCGCCTGCCCGACGCCATCGCGGCGGGCCGCAGCCACGTCGCCCGGGATCACGTGGAGGTCGACGCCTACCACCAGTCCGTCACCGGCGAGGATATCGCGGTGCTGCAATACACCGGCGGCACCACCGGCATCTCCAAGGGCGCGATGCTGACCCATGCCAACCTGCTCGTGAACATGGAGCAGGTGATGGAGCTTCTCGTCGGCAACCTCGAGAAAGGCAGCGAGATCGCGCTGACCGCGCTGCCGATGTATCACATCTTCGCCTTCAACGTGAACCTGCTTGGCTTCTGGTGGCTCGGCGCGCGCAACGTGCTGATCCCGAACCCGCGCCCGCTGATGAACCTCAAGCGGGCCTTCGAGAACTACCGGATCACCTGGATGAGCGGGGTGAACACGCTCTTCAACGGGCTCACGAACGAGGTCTGGTTCACCGACTCGCCGCCGAAGCACCTGAAATTCTCCTCGGCCGGCGGCATGGCGCTGCAATCCTCCGTCGCGGAAAACTGGGAGCGGATCACCCGCTCGCCCGTGATCCAGGGCTACGGCCTGACCGAGACCTCGCCCGTGCTCACCTTCGAACCGCTGGGCAAGGCGCGCCCCGGCACGATCGGGGTGCCGATCCCGGGGACCGAGGTGATCTGCCTCGGCGAAGACGGCCAGCCTGTGCCGCAGGGCGAACCGGGCGAGATCGCGGCCCGCGGCCCGCAGATCATGAAGGGCTACTGGAACCGGCCGGACGAGACCGAGAAGGTCATGCGCGGCGACTGGTTCCTCACCGGCGATATCGGCGTGATGGACCCCGACGGCTATGTCCGCATCGTCGACCGCAAGAAAGACCTGGTCGTCGTCTCGGGCTTCAACGTCTATCCCAACGAGGTCGAGGAGGTGCTCGCCGCCCATCCCGCCGTGCTGGAGGCCGCCGTGATCGGCGTGCCCGACGAGAGCACGGGCGAGGCCGTGAAGGCCTTCATCGTCTCCTCCGACCCCGGCCTGACCGAGGCGGCCGTCCGCGCCTACGCCAAGGAGCATCTGACCGGCTACAAGATCCCCAAGCGGGTGGAATTCCGAGACGAGCTGCCGAAATCGAACGTCGGAAAGATCCTCAGAAAAGACCTGCGCGCCGAAGCGTTGCGCCAGATCGCGGCCGAATAAGCGGAGACGTCGGATGGTTGACGAGTTTACCCAGACGCTGCTGGGCATCATGGTGGCGGTCATCATGCTGGGCATGGGCGCCTCGCTCACGCCGCGCGACTTCTACCTCGCGCTCAAACGCCCCTACGGCCTGATGATCGGGGTCGTCGCGCAATACGGCATCATGCCGTTCCTCGGCTTCCTCCTCGTCAGTTTCCTGACCCTGCCCGAGGCGATCGCCGTCGGCGTCCTCATCATGGCCTGCATGCCGGGGGGCACGACCTCGAACATCTTCACCTATTTCTCCAAGGGCAATCTCGCGCTTTCGGTGCTCATGACGGTCACCTCGACCGTGACCGGCGTCATCCTGATCCCGATCATCCTGATGCTCTATGCCAACGTCCTCGGTCTCGAGATCCCGCGCGAGGATATCATCCGCGTGCTGATCGTGCTGCTGGTGCCGGTCGCCCTCGGCATGGGCCTGAGGAAAATCAACGCCAATGTCGGCGCGGTGATCGAGTTCGCAGGCTCGCTGCTGGCGCTCTTCTTCATCGTCTTCATCATGGTGACCTGGGTGCCGCAGAACTGGCAGTTCCTGCTCTCGACGACGCCCGCGACCTATGTCGCGGCCATCGCGCTGGGGCTTGTGGGCATCGCCATCGGCTATGCCTTCGCCACGTCGCTGCGGCTCCACCCCCGCAACGCGCGCACCGTCGCGCTCGAGACCGGCATCCAGAACGGCCCGCTGGCCATCGCCATCATCGCCTTCACCTTCGCGGGGGACGAGGCGCAAAGCTACATGGCCGTGCCCGCGCTCTACTCGCTCTTCATCGTGATCGTCTCGACGCTGGTGACGCTGGTCTTCCGCCGGGCGAACACCGCCGCCGAGCAGAAGCTGCCCGACAGCCTGCTCTAGCGCGGGCCGGAAAACCCCGGGTTTTCCCCCACCCGCGCGCGCCGCACGGGCCGCACCGACCTCCGGCACCGGGCGCCGCAAGACGCGCGTCTTGCGCCGGACCCCGCACGGGGTCC
>WVSO01000105.1 GCA_015689745.1 Rhodobacterales bacterium HKCCSP123 | reverse complement strand
GGCAGGCTCGGGCGTGGGCGCCTCGGCCGGCTCGCGCAAGGCGACATAGGCCACGGCCGCGGCCACGAGAATACCGCCCACCGCGGCTGCGCCGACGATCGGAGTGGCGCTCGCGCCCGCCGCGCCTGAGGTCTCTTTCACCATCCTATTCCCGTTTCCCTCCCCCGAAGGCCCGGGCCCGTGTCATCCCCTTGCGTCAACGCGACCCTCGCCGCTTGAGCGCTCTGTGCAATGCGCCTATCAGGAGGCGAAGACAAGCCCGAGCGCAAGGGACCGCGATGCAAAGCCTATCCGTCTGTGTCTATTGTGGCGCGCGCCCCGGAACCGACCCCGCCTACATGGAGGCCGCGACCGCGCTCGGCACGGCGCTGGCCGGGGCCGGGATGCGTCTGGTCTACGGGGCCGGCGATGTCGGCCTGATGGGGGCCGTGGCCCGCGCGGCGCAGGCGGCGGGCGGCCAGACCTTCGGCGTGATCCCCGCCCACCTGGTCGCCTGGGAGGTCGGCAAGCGCGACCTGACCACCTTCGTCGTCACCGAGACGATGCACGAGCGCAAGAAGGTGATGTTCATGAACGCCGATGCGGTCGTCGTCCTGCCGGGCGGCGCGGGCAGCCTGGACGAGTTCTTCGAGGTGCTGACCTGGCGCCAGCTGGGCTTGCACGAGAAGCCCATCTACCTGTTCGACGTCGCGGGCTACTGGCAGCCGCTGATCGCGCTGATCGACCATGTCATCGCGCAGGGCTTCGCGGATGCGAGCCTGAAATCCTACATCGAGACCGTGGCCGACCTGCCCGGCCTGATGGCGCGGCTGGCGGTCTAGGCCGGCACGGCGCCTGCCGAGACGAGCTCGTTCATCATGACGATCTTGTCGCGGTAGTTGCGGGCGAAGGCGGCCTCGAGCTCGCGCGAGAGGTCGTCGCGCCGCCGAGAAATCTCGCGCAGGCGGGCGGCATCGATCTGCCAGACCGTCAGGGGGCCGGTGGCGACGACGGTCGCCGTGGCGGGCAGGCCCGTCATCGCCGTCATCTCGCCCACGAAATCGCCCAAGCCGCAGCTCGACACGCGGACATGCGCGACGCGAACGTCCGCCGTGCCGTCGGCGATGTAGCTCAGTTGCTCGACCGGCTGCCCCTCGACGGCAAGGCAGGCCCCCTCCTTCAGCACGACCCAGCGGCCGAGGTCGATCAGCGCCCGCGCGTCACCGCGCCCGAGGCCCGGCAGGTGGCGCGCGATGAAATGGGACTCGGCCTCGGTGAACCGCGCGCGCAGGCTGCGCCAATGGGTCAGCAGAAGCTGGGCGATGTTCACCACGACGAGGCAGGTTTCCCAGAAGGTCGAGACCGGGTCGCCCAGGATGAACACCGCGTAGGAAATCCCGAGGATCGCCGAGGCGATCACGAAGATGCGCAGCCACACGAGCGTGCGCATGAGCATCGACAGGACCAGCAGGACATAGGCGGCATGTCCGAGCAAACCCTCTTGCGAGAAGGCCGAGGCGAGCGTGAGTTCCATGGGCAACCTCCTGCGCTATCAGGAGATGGAACACCTTGGCCGTCAATGGAGATATTCCTCCATGCGGGGTCAGTCTGGCGGCCCCTCGGGGGTCGTGGCGGCGGCGACCCTGGCGGCGATCTCGTCGACGGGATGATGCGTCAGATCGAGCGCCACCTCGGCGACGATCCGGGCCGCAACTTCCTTGTGGGTCTCCTTGCGGAGCGAACCGAGAATGCGCGGCGGGGCCACCAGGATCAGCCGCTCGAAACGGCCGGCATGGGCAAGGCGGTAAAGCATCTCGGCCAGGCCGGCGGCGAAGCGCTCCTTCTCGAGGCGGTGCCAGTCGGTTTCCTCCATCGCCGATCGCTGCGCGCCGGGCCCGTCGCTGCGGCGGCCCGGGCGGTCGGCGCCCTGCGCGTGGGTGGGCGGGTTGTCGCCATGGCGCTCGCGCCGCACCTCCAGCAGAGGGATGCCGGCATCGCCGACGTTCTCCATCAGAAGCGCCTTTTCGCCATCGGCCACCAGAACCCAGGTCCCGCGGGTCAGGGCCGAGTTGCTGCGGCGCGTCTGCTTCACGTCGGTCGGTGTCATGGACGGATCGGTCATGTCTTGTTCCTTCTCCTCGGGTCGGAAACAGGGTGACAGATCGGCACGCAAGAGACGTTGACCTGTGTCAACCGTCTTGCGTGAAACGGAAACGGCCCGCCGGGGCGGGCCGTTCGCATCGGTGGCAGCCGGATCAGGCCGAGGCGAGGCGCGCTGCGACGTTTTCCCAGTTCACCAGCTTGTTCAGGAAATTGTCCAGGTAGGCCGGCCGCTTGTTGCGGAAGTCGATGTAGTAGGAATGCTCCCACACGTCGCAGCCCAGAAGCGCCGTCTGCCCGAAGCAGAGCGGGTTCACGCCGTTCTCGGTCTTGGTCACCTTCAGCGAGCCGTCGCTGTCCTTGACCAGCCAGCACCAGCCCGAACCGAACTGGCCCGCGCCCGCGGCGGCGAACTGGGACTTGAACTCGTCGACCGAGCCGAAGCTCTCGGTGATCGCCGCTTCCAGCTCGCCGGGCATGCCGCCCTCGCCGGGGCCCATCATCTCCCAGAACTGGTTGTGGTTCCAATGCTGGGACGCGTTGTTGAAGATGCCGTTCTGCGCCACCGCGCCGGGCTGGTAGGTGCCGGTGATGATCTCTTCCAGCGACTTGCCCTCCCACTCGGTACCCGCAATCAGCTTGTTGCCGTTGTCGACATAGGCCTTGTGGTGCAGATCGTGGTGGTACTCGAGCGTCTCGCGGCTCATGCCGAGCCCCTCGAGCGCGTCATGGGCGTAGGGAAGATCGGGAAGTTCGAAAGCCATGGTCTGGGCCCCTCCTGTTGCATGTCGTTGGGGCACAGATGGAGGTCCGACCGGGGGAACGTCAACCCGGGTCGGGGAAACAGGGGCCAGAAATCCGGTTTCCCGTGCAGCGGGCTTCTGCATCCGCTACGCTCAGGGGCGAGTGTGCAGAAGGAAGATCGCCCATGACGGTCATGTTGCTCGCCCCCGTCGCGCTGAGGGCCGTTCTGAGCGACCTCGTCGACGCCTACCGCGCCGAGACGGGGGACGGGGTGGAGACCCGGATCGTCCTCAACCCCGAGGTGCCCAGGCTCATTGCCGAGGGCTTCGCCTTCGACGTGGGGATCACGAATCCATGGTACGTGCCGGACCTTGTCGCGGCCGGGCATGTCGATGGCGGCAGTCACACGGCGCTTGGCCGCGTGCCGCTGGCGCTTGCCGTGGCCGGGCACGGCGGGGGCTGCGCGACCGACCGGGCCGCGATCGCGGACTGCCTGCTCGGTGCGCGCGACATCGCCTTCACCGGCGAGGGAACCAGCGGCCGCATCTTCCGGGAGATGGCGGCGCAGCTGGGCGTGCTGGACCGGATCGAGGACCGGCTGCGCCCCATGGGCGCGGGCGAGCCCATCCGGGCCGTGGCCTCGGGCCGCTGCGCGATGGCCGCGGCACCCCTGACGGTGGTGCGGGCGACGGACGGGGTACAGGCGGCGGCGATCTGCCCGGCGGAGCTTGGCACCGACATCGAGATGTCCGTCTTCCTGGCTGCGCGGAGATCGGAGGGGGCGGCGCGGCTCCTGTCCTACCTGGCCGATCCGGCGCGGGACGCGGCACTGAGCATGGCCGGGGTCGAGCGGTTCACGCTGCCCCCGGCCCCGGTCCACCCGTCGCCTCAGTGATAGCCGACGGCGCCGCCCGGTTTCGCCGACATCGCCAGCAGGTCGAAGACGTATCGCGCGACCGAGCGGAAGCAGATCACGCGCGCCTCGGTCGCGCTTTCGAACCAGATCGCGGCCGCGACCTGTTGCAGGCGGGTGCGGCGGATCTCCCCCGGCGCGAGCGCCTCCGCCGACATGTCGGCGGGGGTGATCTTGGCCAGCGTGTCGCGCAACGGGCCGGCGGGGCCCGCGACGCGGAAGAGCGCGCGGGCGTCCGAGACGTTGACAGCAAGGTGATGCTGGCCCGAGAGCGCGGCGGTCAGATCGGCGACCATCGCCCCGGCGCGGCCGTGATCGCAGAGGATCAGAAGCTCGTCGGGCGACATCCAGGCCACGTGACAGCCCTGCCCCGCGCTGATGGCGCGGATGCCGGGCATCTCCGCGCCCGTCACCCCGGCGATGGCCGCGCCCGACGCCAACAGGTCCGCGCGCAGGGTGACCATGCCCTGCAGGCCCATCTCCTCGACCGTCACCGACCCCTCGGCCCGTGCGCCGGGCAATGCGCTTTTCACCAGGTCAGACATTCTGCTTCTCCCCCTCGGGGTCGTAGAAAACGGGGCTGACGATCTTCGCCTTCACGGTCTTCGGCGCCTCGCCCTTCGCGGGTTTCTTCGTGGTGTTGAACTCGATCACCTCGCCCATCCGGTCCGGCCCGTTCTGGACCAGCCCCATGGCGATGCCGCGCTTCAGCGTGGGCGAGTAATAGGTCGAGGTCACGCGGCCCTGCGTCATCCCCTGCCCGTTGGCGTTCACCCCCTCGGCCACGGCGTAGGCGCCGTCGGGAATGACCGAGCCGTCGAGCGTTTCCAGCCCCACCAGCTTCCACCGGGCAGGGTCGGTCATGTGGCTGCGCTCCTGCGCGCGCTTGCCGAGATAGTCCTCTTTCTTCTTCGAGATCGCCCAGTCGAGGCCCAGGTCCTGCGGGATCACCGTGCCGTCGGTCTCGTCGCCGATCATGATGAAGCCCTTCTCGGCGCGCATGACATGCATCGCCTCAGTGCCATAGGCGGTGACGCCGAATTCCTTCCCGGCCTCATGCAGCGCATCCCAGAGCGCGCGGCCCTGGGAGGCGGGGACGGAGACCTCGAAACTCAGCTCACCCGCGAAGGCGATGCGGAAGATCCGCGTGTCGAAACCGCCGAGTTTGCCGGCCGACCAGCCCATGAAGGGCAGCGCCTCGTTCGACAGGTCCATGTCGGTGCCGAGTTTTTCCAGAACCGCCCGCGATTTGGGGCCAACCACCCCGATCTGCGCCCATTGCTCGGTCACATTGGCGGTGTAGACCTTCCAGTCCCACCACTCGCATTGCAGCCAATCCTCCATATGGGCATGGATGCGGTCGGCCCCGCCGGTGGTGGTGTGGCAGAGAAACGTGTCCTCGTCGAGCCGCGCGACCACGCCGTCATCCATCAGGAAGCCGTTCTCGGAACACATCAGCCCGTAGCGGCATTTGCCGGGTTTCAGCGTGCTCATCATGTTGGTGTAGAGCATGTCCATGAAGCGGCCCGCGTCGGGCCCCTTCACGATGATCTTTCCCAGCGTCGAGGCATCCAGCAGCCCGAGGCCCCCGCGCGTGGCATTGATCTCGCGGTTGACCGCATCACGGTGGCTTTCGCCCTTTCGCGGGTAGCAATAGGCGCGCCGCCAATGGCCCACGGGCTCCATGTAGGCGCCGTGATCCATGTGCCAGTCATGCAGCGGCGTGCGGCGGAGCGGCTGGAAGATCTCGCCCCGCGCCTCGCCCGCGATGGCGCCCATCGAGATGGGCGTGTAGGGCGGGCGGAAGGTGGTGGTGCCGACGCGCGGGATCTCTTCACCCAACGCATCAGCAAGCACCGCGAGGCCGTTGATGTTGCTCAGTTTCCCCTGATCTGTCGCCATGCCGAGCGTGGTGTAGCGCTTGGTATGCTCGACGCTCTCATACCCCTCGCGCGCGGCAAGCTGGACGTCCGAGACCTTCACGTCGTTCTGGAAGTCGAGCCACATCTTCGACCGTTTCTTCGGCCCCGCGCCCTGCGGCATGACCCAGATCGGCGCAAGCGGCGCTTCATGGGCGGCGGCGGCCTTGGCGACCTCGGCCTCTGGCGCGGGTTTTCCGAAGGAGGTCAATGCATTGCGCGCCATGGTTGAAGCATTGCTCAGGCATTCTGAGGCGTGCAGCGCGCCGTCGGCGGCGCCTGCGCAGACCACGAAGCCCTCGCCGTTCTGGTCGGTCGGCGGCCGGGCGTGGTCGGGGCGGAAGAAGGCCCCGGGTTTGTCCCAGGTCAGCTTGCCGCCGCAATGGGACCAGAGGTGGACGACCGGCGACCAGCCGCCGGACATGGCGACGGCGTCGCAGACGACATCCTCGACCACCGCGCCCTCGCCCGCCTGGCGGCAGAGCTGGACGGCGACGACCCCGCGCAACCCCTTGACGCCCGCGATCCCCATGCCGGTCAGAACCCGGATACCGCGGGCGCGGGCCTCCTGAACCAGCGGGCCGTCGGCCTCGGGGCGGGCATCGACGATGCAGGGCACGTCGAGGCCTGCCGCCTTGATCGCAAGCGCCGTGCGATAGGCGTCGTCGTTGTTGGTCACCACGACCGTGCGGTCGCCGGGGCTGATGCCCCAGTTGGTGATGTAGTCGCGCATGGCCGAGGCCAGCATGACGCCCGGCTTGTCGTTGCCGGGGAAGCTGAGGGGCCGCTCCAGCGCGCCGGTGGCCGCGATCACGCGGGCCGCGCGGATCCGCCAGAGGCGGTGGCGCGGGGTGTCGGCGGCGGGCGCGTGATCGGCGACACGCTCATAGGCAAGGATGTAGCCGTGGTCATAGACACCGGCCACCATCGTGCGCAGCCGCAGATGGACATTCTCCATCCCTTCAAGGGCTTGCACGGTGTCGTTGATCCAGTCCTCGGCCGGTTTCCCGTCGATCTCGACCCCGTCCACCGGCGCGCGCCCGCCCCAATGGGCGGTCTGTTCACACAGGATCACCCTGGCCCCGGCGCGGCCTGCCTCGAGTGCGGCCTGCAGGCCCGCGATGCCACCGCCTGCGATGACGACATCGGTATGGGCATAGAAATGCTCATACCGGTCGGGGTCGGTCTGCTTCGGATCGGGCGCTTTGCCCAGGCCCGCGGATTGGCGGATGAAGGGCTCGAACACATGCTTCCAGAAGGCGCGCGGGTGGATGAAGGTCTTGTAATAGAAGCCCGCGGGCAGGAAGCGCGGCAGCAGCGCGTTTACCTCGCCGATGTCCCACTCGAGGCTCGGCCAGTGGTTCTGGCTGGTCGCGGTCAGCCCGTCGAAGAGCTCGGTCGTGGTGGCGCGCTGGTTCGGCTCGTGGGTCTTGCCCTGCCCGAGGTTGACGAGCGCGTTCGGCTCCTCCGCCCCGGAGGCCACGACGCCGCGCGGGCGGTGATACTTGAAGGACCGGCCCATGATCGTCTGGCCCGAGGCCAGCAGCGCCGAGGCGAGCGTGTCGCCCGGATGGCCCGTCAGGCGCTTGCCGTTGAAGGTGAACGCGATCTTGCGGCTGCGGTCGATCAACCGGCCGCCGGTGGACAGGCGCGTGCTCATGTCAGGCTCCAGTCGGGGCGTTTGGCGCGGATGGCCGCGATGATGTCGGCGGGCGGCTCGGTGGTCTGGGCGGAATAGGTGCCGAAGACCTCGAGCGTGGCGGTGTCGCGGGCGGCGAGGAACCACTTGCCGCAGCCCATGGCGTGCCGCCAGCGTTCGAAATGCACGCCCTTCACGTTGGGGCGGAGGAAGAGGTATTCCTCGAACTGCTCATCACTCGAGCCGGGGCCGAAGCGCTTGAGATGCGCCTCGCCGCCGGGGGACAGCTCGGTCTCGCAGGCGGTGACGCCGCAATAGGGGCAGGTGAAGGTCAGCATTGACGCACCTCCAAGAAATGTCGGGCGGAAGCAGGCAAGGCCATATGCTTCTCGCGCTGGCCTGCATCATTTAGGGGGGAGGCAGACGGGGTGACGATGGCGACTTGCCAGGGGGCGCCGGGAGTTGCGGATGTCATGGCGTGTCCTTTTCAAGCCCCAGCGCGGCCCGCGCTTTGGCGTATTTCTCCGACAGCCGACCCCGTGTGGCATCGTCTAGGAGACTCATACGGGCCGGCGAGGAATTGTCGGCAATGTCAGCCGCCTTGACAGCGCGAGCCAACGGGTTTGCCGCGACGCGTGCGTAGTATTCGGCCGGTGCTTCGGACGGACGGCGAGTGATAGCGCCGACTGCCTGCAAGATGTGGACAGGGAAATGCTGCTCCAAGGCCGCCAAAGTCACATCCGTGTCTTCGACCACGTCGTGCAACAGCGCCACGACGACTTCTTCAACAGTGACGACCCCTGCGGCTACCCGCACGACGTGGCCAATGTAAGGAGCGCCCGACTTGTCGGTCTGCCCAGCATGGGCGCGGAAAGCCACCGTAAACGCGCGGCCGATCAGTTCGTCATCATGGCCCATCAGTGCGCCACCCCCGCCGCGACGCTTTCGTCGATGAACTTGCCCTCGCGGAAGCGGGTCATGGAGAACTCTTCGGCGAGCGGTGAGTGCCCCTTGGCCATCAGCTCGGCCATGGCCCAGCCTGACCCCGGAATGGCCTTGAACCCGCCGGTACCCCAGCCGCAGTTGACGAACACCCCTTCGACCGGCGTTTTCGAGATGATGGGCGAGCGGTCGCCGGTCATGTCGACGATGCCGCCCCACCAGCGCAGCATCTTGAGCCGCGAGATGATCGGGAAGGTCTCGACCAGCGCGCGCACCGTCTCCTCGACATGGTGGAAGGAGCCGCGCTGGGTGTAGTTGTTGAACCCGTCCGCGCCGCCACCGATGACCATCTCGCCCTTGTCGGACTGGCTCATGTAGCCATGCACGGTGTTGGCCATGACGACCACGTCCATCACCGGCTTGATCGGCTCCGACACAAGCGCCTGAAGCGCCACCGACTCGATCGGCAGGCGGAAGCCCGCGCGCTCTGCCATGACGCCGGAATGGCCCGCGACCACGATGCCCAGCTTGCCGCAGCCGATGGTGCCCTTGGTGGTATCGACGCCCACGACGCGACCGCCCTCGCGGCGGATGCCCGTCACCTCGGTCTGCTGGATGATGTCCATGCCCATGTCGGAACAGGCGCGCGCATAGCCCCAGGCGACGGCATCATGCCGCGCGGTGCCGCCGCGGGCCTGCCAGAGCGCGCCGAGGACCGGGTAGCGCGGCCCGTCGATGTTGATGATCGGGCACAGTTCCTTGACGCGGCGGGGCGAGATGAACTCGGTCGCCACCCCTTGCAGCGCGTTGGCGTGCGCCGTGCGCTGGTAGCCGCGAATCTCGTGCTGGGTTTGCGCCAGCATCATCACGCCGCGGGGCGAGAACATGACGTTGTAGTTCAGGTCCTGGCTCATCGTCTCGTAGAGCGAGCGGGCCTTCTCGTAGATCGCGGCCGAGGGGTCCTGCAGGTAGTTCGAGCGGATGATCGTGGTGTTCCGCCCGGTGTTGCCACCGCCGAGCCAGCCCTTCTCGATCACCGCCACGTTGCGGATTCCGTGATTTTTTCCAAGGTAATAGGCCGTGGCAAGCCCATGCCCGCCGGCGCCCACGATGATCACGTCGTAGCGGGCTTTCGGCGCGGGGCTGCGCCAGGCGCGCTCCCACCCGAGGTGGTGGCGGGCGGCCTCGCGGGCGATGGCGAAGGCGGAATAACGGCGCATCACGCGGCTCCTCTGACTGCCTGCCCGATGTGGGGCAGGACGGATATGGAGAGGATACTCCGCGCGACAGTCCATGCGCAAAATGCGACGTAGCGCCAGAATGTCCCGCCCCTGCGGCCCGACGCCGGGTTTTCGCGGGGACCGCGGGCGCTTATGTGAGGGGGAACGGGAGAGACGAGGACAGGCGCGACATGGGATTCTGGATCGCGACGGGCGCGTTTTCGGCGCTGGTGGTCATGGTGCTGATGCTGGCGGTGGTCCGCCCGCGCAAGGCGGCCGTGCCAGCCGCGGCCTATGACCTTCAGGTCTACCGCGACCAGTTGAAGGAAGTGGACAAGGACGTCGCCCGCGGCGTGCTGACCGAGGAGGAGGCGCAGCGCGCCCGGACCGAGGTCTCGCGCCGCCTGCTGGAAGCCGACCGCGCGCTGCAAGCGGCCAAATCGGTCGAGGCGCGGACCAGCACGATCGACCGGCTGATCCTTGGCGGCGGTCTTGTGGCGACGGTGGCGGGCGCCTTTGCCCTCTACCTCCAGATCGGCGCGCCGGGCTATCCCGACCTGCCGCTTGCGACCCGCATCGAGCTGGTCGAGGAGGCGCGCGCGACCCGCCCGAGCCAGGCCGAGGCCGAGGCGCAGGTCCCCTTCCGCGAGGGTGTCGCCCCCGACCCGCGGCGCGAGGAGCTGGTCGCGCAGCTGCGCGAGGTGATGGCAGAGCGCCCGGACGATCCGCAGGGCCTTGCCCTTCTGGCCTCGAACGAGGCGGCGCTGGGGAATTTCACCGCGGCCCATGTCGCGCAGACGCGGCTGATCGAGATCCTCGGCCCCGAGGTGACGGGCTTCCACTTCATCGACCTGGCCGAGATGCAGATCCTCGCCGCGGGCGGCTATGTCAGCCCCGAGGCCGAGCGCGCGCTGATGCGCGGGCTGCAGCTGGAACCCCGCAACGGCACGGCGCGCTATTACGTGGGCCTCATGTATGCGCAGCAGGGGCGGCCCGACCTCGCCTTTCCGGTCTGGCGCAACCTGATGGCGGAATCGACCGCCGACGCCCCCTGGCTCGAACCGATCCGCCTGCAGATCGAGGAGGTGGCCTTTCTCGCCGGGTTCGACGTGACGCTGGCCGAACTGCCGCAGCCTTCGGGAGGGGCTGCGCCGCGCGGACCGACCGCCGAGCAGGTGGAGGCGGCGCAGGGAATGGCGGCCGAGGACCAGGCCGCGATGATCGAGGGCATGGTCGCGGGGCTGGCCGAGCGGCTGGCGACCGAGGGCGGCCCGCCCGAGGACTGGGCGCGGCTGATCAACGCGCAGCGCGTGCTGGGCCGGACCGAGGACGCGCAGGCCGTCTACGAGGAGGCGCGCCGCGTCTTTGCCGATGTGCCGCAGGCGCTGGACATGCTGGACGCCGCGGCCGGCCCGCTTGCCGGGGCGGTGGAGTGATCTGCGACGACATCGAGGGCTTCGCCGCGGCGATCCCCGCGGGTCGGGGCCTGATGGGCCTCGATCTCGGCACCAAGACCATCGGGGTGGCGGTCTCCGACCGGCTGTTGTCGGCGGCGACGCCGCTCGAGACGGTGAAGCGGGTGAAGTTCACGGCTGACGCCGCGCGGCTGGGCGAGATCGCGGAGAAGCGCGAGATCGGGGGCGTGATCCTGGGCCTGCCCGCCAACATGGACGGCACCGAGGGGCCGCGCGCCCAGTCGACCCGCGCTTTCGCGCGGAACCTGACGCGGCTGGAGGGGTTCGCGGGCCTGCCCATCGCCTTCTGGGACGAACGGCTGAGCACGGTTGCGGCAGAAAGGGCACTGCTCGAGGCGGATACGACACGGAAACGTCGCGCAGAGGTGATCGACGCCGTCGCGGCAGGCTATATCCTGCAGGGAGCCTTGGACAGGCTGAGGCATTTGCGGGCGGGATCATGACCGACGAGATCTGGAAACGCGACGAGATCCAAAGCCCCTGCGTGAAGATCTGCGTCGTCCATCCCGAGGCGCGCATCTGCACCGGCTGCCTGCGCACCATCGACGAGATCACGCAGTGGACCCGCATGGGCCACGAGGCCCGCGCCGAGGTCATGGCCGCCCTGCCCGAGCGCCGCGCGCAGCTGAGCCAGCGCCGCGGCGGTCGCGCCGCCC
>WVSO01000104.1 GCA_015689745.1 Rhodobacterales bacterium HKCCSP123 | reverse complement strand
GCCCGACCCAAAGCCCTCAGCCCGCCCCGTAGCCGCCCGGCGTGGGCGTGGTCACAATCACCGCCTCGCCCGGCTCAAGCACCGTCTGGTCGCAGGCCCTGAGCCGCTCGACCGTGCCATCCAGCCGCCGCACCTCGGTACGGCCAACCTGCCCGTCGCCGCCCCCCGCGATGCCCCGCGGGGGCGACGCGCGATGCGAGGACAGGATCGCGCAATCCATCCGCTCGAGGAACCGCAGGCAGCGCTCCGTCCCGTCGCCCGCCGGATAGGCCCCCTGCCCGCCGGACCCGGGGCGCAGGGCGAACCGCTCGAGCAGCACCGGAAAGCGCATCTCCAGCACCTCAGGGTCGGTCAGGCGCGAGTTCGTCATATGCGTGTGCACCCCCGAGGTCCCGGCAAAGCCGCGCCCCGAGTTCATCACCCCCGCGGGCGAGCCGGAACAGATGGTCTCGTAATACTGGTAGGTCGCGTTGCCGAAGGTCAGGTTGTTCATCGTCCCCTGCGCATTCGCCAGCACCCCCAAAGCGCCGAAGACGGCGTTGGTCACATGCTGCGAGGTCTCCACGTTGCCCGCCACCACCGCGCGCGGATAGGCGGGTTTCAGCATCGAGCCCTCGGGGATCACGATGCGGATCGGGCGCAGGCAGCCGGCATTCATCGGGATCGGCGCCTCGACCATCACGCGGAAGCAATAGAGGACCGCCGCCCGCGTCACCGGTTCGGGCGCGTTGAAGTTGTTGTCCGTCGCCTCGGACGTCCCGGTGAAATCCACCACGGCCTCGCGCGCGTCGCGGTCGACCGTGATCTTCACGCGGATCACCTGGCCCGTGTCGGTCGGGTAGTCGTAGGAGCAATCCTCCAGCCGCCCGATCAGGCGGGCGACCTCTTCGGCGGCGTTGTCCTGCACATGGCCCATGTAGGCCTCGACCGTCTCCAGCCCGAACTCGGCCACCATGCGCCGCAACTCCGCCGCGCCGCGCTCGTTGGCGGCGACCTGCGCCTTCAGGTCGGCTATGTTCTGGCCGGGGTTGCGCGCGGGATACGGGTGGTCGGTCAGCAGATCGCGCAGCGCGTCCTCGCGGAAGGTGCCGTTCCGCGCCAGAAGGAAGTTGTCGAAAAGCACTCCCTCCTCATCGACCGTCTTGGCCAGCGGCGTCATCGAGCCGGGCGCGGTGCCGCCCACATCGGCGTGATGCCCGCGCGAGGCGACCCAGAACAGGATCGTCTCACCCGCATCGTCGAAGACGGGCGAGACCACCGTGATGTCGGGCAGATGCGTGCCGCCGTTGTAGGGCGCGTTCAAGGCAAAGACATCGCCGGGGCGGATCGCCCCCTCGTTCAGGCGGATCACGGTTTCCACGCTGCGATCCATCGACCCGAGATGGACGGGCATATGCGGCGCGTTCGCCACCAGCGCCCCGTCGCGGTCGAAGACAGCGCAGGAGAAATCGAGCCGTTCCTTGATGTTGACCGAATGGGCGGTGTTCTGAAGCGCCACGCCCATCTGCTCGGCGATGTTCATGAAGAGGTTGTTGAAGACCTCGAGCAGGATCGGGTCGGCCTCGGTGGTCCCCGCCGCCGATGTCCGCGCCATGCGCTCGTGCCGCCGCATCACGATGTCGTCGCGCCCGGTCAGCTCGGCGGTCCAGCCGGGTTCCACGACGATGGTCTGGTTCGCCTCGATGATCAGCGCCGGGCCCTTGACCCGGTCGCCGGGCGACAGCGCCGCGCGCGGATGGACGGCGGCCTCGACCCAGTCGTTCTTGCAGAAGATCGGCACGCGGGTGTCGCTTGCCGCCTCGCGCGCCTCGGTGCGGACGACATCGGCTGCGCCGGTTTCATGCGGGGCTTCGGTGATCTCGACCTCGACGGCCTCGACCGTCACCGGCTTGTCGGGCGAGACGAAGCCGAATTGCGCCTTGTGCGCCGTCTCGAACGCGGCGCGCGCGGCTTGCGCGTCGCCCTCCCATGTCACCGGCAAGGCCGTGTCCGTGCCCGCGTAGCGCAGGTGCAGTCGCGTCACGACCGAGGCCACCGCAGCGTCCACGCCCTGCTCGGTGACCTCGGCGGTCACGGCGTCGGTCAACTGCGCCTGAAGCGTCGCGATGGCGGCAAGGCTGCCCTCGCCCAGTTCCTCGACCAGCGCCTGTTGGCGGCTGGCCGAGACCGTCGCACGCCCGATCCCGTAGGCCGAGAGAAGCCCCGAGAGCGGGTGGATCAGCACCGCCTCCATCCCCAGCGCGTCGGCGACAAGGCAGGCATGCTGCCCCGCCGCGCCGCCGAAGGCGTTGAGCAGGTATTTCGTCACATCATAGCCGCGCTGGACGCTGATCTTCTTGATCGCGTTGGCCATGTTCTCGATGGCGATGGTCAGGAAACCCTCGGCCACCTCTTCGGGGGATTTGCCCTCGGCCTCCGCGATCTTGGCGAAAAGGGACCGGACCACCGCGTCATCCAGCGCCGCGTCCTGGTCGGGGCCGAAGACGCGGGGGAAGAACTCGGGGCGCAACTTGCCAAGCATGACATTGGCGTCGGTCACCGTCAGCGGCCCGCCGCGGCGGTAGCAGGCGGGGCCGGGGTTCGCGCCCGCCGAGTCGGGGCCGACGCGGAAGCGGCCCGGCTCGGCATGCAGGATCGAGCCGCCACCGGCTGCGACGGTGTGGATGCGCATCATCGGCGCGCGGATGCGCACGCCCGCGACCTCGGTGTCGAAGGCGCGCTCGTAGCCGCCCGCGAAATGCGCCACATCGGTGGAGGTGCCGCCCATGTCGAAGCCGATGACCTTTTCGAAACCGGCGTCATTCGCCGTCTCGACCATGCCGACGACACCGCCCGCAGGTCCCGACAGGATCGCGTCCTTGCCCTGGAATTTCTCGGCCGCCGTCATGCCGCCCGAGGACATCATGAATTGCAGCGTCGGGCCGGGTTCGCCCGCGGGCGTGGCCCCCAGCGCATCGGCCACGCGGGCGACGTAGCGGCGCAGGATGGGGGAGAGGTAGGCGTCGACCACGGTCGTGTCGCCGCGGCCCACGAGCTTGACCAAGGGGGAAACCTCGTGGCTGACGGAGACCTGGGAAAAGCCCATGCCGCGCACCATCGCCGCCAGCGCAGCCTCGTGATCGGGCGTCTTCCACGCGTGCATCAGCACGATGGCCACCGCGTCGATCCCGTCGGCCTTCGCCGCTTCCAGCTGCGCAGCCAGCGGCGCCATGTCGAGCGGCACCTCGACCGCGCCATCGGCGCGCAGGCGTTCGTCGACCTCGATCACCCGGTCATAGAGCTGTTCGGGAAGAAGGATCTCCTTGGCGAAGATATCCGGCCGCGCCTGGTAGGCGATGCGCAGCGCGTCGCGGAATCCCTTGGTGATCAACAGCAATGTCCGGTCGCCCTTGCGCTCCAAGAGCGCGTTGGTGGCGACCGTCGTGCCCATCTTCACCGTGCCGATGCGGGCGGGGTCGATCGTGCCGCCGAGCAAGCGGCGGATGCCCTCGATCGCGGCATCCTCGTAGGCCTCGGGGTTTTCCGACAGAAGCTTCAGCGGATGCATCGCGCCCGCCCCGTCGCGGCCCACCACATCGGTGAAGGTGCCGCCCCGGTCGATCCAGAAATCCCACGTTTCGGGCACAGCGACATCGGCCATCCCGGACCTCCCCCTCACGGTATCGAATACCCTTGGGTCGGCCAGATCGCGGGCGGCGTCAACCGCGTTGTGACCCTGTCAGCAATCGAGCGTCATCCGCCGTTCCCACTCGGTCAGGTGGCGGGTGTAGTCGAGCCATTCGGCATGCTTGTAGCGCGCCAGCGCGGCCGCGGCCTCGGCCCCCAGCCCGTCGCAAAGCGCGGTGTCGGCCTCGAAGGCGCGCACGGCATCCAGCAGGTTCAGCGGCAGTTTCGGCGCGTCGACCGTGTGGCCGTCGACATACATGTCGATGTCGAGGCGCTGGCCCGGATCGGCCTTGGTGGCGATGCCGTCCAGCCCCGCGGCAAGGATCGCGGCGGGCAGGAGATAGGGGTTCGCCGCGCCATCGGCCAGCCGCACCTCGAGCCGGTTGCTGTCGGGGATGCGGACCATGTGGGTGCGGTTGTTGCCGCCGTAGCTGATCGTGTTGGGCGACCATGTCGCGCCCGAGGTGGTCACCGGTGCATTCAATCTTTTATAAGAATTGACCGTCGGGTTGAGAACCGCGGTCAGCGCGGGCGCGTGGCCGATCAGACCGCCGAGGAAGGCATAGGCGGTGTCCGACAGGCCAAGCTCTCCGTCACCTTTGAAGAGGTTGGCACCCGCCTTGTTCCAGAGCGAGACATGGGCGTGGCAGCCGTTGCCGGTCAGGTCGGCGAAGGGCTTGGGCATGAAGGTCGCACGCAGCCCGTGTTTCTCGGCCACGGCGCGGGCCATGAACTTGAAGAAGGTGTGGCGGTCGGCGGTGACCAGCGCGTCGGCGTAATCCCAGTTCATCTCGAACTGGCCGTTCGCGTCCTCGTGGTCGTTCTGGTAGGGGTTCCAGCCGAGGTCAAGCATGTAGGAACAGATCTCGGCGATCACGTCATAGCGCCGCATCAGCGCGTCCTGGTCGTAGCAGGGTTTGACCTGCGTATCGGCGGGGTCCGAGATGGATTTGCCGTCGGGCGTGGTCAGGAAGAACTCGCATTCGACGCCGTGCTTCATCCGGATGTCCTGTGCCGCGGCGCGGGCGATGACCTGTTGCAGCACGACGCGCGGGGCCTTGGCAAAGGGCGCGCCCTTGAAATGAATGTCGGCGGCCAGCCAGCCGACCTCGGGCTTCCAGGGCAGCTGGATCAGGCTGCCGGGGTCGGGAATGGCGAGGATGTCGGCATCCGCCGGCGACATGTCGAGCCAGGCGGCGAAGCCCGCGAAGCCCGCGCCGTTCTCGGCCATGTCGGCGATGGCCTGCGCGGGGGCGAGTTTCGCGCGCTGCACGCCCAGAAGGTCGGTGAAGGATATGAGGAAGAACCTGATGCCCTTCTCTTTCGCCACTGCTGCAAGATCGGTCATGTCGGTTCCCCTTTACTCTGTCTTTTGTCCGGTCAGCTCTGGCCGGGTATCCAGCTGGTGCCCGCCAGCGGCACGCCCGCCATGGCGGCGCTTTCCACGGTCAGCGCCACGAGATCCTCGGGTTCGAGGTTCAGGACGTGGCTTTTGCCGCAGGCGCGCGCGATGGTCTGCAATTCCAGCGTCATGACGCCGAGGTAATTGGCAAGCCTCCGCCCCGCCGCCACCGGGTCGAGGCGGGAGGCAAGCGCGGGGTTCTGCGTGGTGATCCCCGCGGGGTCGTTGCCCTCGTGCCAGTCGTCATAGGCGCCCGCGGTCGTGCCCATGGCGCGGTAGTCGTCTTCCCATTTCGGGTCGTTGTCGCCCAGCGCCACCAGCGCCGCCGTCCCGATGGAGACCGCATCGGCCCCGAGCGCCAGCGCCTTGGCCACGTCGGCCCCGTTGCGGATACCGCCCGAGACGATCAGCTGCACCGTGCGGTGCATTCCGAGGTCTTTCAGCGCCTGAACGGCGGGGCGGATCGCGGCGAGCGTGGGGATGCCCACATGCTCGATGAACACGTTCTGCGTGGCCGCCGTGCCGCCCTGCATCCCGTCCAACACCACGGCATCCGCGCCCGCCTTCACGGCAAGCGCCACGTCGTAATAGGGGCGCGAGGCGCCGACCTTGATGTAGATGGGCACCTGCCAGCCGGTGATCTCGCGCAACTCGGCGATCTTGATCTCGAGGTCGTCCGGCCCCGTCCAGTCGGGGTGACGGCAGGCGCTGCGCTGGTCGATGCCTTCGGGCAGCGTGCGCATCGCGGCGACGCGTTCATTGATCTTCTGGCCCAGAAGCATCCCGCCGCCGCCGGGCTTGGCGCCCTGGCCCACGACGACCTCGATGGCATCCGCCTTGCGCAGGTCGTCGGGGTTCATCCCGTAGCGCGAGGGCAGAAGCTGGTAGACCAGCTTGTTGGAATGTTCCCGCTCCTCCGGCGTCATGCCGCCGTCGCCGGTTGTGGTGGAGGTTCCGGCGGCGTTCGCCCCCCGCCCCAGCGCCTCTTTCGCCTGCGCGGAGAGCGAGCCGAAGGACATGCCGGCGATGGTGATGGGGGTTTTCAGGACCAGCGGCTTCGCCGCATGGCGCGCGCCGATCACGACCTCGGTCTCGCATTTCTCGCGGTAGCCCTCGAGCGGGTAGCGCGACATGGAGGCGCCGAGGAACAGCAGGTCGTCGAAATGGGGAAGCGCGCGTTTAGCGCCGCCGCCGCGGATGTCGTAGATGCCGGTCGCCGCCGCGCGGCGGATTTCCGAGAGGGTGTAATCGTCGAAGGTCGCAGATTTCACCGGCGTGGTGCGCGGGGTGCCGCCGGGCGGGTTGGACTGGTCGGTCATGGCTTGTCCCTCAATAAGCGCCGGCGTTGTCGATCTTGAAATGGTAGAGTTGCCGGGCCGAGCCGTAGCGGCGGAACTCCGTCGGGTCGGCCTCCATCCCCGCGCGCGTCAGGATGTCGGCAAGAAACTCGAGATGCTCGGGGCGCATCTCCTTTTCCACGCAATCGGTGCCGAGCCGCGCGACACTGCCGCGCACGAAGATCCGCGCCTCGTAGATCGAGTCGCCGAGGTCCGGGCCCGCATCGCCCAGCACGACAAGGTTGCCCGCCTGCGCCATGAAGGCCGACATGTGGCCGACGTTGCCGCCGACGACGATGTCGACCCCCTTCATCGAGATGCCGCAGCGGGCCGAGGCATTGCCCTCGATCACGACAAGCCCGCCGTGGCCCGTGGCCCCCGCCGACTGGCTCGCGTCGCCGGTGACGCGCACGGTGCCCGACATGATGTTCTCGGCCACCCCGGTGCCCGCGTTGCCCTCGATGGTGATCTCGGCAAGCTTGTTCATGCCGCCCGCGTAATAGCCGCAATGGCCCTTGATCGTGACCGAGACCGGATGCTGCAACCCGCAGGCCAGCGCGTGCTTGCCGCCGGGGTTGGCGAGGGTAAAGGCCCCCTCGGTCGCGGCCTGCAGCGTGGCGTTCGCCTCGCGCACCGTGGTGTCGGCGAGGTCGATGAGACCGGTGTTGGTCAGCGTCATGGTCATGCCGCCACCGCCTTGGCTTCGCCGCCCCAGCTGTAGACCACGCCCGGCTCCGGTTCCCAGATGCGGGCGTTCTCCACGCCGGGCAGCGGCGCGATGGCGCGGAACTCGCTGGCCATGGCGACCCATTGGTCGGTTTCGGCCAGCACCGCGGGCTTGCAGGCGATGGGATCGCGCAGAACGGCAAAGCCGTCGCGCGTGCCGATGGTGAGCGTGTAGAACCCGTCAAGCCGGTTCAGCGCGGCGTGTAGCGCCTGCTTCAGGCTGTCGCCCTCACGCATGCGCCACGACAGGAAGGCGGCCGCGACTTCGCTGTCGTTCTCGGTCTGGAGCCGTTCGCCGCGGGCCTCGAGGAAGGCGCGCAGAAGGTGGTGGTTCGAGAGAGAGCCGTTGTGGACAAGGCAGGTGTCCGGCCCGGTCGAGAAAGGGTGCGAGCCGGAGATGGTCACGGCGCTTTCGGTGGCCATGCGCGTATGCGCGATGCCATGGGTGCCCGAGCGGCTTTCGAGGTTGAAGGTGCGGGCGACCTCCATCGGGTCGCCGATGCCCTTGAAGATCTCGATCGCCTCGCCGCTGGCGGTCACGGTGACCTGCGGGAAGGTCTCGATCAGATGGGCACGCGCGGCGCGCAACTCGCCCGAGACGCGCAGGAGCGCGTGATCGGCGATGGTCTCGACCTCGACCGCGGCGCCGGTCGCCTGCGTGAGCGAGGCCGCGACGGCCTGCCAGTCGGTGCCAAGCGGCCCGAGACAGGAGAGCGTGGGGTGCGGCGCGCCGTCACGGTAGATGGCGAAGCCCGCGCTGTCGGGGCCGCGTTCTGTCATCTCGGCCAGCATCGGCGCCATGAGCGCGCCAAGGCGCGGCTGAAGCGCCGGGTCCTTGAGGAAGAGGCCAACGATTCCACACATGACGATCCCTCCGCGGTGGTTGCCGGGGAAGATGCGTCACGGGGACTGACCTGTCAACAGGAGTGAAATCATTTTCCTGACAGGAAAAATCACTCCGGCGGGGGCGTCACGATGATCGAGAGGTATTTCGCGGGCAGGTCCGCGAAGCCCTCGGGGCCGTGGGGGGCGAGCGCGTCGAAGAAAAGCGCGTCGCCGGGGGCAAGGTCGTAGTGGCGGTCGCCGTGGCGGTAGGTGACACTCCCTTCGAGCATGTAGATGAATTCGTGGCCCGGATGCTGGAACGTGTCATGCGCCGCGCCGCCCTCGTCGATGGTGATGAGGAAGGGCTCGATCTTGGTGGCCGACCGCAGGGAATGGCCAAGGAGTTCATAGACATGCCCCGCCCGCGTGCCGCGCCGGTCGATCCGCACGCCCTGCCCCGCGGGGACATAGCTGCAATCGCGGCGATCCTCGAAATCCTGGAAGAACATCGAGATCGGCACGTTCAGCGCGGCGGCCAGCGCCTGCAACGTGGTGAGGGAGGGCGAGGTCTGGCCGTTCTCGATCTTCGACAGCATCCCCACCGACAGCCCCGCCGAGCGCGCGAGGTCAGAGAGCGTCACGTCCAGCCCCTGCCGGAGCGCGCGCACCTTGCGGCCGATGGCATCCTCCAGCCGGTCGGCGGGCGGGGTCGTCTCGGGGGTCTGCATGGGATGCCTCCTCGCGTCGGTGCGGGGGCAGTCTAGGCGCGGGGGCCGCGGGCGGGAAGCGGGTTCAGGGCGGATCGGGCAGCCAGCCGGTGTAGAGCGGCGCGTCGGGGGTGAGCGGCAGGCGCACGGGCTGGCCGCCCGCGCGGATCGAGGCGTAGATCGCGGTGACCAGCTCGATGGAGCGGCGGCCCTGGGCCAGCGTCACCTCGGCCCCGGCGCGGCCTGCCAGCGCCTCGGCCACGGCCTGCAGGTAGCCGGTGAAACCGGTGGCTTGCGGCGGCACCGCCGCCAGAACGGCATCGACCTGGTCTTGCGTCACGGGGGGCCGCGCGATGAAGCGCCATTGGGCGGCGGCGGGCGCATAGGGCAGCGTGCCGCTTTCGGCGGTGAGCCCCGCGAAGCAGAGGCGCAGGCGGCTGGTGTCCTCGCCCGCGCCCAGCGTGACGGAACTGGTGGCGAGCGCGCCGCTTTCCATGCGGAAGATGAGCGCCGCGCAATCCTCGGTCTCGATCGGGTTCACGCGGGTCGCGGCCTGCGCCGTGACCTCGGCCACGGGGCCGAGGATGTGGCAGAGCAGGTCATGGGCGTGGATCGCGTGACCCAGAAGCGCGCCGCCGGATTCGCCCGCCCATGTGCCGCGCCACGGGATGTCGTAGTAGGCCGCGCCGCGGTTCCAATGGGTCTCGAGGCTGGCGACGAAGGGGGTGCCGGTCAGCCCCGCCTTTTGCAGCGCCGCAAGCTGGGCCAGCGCGGGGCCGTAGCGATACTGGAAGACGGGGAAGACGTGGCGGTTGGCTTTGGCAGCGGCGGTTTGCAGTTGGTCCACCTCGGCCAATGACCGCGCGAGCGGCTTTTCACAGATCACATGCTTGCCCGCCTCCAGCGCGCGGAGCGCCACGGGGACATGCAGATGCGGCGGCAGGCAGATGTCGATGACATCGACCGCAGGGTCGGCGAGCACGCCGTCGAGGTCGCCGGTGACGGCGATGGCGGGGTCGCCGCCGGTGGCGGCCTGCGCGCGGGCGGTGTCGAGGTCGCAGAGCGTGGTGACCGCGAAAAGCTCCGGCAGCGCGCGGTAGCCCGCGAGATGCTCGGCCCCGATGCCTGCGCCGATGATGGCGGTGCGGATCATGCGCGCGCCCCCTCGGCCATGGCCTGCGCCCGCAGCGCCAGCTCGCAGACGGTGAAGGCGTGGGCCTGCGGCATCGCGGTTTCCGTGCGGTCGCGGATATCGGCGAGGAGCCGCGCGAAATAGGGCAGGCCCGCGCCCGAGGCGTCGATCCGCTCGCAGCGGGTGGCGTTGACGAGGATCAGGTGATCCGTGCCGTCATGGCCCACATCGACGTATTTCCGAAGCTCGATATACCCCTCGGTCCCGAGGATCGTGAGCCGCCCGTCGCCCCATGTGGGCAGCGCGTCGGGCGTATACCAATCGACGCGGATATAGCCGTGCCCCTGCGGGGAGCGCAGCGCGATCTCGCCGAAATCCTGAAGGCCGGGGTCATCGGGATTGGCGTAATTGGCGACCGAGGCAAGCGTGATCTCGGCCCCGGTCGAGCCGGTGAAGTAGAGGAACTGGTCGATCTGGTGGCTGGCGATGTCGGTCAGGATGCCGCCATAGGCGTCGCGGTCGAAGAACCAGTCAGGGCGCGTGGCGCGGTTCAGGCGATGGGGCCCGAGGCCGACGGTCTGGATCACGCGGCCGATGGCGCCCTCGGCCACCAGCTCGGCGGCGCGGGTGACGGCGGGAACCTCGAAGCGTTCGGAGAAATCGACCGACCAGATGCGGCCCGTGGCGGCCACGGTGGCGCGGATCGCGTCGAGTTGCTCCAGCGTCGTGCAGCCGGGCTTGTCGGACATCACGTCCTTGCCCGCCTCCATGGCCTTCACGGCCCACCCGGCGCGGTCGCGCGGGATGCCCGAGAGCAGGATCAGCGCGATGGAGGGGTCATCCAGCAGCGCCTCGGGCGAGGCGGCGCGGGGCACGTCGGGGAAGCGCTCGAGGAAGCCCGCCTCGGTGCCCGGATGCCCCTCGGTCCACCAGCCGGCGAAACTGGCGCCTGCCTCGATCAGGTTGGAGGCCATGCCGTAGACATGGCGGTGGTCGATGCCGATGGCGGCGAAACGGAGGGTCATGGCTGGACTTTCGTGAACTGGCCCTCGCGGGCCGAGCGGATGAGGGCGTCGATCAGGTCATGGACGGCAAGCGCGTCCATGCCGGTGATGGCGGGGGCGCGGATCTCGGTGAGGGCCGCGGCGAAGTCTTCGATCACGGCGCGGTGCCAGTCATGGGTGAAGGCCATGGGATCTGCCCCGCCCCCGGTGCCGCCCGCCGCACCCTGAACCTCGTGGCGGCCATCGCGCCAGCGGACGTGCAGCTCGCCCGCCTGAAGGTGCAGGCTGGCGCGGTCGAAGTGGAGCGTGATGGATTCCGCCCCGCCGGGGAAACTGGCGGTCGAGGCCACGAGCGAGCCCGCCGCGCCATTGGCGAAGCGGAGGCCCGCGGCGACGATATCCTCGGCCTCCATCTGGTGAAACCGGGTGGTGGTGGCCATGGCGCGCACCGCCTCGACGGGGCCCGCGAGCGACAGGGCAAGGTCGAGCGTGTGGATGGCCTGGCTGATCAGCACGCCGCCGCCGTCGCGGGCATAGGTGCCGCGGCCCGGTTCGTCGTAATAGGACTGGTCGCGCCACCAGGGCACCTCGATCTGCACGAGGCCGAGGGGGCCGAGATCGCCCGTGGCAACGAGGCGGGCCGCCGCGAGGGAGGCCGCGCGCATGCGGTGCTGGAACACGACGCCGAGGCGGACGCCCGCGGCCTCGCAGATCGCCACCACCTCGCGCGCCTCGGCGGCCGTGCGTCCCATGGGCTTTTCCAGAAGGATGTGCTTGCCCGCCTCGGCGAGCGGGCGGATCAGCGCCGCGCGCGCGTCGGGGGGCGTGAGGATGATGGCGAAATCGACGCTGCCGTCGGCGGCGACGGCGGCAAGGTCGGGATGGACCGTCACCGGCTGGCCGGTCAGCGCCTCGGCCCGGTCGGCCAGCGCGC
>WVSO01000103.1 GCA_015689745.1 Rhodobacterales bacterium HKCCSP123 | reverse complement strand
GGGATAGAGTCGTACCGCGGTACGGGCGGGGACGCCGATGACCGCAAACGGAGAATCCCCGGCCCGGCCTCGCATCGGCCGGGGTTGATCCCCGCCCACTTCCCGCTTCAGCGTGTCACACCCATCCCGGCGCGCCGCCCGACAGGCACTTTGCCGCCGAAAGGGCAGGCGCCCGAACGTGCCAAAGGCGCATCCGGCCGGACAGGAGCGCATGCTCCGGCACCGGCACCCAGCGCGCGAAGGAGCGGCCCCGCAGGGGCCCGACGCCGCGCGCCGCCGGGTCGGGGCCGAAGGCCCCGAAATACCCTTGAGTCAGCTCTCGCGGGTTTCGTCCGGCCCCGGCACCAGTCCGTAGCGCGCGGCCACGCGCCAGACATGGGGCGGCACCATGTTCTTCACGCGCACCGGATAGGCCCGCCGCAGGTGGAGCACCGTCTCGATCGCCTTCATCTCGACCCGCGCCCGGGCGAACTCCAGCCCCCGCGGTCCGATCCTGGGCTGCAGGAAGGCCACGATCGGCCGGGCCCAGTCGGGCATCGATCTGAGCGGGAGTCCTCCGGCCGCCCGCTCGGAATTGGCGAGAAACCCTTTCACCGCACCGTCGCGCTTGCCCTTGTCGGTCATCGGCCGTTCCGTCAGCCTGCCGCGGATGCCCTCGAGCATCTCCGCCCCGCGGTGGTTGCGGGCGATCACCCACTGGTCGCCATCTCCGCCCATGTAGCCCACCGTGATGTCAGCGAGGCGGTTGGTGTAATCCACGCAGGTCTTGCAGGTCATCGGGAAGAAATCCGGGGAAAGCTTCGAGATCGGCAGCTTCAGGAAGGGCACGACCCGCATGGGCCTGCCGTCGTCGAAGCGCAGCTCGACCCGGTAATCGGCGCGGAACTCGAGGTAGGAGATGGTGTCCGGTCTCTCGTCGAGCAGCGCGAGGAAGTCGTGGAACCTCTCGGTCGTCGTGTTGTCCGAGCAGGGCGTGCCGATCACGTAGATCCGCTTGAACCCGAGATCCGCCTCGATCTGGCGCAGCGCGTAGACCTGGCAGGGAATACCGATCACCGCGATGCGCTTGTGCCCGGCCGCCGCAGCCGGTTCCAGCGCGGCGAGCGTCGGCGCATAGCCCATCCGCATGCCGCGGCACTGCGCAAGCTCCGCCGGGTCGGTCACGATCACCGGCTCGGGCCGCCAGCGATCCCCGGGATGCGGCCGCACCGCCAGAACGGCATCCACGCGCCCCCGCTCCAGCAGCGAGGCCGCCAGCGCCGTCGTGATCCCCGTCCACTGCGCCCCCTCGGCGGGAGGCGAGAGGCGCGCGCGGGTCATCGTCTGCGTGACACCGAAGAACCGCTCTTCTCCCAGCTCCGGGTCGGCCACGCGGCCATGCACCCGGTGCTCGGCACTCTCGTAATCGGGCTGGATGAACTGGCAGGCCCGGCCGCAGGCACGGCCATCGCCCATCCGGCTGACCCCGCAATCGGTGCACAGGCCGGGTCGCGCGGCGCCGCCGAGTTGCGGCACGACGAGGCCGGGATGGGTCAGGTCCTTGGGCATGGGAAGGTCCGATCGAGAGTCGCGCCAGTATCGGCGCGCGCAGTCGATGTGTCAACTTTGGTTTACACTTTTATCGTCGAGCCCGGCAATTCCCCGCTCACCCATTGCATCCACCGGCCCGTCCGGCCAATCCTTGCCCCCGCACCCAAACCGCGGGGAGGGCGGATGGCGCAGCGGCACCCCACACTCGACCTGTCGCCCAAGGTCTCCGACGAGATCCGGAAGACGACCTGCTACATGTGCGCCTGCCGCTGCGGGATCGACGTGCATCTCAAGGACGGCCGCGTCGCCTATATCGAGGGCAACCGCGACCACCCGGTGAACAAGGGCGTGCTCTGCGCCAAGGGCTCGGCCGGCATCATGCAGGTCAACGCCCCTTCGCGGCTGCGCGCGCCGCTGCGCCGCACGGGCCCCCGCGGCTCCGGCCAGTTCGAGGAGATCACCTGGGAAGAAGCCCTGCAAACCGCGGTGGACTGGATGGCCCCCCTCCGCGCAGAGGCCCCGGAGAAGCTCGCCTTCTTCACCGGCCGCGACCAGTCGCAATCCCTGACGAGTTACTGGGCGCAAGCCTTCGGCACCCCCAACTACGCGGCCCACGGCGGCTTCTGCTCGGTCAACATGGCTGTCGCGGGCATCACCACCATGGGAGGCGCCTTCTGGGAGTTCGGCCAGCCGGATTGGGAGCGCACGAAACTCCTCCTCCTCTTCGGCGTGGCCGAGGATCACGACAGCAACCCGATCAAGATCGGGCTCGGCAAGCTCAAGGGGCGCGGCGCGCGCGTCATCGGCATCAACCCCGTCCGCTCGGGTTACAACGCCGTCGCTGACGACTGGTTCGGCATCACGCCGGGCACGGACGGCCTCCTGATCCTGTCGCTCGTCCATTGCCTGCTCAAGGCAGGCCGGATCGACCTCCCCTATCTCGCGCAATTCACCAACGCCCCCGTCCTCGTGAACGGCGACCCCGATAGCCCCGACCACGGCCTCTTCCTGCGCGACGCTGCCGGAAAGCCCCTCGTCCTCGACCGCAAGACGCACCAGCCCGTGCCCTTCGACGCCCCCGGCGTCACGCCGGACCTCGCCCATACCTACCGTCGCGCCGGCATCACCCACCGCCCGGTCTTCCGGCACCTCGCCGACCGCTACCTGTCGCCCGACTACGCCCCCGAACAGGTCGCCGCAAAATGCGGCATCCCCGCCCCCCGCATCCGCGCGCTGGCCGCCGAACTCGCGCGCGTGGCCTTCGACGAGGCGATCGAGATCGCCCAGCCCTGGACCGATTTCCGCGGCCGAACCCACGACAAGATGACAGGCCGCCCCGTCGCCATGCACGCCATGCGCGGCATCTCGGCCCATTCCAACGGCTTCCAGACCGCCCGCGCGCTGCACTTTCTCCAGATCCTGCTCGGCACTGTCGAGACCCCCGGCGGCTTCCGCTTCAAACCGCCCTACCCGAAACCGATGGAGGCCCACCCGAAGCCACACGCGAAGCCCACCCCCGACCAGCCCCTCGCCGGCCCCCATCTCGGCTTCCCGCAAGGCCCCGAAGACCTTGCCCTCGACGCGAACGGCACCCCCCAACGCATCGACAAGGCCTTTACCTGGGAAAACCCGCTCTCGGCCCACGGCCTCATGCACATGGTCATCGCCAATGCCCATGCGGGCGATCCCTACCGGATCGACACCCTCTTCCTCTACATGGCGAACATGGCGTGGAACTCGTCGATGAGCACCGGCCGCGTGATCGAGATGCTGACCGACACCGACCCGGACACGGGCGATTACGTCATCCCCCGCATCATCTACTCCGACGCCTATTCCTCCGAGATGGTCGCCTATGCCGACCTGATCCTGCCCGACACGACCTATCTCGAACGCCACGACTGCATATCGCTCCTCGACCGCCCGATTTCCGAGGCCGAGGCGGCCGCCGACGCGATCCGCTGGCCGGTCATCCAACCAGACAGGGATGTCCGCGGCTTCCAGTCCGTGCTGATCGACCTCGGCGCGCGCCTCAATCTGCCCGGTTTCGTCACCGAGGACGGCCAGCCGAAATACGCCGATTACGCCGACTACATCACCACCCACCAGCGCCGCCCCGGCATCGGCCCCCTCATGGGCTTCCGCGGCGAGGGCCAATCGACGGGCCGCGGCGACCCGAACCCCGACCAGCTCGACCGCTACATCGCGGCGGGCGGCTTCCACACCCATCCCATCCCCGAGGAGGCGCAATTCTACAAACCCTGGAACCGCGCCTACCAGGATTGGGCGGTCGCCCTCGGCCTCTACGACAGCCCGCAACCCTATCTCTTCAACCTCTGGCTGGAACCGCTCCGCCGCTTCCAGCGCGCCGCCGAAGGGCACGGCCCACATCAGCCCCCCGACCACCTGCGCGACCGCATCAGGGCCACGATGGACCCGCTCCCCCTCTGGTACGAACCCTTCGAGGACGCGGCCATCGACACCGAGGCCTACCCGCTCCACGCCCTCACCCAACGCCCCATGGCGATGTATCACAGCTGGGGCACCCAGAACGCCTGGCTCCGCCAGGTCCACGGGGAAAACCCGCTCTACCTGCCCACCGACCTCTGGCAGGAACAGGGCTTCACAGAAGGCGACTGGGCACGCGTGACCTCCCCCCACGGCACCATCACCGTGCCGGTCGCGCACATGGCCGCCCTCAACCCGAGCACGGTCTGGACATGGAACGCCATCGGCAAGCGCAAGGGCGCCTGGGCGCTCGACCCCAAGGCCTCCGAGGCGACGCGCGGCTTCCTGCTCAACCACCTGATCCACGAGCTATTGCCGCCGAAGGGCGACGGCCACCGCTGGGCCAATTCCGACCCCGTCACCGGCCAGGCCGCCTGGTTCGACCTGCGCGTCCGCATCGAAAAGACCGCCCCACCGAAAGAGGCGCAACCGGGCTTCCCCGCGATCACCTCACCGGTCCCCAAAGGCCCCGACGCGCTGGCATGGAAAACCACCCCATGACCCCCCGCATCTTCTCCGTTTCGAAAATATCCTCGGGGGGTTCCAAGGGGGGCAGACAGCCCCCCTTGGCGGGGGTCGCCATTGGAGCGCCATTGGTCCGAGCGACAATGGCGACGGGGCAGAGCCCCCGGCGGGTCGACGCCGAAGGCGGCGAAACCCCGATGCCACACGCGAGACGCCCGACATGAGCACCCACATCACCCGCAGCACCGACGGCACCGAGATCGCCTGGACCGAGGCCGGGCCAAGGGGCGCGCCCGCCATCCTCCTGATCCACGGCTGGGCGCAGCAGTTCGCCTGCTGGCAGCCCACGATCGACCGTCTGCAAGACCGCTTCCACCTCGTCGCCATGGACCTGCGCGGCCACGGAGCCTCGGGCAAGCCCGAAGACCCCGCCGCCTATACCGATACCCAGCTCTGGTCCGACGATGTCGCTGCCGTCATACACGCGGCGAACCTCGCCCGCCCCACGCTGGTGGGTTGGTCCTACGGCTCCCGCGTCATCGCCGCCCATCTCGCAACCCAGGGCTGTGCCCATCTCGCGGGCGTCGTGCTGGCGGGCGGCATCCTCGCCATAGGCAAAGCGCGCGAAGACTGGATGGTCGGCGCAAGCTCCCCCGGCCTCGACCGCGACCTCTATACCGAGGACGTGCCGCGCCGCCTCAAGGCCACCGCCCGCTTCGTCGCGGCCTGCACCGCCACCCCCCTCGACCGAACGACTTACGCCGAGCTGGTGGGCGCGAACATGCTCTGCCCCGCCCATGTCCGCCGCGCGCTCTTCGGCGCGGATGTGGATATGCGCCCGGCCTATGCGGCCCTCACCCGCCCCGGCCTCGCCATCCACGGGCTCGCCGATGCCGTCGTCACGGCAAGGACCGGAGAGACCGCCGCAGGGCTCATGCCGCAGGGCCGCTTCCTCGGCTACGAGGGGGTGGGCCACGCCCCTTTCCTCGAGGCCCCCGACCGCTTCGCCGCCGACCTCGCGGCATTCGTGACCATGGCGAACACGGAGGCGACTGATGCCTGAGACGTATGCACGCGGTGTGTACAGGCTGTGTACGGGGTGTGACATAGGCCAATGACCCAGCTTCCCGCCCACACCGACCGAAAGCTCGGCCTCGTCATCGACCTCGACACCTGCGTCGGCTGTCACGCCTGCGTGATCGCCTGCAAGGGCTGGAACACCGAAAATTACGGCACGCCCCTGTCGGACCAGGACCCCTATGGCGCCGAGCCCTCCGGCACCTTCCTCAACCGTGTCCATTCCTTTGAAATCACGCCGGAAACCGGCGCGGCGCAGCTGGTGCATTTCCCCAGATCCTGCCTCCATTGCGAGGATGCGCCCTGCGTCACCGTCTGCCCCACCGGGGCCTCCTACAAGCGGGTCGAGGACGGCATCGTTCTTGTCAACGAAGCCGATTGCATCGGCTGCGGCCTCTGCGCCTGGGCCTGCCCCTACGGTGCCCGCGAGATGGACGCCGCGGCCGGCGTCATGAAGAAGTGCACGCTCTGTATCGACCGGATTTACAACGAGAATCTGCCGCAGGAAGACCGCGAACCCGCCTGCGTCCGCACCTGCCCCGCGGGCGCCCGCCATTTCGGCGACCTCGCCGATCCCGACAGCGACGTGAGCCTTTTGGTGGCCGCCCGCGGCGGCTTCGACCTGATGCCGGAGCAAGGCACGAAACCCGTCAACAAGTACCTTCCCCCCCGCCCGAAAGACCGGCTGGAGGAGACCGACATCCTTGCCCCCTTCCTCGAGCCCGTCGCCGAGACACCGCAGGGCTTTCTCGGCTGGCTCGACCGCGCGCTGGACAGGTTCTGACATGCACCCGGCGCCCTCCGTCATCGCCTTCACCACGCTCTCGGGCCTCGGCTTCGGGCTCCTGGTCTTCCTGGGCCTCGGAGAACCCGCCGTCACCGGCTGGACCGCCTTCTGGTTTTTCCTGATTTCCTATGCACTTGCCGTCGGCGGCCTCTTGGCCTCGACCTTCCATCTCGGCCACCCGGAACGCGCGCTCAAGGCCTTCAGCCAATGGCGGACCAGCTGGCTCAGCCGCGAGGCCTGGGCCGCGGTCGCGGCGCTGGTCGTCATGGGCCTCTACGCCGCCGCGGCGGTCTTCCTCGGAACCCGCATCGCAGCCCTCGGGCTGATCGGCGCGGCCCTGTCGCTCGCCACGGTCTTCACCACCTCGATGATCTACGCACAGCTCAAGACCGTGCCGCGCTGGAACCAGGTCCTGACACCGCTGCATTTCGTTTCGGCCAGCCTTGCGGGCGGCGCGCTTCTGGCCGGCCAGATCACCCCCGCCGCCGTGCTGCTGCTGCTCGCGGGCATGATCCAGCTGGGCCACTGGCGCGTCGGCGACGCGCGTTTCGCCGAGGCTGGGCACACGCTGGCCGGCGCGACGGGCCTTGGCCGGCCAGGGCGCATCCGCGCCTTCGAGCCGCCGCACACCGGGCCCAACTACCTTCTGCGCGAAATGGCCTTTGTCGTGGGGCGCAAACACGCGCTCAGGCTGCGCCTGGTCGCCGCCGTTCTGGGCTATGCGCTTCCCATCGTGCTGATCCTGACCCCCGGCGCGGGCCATGCCCTCGGCGGCCTCGCCGTTCTCTGCCACCTCGCGGGGATGCTCGCCTCGCGCTGGCTGTTCTTCGCAGAGGCCGAGCACGTGGTCGGCCTGTACTACGGCCGACACGGCACGCGCGGCTAGCACGGCCCGCTCGGCGCGGCGACGGCCAGGTGCCGCACGGACCATGCCGGGGCAGGAGGGGGCGGGCCTGGGTTCCGGGCCGCGACTTCGGCATTCTCCGACCGGCAGAGTGGAAAGCCCCGGGAAAACCGGGTTAGAAGGCAAGGCCGCCAGCATTCCATGCGGTGCTGCGATCCCGAGAGCCTGCCCCGTGAAGCTACGCATTCTGACCAGATACGGACGCAAGGGCGCCTCCAGTCGCGTCCGCTTCCTGCAGTACCTGCCCCATCTCGAACGTGCCGGTTTCGACGTCGAGGTGGCCCCCTTCTTCGGCGATGACTACCTCGAGGCGCTCTACGCCGGCCGGGGAACCCGCGCCGCGGCCCTTGAGGCCTACGGCCGCAGGGTCCGGCGGTTGCGCGGCGCGCGGGGCGCCATCGACGTCATCTGGCTGGAAAAGGAAGCCCTGGCCTGGGTGCCCCACGCCATCGAGGCCGGATTGATGCCCCGCGGCGTTCCGGTGGTGAGCGATTACGACGACGCCGTGTTCCATCGCTATGACATGCATCGCCTGCCCCTTGTCAGGGGCGTTCTCGGGCGCAAGCACGCCGCCATCATGGCCCGCTCATCCTGCGTCATGGCCGGAAACGCCTATCTCGCGGGCTACGCACGGCACGCCGGCGCGGCATCGGTCGAGATCGTCCCGACGGTGGTCGATGCCGACGTCTACCGACCTGCCGAAGTGGCTCGGGGAGACGCGTCGCCGGTCATCGGCTGGATCGGCATGCCAAGCACATGGGCAGACTGCGTTGCGCCATTCCTGCCAACGCTCGAAAACGTGGCACGGCGGCATGGCACCGTGCTGCAGGCCATCGGGGCAAGGCCCGATCCCGCGGAGGAGGGAATCCTTCGCTTCCTGCCCTGGTCCGAGGCCGGCGAGGTCGAGATGATCCGGGCGATGGACATCGGCATCATGCCCCTGCCCGACACGCCATGGATGCGGGGAAAATGCGGCTACAAGCTCATTCAGTACATGGCCTGCGGCCTGCCGGTCGTGGCCTCGCCGGTCGGCGTGAACACGGAGATCGTTCAACACGGTGTGAACGGCTTTCTGGCTGAAACGCAAGAAGACTGGCGGAAGGCGCTGGAAACCCTGATCGGCGACCCGGAGCTTCGCCGTGCCATGGGTGCGGCCGGGCGCCGGACCGTCGAACGGTCCTACAGCCTGCACCTGCAGGGGCCTCGTGTTGCAAGCCTGCTGAAACGTGCAGCGGAGGGCGGGCTGTCCGGGCGCGGGAACAGGTCATGAGTGCGGCAGGGGTGATCTGACGTGTGCGGCATAGCGGGAATACTGGCGACGACCGCCGCGGACCGGGTCTCGGAACCGATCCTGAGAGAGATGGCCGCCGCGCTTCGGCATCGTGGACCGGATGCCGAAGGGGTGTGGATCCCGGACGGCGGGCGGGTCGGCCTCGGACACAGGCGGCTGTCGATCCTCGATCTGTCCGAGGCCGGTGCGCAGCCGATGCAGTCACAGGACGCGCGCTTCACGCTCGTCTTCAACGGCGAGATCTACAACCACCTCGAGCTGCGCAAGGACCTCGACGCAGGCGGCGCGCATGGCTGGCGCGGCCATTCGGACACGGAAACCCTGCTGGCGGCGATTTCCCGCTGGGGGCTGCGGGACACCCTCCGACGCGCGCGCGGCATGTTCGCGCTTGCCCTGTGGGATGCGGAGGAGGAAAGCCTTGCGCTGGCACGCGATCGCATGGGGGAAAAGCCGCTCTACCTCGCGCGGCGGGCGGGTGTCTTTGCCTTCGCCTCGGAACTGCCCGCCCTGCGACCCGTCCTGGACAACGGGACGCCGCCCCGGCTCGACATGTCCGCCATCGCCGGACAGATCGCCACCGGCGTCATCCCCGACAGCGCCTGTGTGCTCGACGGGGTCCGCAAGCTGCGTCCGGGAACGATCCTTCTGTTGCGCCCGGATGGCGGTGACCCGGTCGAGACCGTCTACGAGGATTTCGACAGCCTGATGCGCAGGGCGCGGGCGCGGGGCGTGGCCTCGCCTGACGCCGGGCCGGAGGCCGCGGCCAGTCGCATCGAGAACGTGCTGCGCGATGTCGTCTCGTCGCAGATGATCAGCGATGTGCCGCTTGGCAGTTTCCTGTCCGGCGGCATCGACTCGTCGCTGATCACGGCCCTCATGCAGGAAATATCGCCCGGTCAGGTGAAGACCTTTTCGATCGGCTTCGACGACATGGGCTACGACGAAAGCCGCCATGCAGAGGCGGTGGCCGGGCATCTTGGCACCGAGCACCGTACGTTCCGCCTGCGCGAGGAGGACGCCCTTTCGCTGATCCCGGACCTTGCGCGGGTCTACGGCGAACCCTTCGCGGATTCATCGCAGATCCCCACCCTTCTCCTGTGTCGCGAGGCGCGGGCGCATGTGACCGTCGCCCTGACCGGCGACGGGGGCGACGAGATCTTCGGCGGGTACAACCGGCACGTCCTGGCGCCCCGCATCTGGTCCCGGATGTCGCGCCTGCCCTCTGTCCTCAAGCGCGCGGCGCCGGGTGCCGGACGCCTGATGCAGCGCCTTGCCGGGCCCGGGGGCCGGGTGCCGGGCATGGCGGGCAGGCTGGGACTGTCCGCCGCGGTGGTCGAGAAGGCCGCGCGGTTCGGGGAAGTCGCCGCGGGGAGCAGCTCGTTGCGGGACGTCTACCTGGGGCTGACGCGTCACTGCGACGACCCCTCCGTCTACCTGCAGGCCCGTGCCGCACCCGCCCCGGTCGGTTCCTGGGAGGCCCTTTCGGACCTGCAACCGGAAGAGCGGATGATGGCACTCGACAGCACCGGGTATCTTCCCGGTGATATCCTGGTGAAGGTCGATCGCGCCGCGATGGCGGCCTCGCTCGAGACGCGCGCGCCTTTCCTCGACGCGCGGACGGTCGAGGCGGCATGGTCGCTGGCGCTGTCGCACCGCATTCGAGATGGCCTGGGCAAGGCGATCCTGCGAGACATCCTGTTCCGCCATGTGCCGCGCGGGCTGATCGAGCGGCCCAAGCAGGGGTTCGCAGTTCCAATCGGCGCATGGCTTCGCGGGCCGCTCCGGGATTGGGCGGAGGACCTGCTGGACCGGGAGCGCCTTGAGGCGGGCGGATGCCTCGCTGCGGACCCCGTGCGCGAACTGTGGTCGCAACATCTTTCGGCGCGCGCGGACCGGGGGCAACTGCTGTGGTCGATCCTCATGCTGCAGCAGTGGCTCGAGGAATGGGCCCTCGGTCCGGGCGGATGACGCCTTGCCCGCCAGGCCGGCGGGTCGAAGGCGATACCTGTCCCGTCCATCGGGGGCGGGCCCGATCCCGGCCCGTGGTGTCGCCAGGCCGCCCGGTTCCTGCACATGGGATGCCCGACCGGCAGTCTCGCCTTGGTGCCCGTTCGCAACAGGCGACGGGCCACCGGGTATGGAAACTTGAACCCGGCTGCTTTAGAGGCACATTTGCGATAGCGTCACCACGGGGCGCTTGCGCGGTTTGATACGGAATATCGAGGCTTTCATGTCGAAACGGGCATCGTCTTCAAGCGGATTTGCAGCCCTGGCCCTCGGTGTCGGCCTGGCGCTTGCGCTGGTGCTGTTCCAGGCCCAGCCGGTCCAGGCGAATGATCCCGATCCTTCGCAGAACGGCCTCCCCTTTTCGGCCGGCAGGGACAATTTCGGGGGGTTCTACTACGCCTTCTCGGTTGGCGGAGTGTCCGGTGGGGTCACGGCGCCCAATGCCGAGCCATGGGCGCAGGACCGTCCCTTTGGCGACGGGCAGAGCTTGGGGTTTTCCGTCGGCCACAACTGGCAGACCGACGGCTGGCTCGTCGGGCTCGAGGCACGCGCCGTCGTGACCCATGATTTCGGGCATGTGGGATACTGGGCACCGGGGTCCCTGACGTTCGAAACGCAGCTGGAGCCGGTGTATGATCTCAGGGTCCGCTCGGGCGTCGTGATGGGCAACTTCCTCGTCTACGGCGCCGCGGGCTACTCGGTCGTCCAGGTAGACAGCGCCGGCAGCGACGTTTCGGTGGACGGCTGGAACGCATCGGTCGGGTTCGAGATGAACATGCGCGACGGCATCTTCCTCGGGGCCGACTACACCGTGCGCGAGATGGAGGGGGTCGGCGGCGGCGTCACGGTCTTCGAGGCGGATGTCGATTCCTACTCCCTGTCGCTCGGTTTCCGGTTCTGACCGCCCACGGTCGGGCCAGGCCGGGTCCTCCAGGGCCTGCAACCGATCCCGGAAACGCGCCTGCACCGACGTCGGATGTCGCGATGGACGCGGTCCCGGCACCTCTGCCGATGGTGCCCGGGGTGACCGACCTGATGCGGGCGTCTTGCCTTCCATGCCGTTCACGGGTTTGGCTGTGTCCGGCTCATCGGGTTCTGGCCTGACAGGAGGCTGAGGGTGCTTCCCTACTGGATCATGTTCCTCTTTCCGGCCATCGCGGCCATGGGGTCAGGGCCCACGAGCGCCTTCAACGAGGATGGCACACGTCGGATTCGCTGGACACTCGCCTGGTTCGGCGTCGTCGCGCTCATCGCCGCGGCCATCGGCTTTCGCTATGACGTCGGCGGCGACTGGAACGAGTACTTCCGCTACATCTTCATCGCGCCTTACGTCCGATTCCAGGACCTGAGGTATTTCGACGATCCGGGCTTCATGGCGGTGACCCTGCTCTCGGTGAG
>WVSO01000102.1 GCA_015689745.1 Rhodobacterales bacterium HKCCSP123 | reverse complement strand
CGCCGCGAAGAGGCCGCCAGACTAAAAAAGCTTCGTGAGGCCGAGGCACCTTCATCAACCAACAGCACCAGCCCCAATGGCGAAGATCGCTGGGACAAAATACGCCGCGAAGAGGCCGCCAGACTGAAAAAGCTTCGTGAGACGGAGGCGCCTTCTCCAAGCACCTACGCAAAAACAAAAAACTCAGAGAACGGGTTATCTCGATTTCAAGTCATTTTCTGGCTCATCCTGTTCTTTGCCACACCACCAAGTGCTCTATATTTTCTAGTTAGCGAGTATGAAAGCCACGAAGCAACTGGACTCTTCCTTGTTTTCTTTGGTTGTATCTTCTTGCCGTTCGGTCCTTTAATCTTGGCTGGCGTTCTTGATAGGCCTTGGAGCAAAGAGGCTGAGCCATTGCGAGCCTTCGTCGATCGACTATTTGAATTATCCCGTATTGTATTGTTATTCTTGCTCGCCGCCGGGTATCTTCTTTCGCATGCCTAAAGTTGGCTTTAAGCGTCACGGATCTGTCAGCTTCCGCGGCATTGTCGAACTAGTTGAGGAAGTGCGTCAACTGAGAGCGCAATTGATCGAGTTGGAAGGCAGACAGGCGGATCGAGGATGAAAACTGGCAGAGCGGCGTAGTCTAGAGACTTAGATTGCCGCTGCGGGAGCGCTCAGAGGCCCGGCTGAGGGCGATAGCGGCGTCGAGCCGGGCAGCTGCGCCCGAAAGCGCAGATGAGATCTGGCCGGGCCACTAGGGCAACCTGTTGCGGCTGGCACCTATCGTCGACGATTGTTTTCAGCGCACAGGGAATACAAGGCATTACCGACGCCAGTGAAGTTGCCCGATGTAGACTAGAAAAAGCCAGCACAACGCTGCCCGTGGACGCTGCAGATACCGTAGGCAGCGTCACCGATCCGATCCAGATGATCACAAATCCGATCCAAATTTCGCTCGATGCCGTCTAGGTCTCGAAAGTTCAGTTGGGCCTCAGCTGGCTGAACCAGCCCGGTCCCAATGATTGCGATGGTAACGAGCGCAATGGCTTTTATGGTCAACACGGTCTTTGTGTAGCGGTCCACTTGCATCATTCGATCCTCATGTATGTCATGCCCATCATTCTTGTCGAACTTGGGAACCTTCCACTACGTGCCAACACTCCGGGAATCGGAGGAAATCGACGACAGCGTCTATTTCGCAATCGCTATTTGAACTGGCGACGATGCCCGCCTCCAGCAAGCGGTGGGCTCAAACCGTTGTCCGAGGGAATGCCCGGCCGGAAGGTCTTTGCGTTTGAAAGAGCCTCTAGCGAAGGCAATTGAATTGAACGTAGCCGTCTGGAGTATCGTCCGGAATTCTTGCTGCGTCTCGGCCATAGCGTCGGCATTCGGCCTGAGCCAGCTGGGTTGCGACTGGGGGACCTCCATTGCCCACGAGAACCGGGTAGACGGTCACGCCTGCCGGCGTAGAAGCTACCACTTGTTGCTCAGGCAAGGTGGCAGGGACACAACCAGCAATAGAGCCGACAACCAGCGCTATCCAAAGCAGCCTCATTTCGCTCTTAACTCCTTCTCTAGAACGCCAACCTCGAGTGAGTGGCATTAAGTGTGTCAATACTATCCCAAGTGTGCGCTCGGTATTCCAGCTTGATCAAGAGGTTCTCGCGCCAACGCCACATTCAACGAATGTCAGACGAACGTTGGGTGGCCTTGCGACCCTCGAGGGGCTAATCACTGTGCTTGGAGGTAGAGAACGGTATCTCTGACACGGCGCTCATATGAAGTGGCCTGCCACCCCAACCGAAAACCTTAGACACCGACTGGAGGAGGTCCTTAGCGGGCGTTGATCTGGTCCGCTCGAAGTCCATGCGGTGTTTGCCGAATAATGTGAGGAGCATGGCGTTGATCCGCCGCGAGAACAAAAGGTAAACAAATCGGATGGTACGGCTACTATATACGAGAGCCTGTGGAAACCGCCGGACGATTAGAGGGTGACGGGAAGACCATGATGACGGGCCATGACCTGAAGACGCTGCGCAAGAATGCCGGTCTCACTCAGGCCGAACTCGCCTCCAAAGCTGGCGTCAGTCGGCACGCCGTCATCTACTGGGAGAAGAAGGCATGGCTAAAGCCGCGAGTGGCTGTGCTGCGCATGTCTGCCGTGCTTGGGTTCTCGAAAAAGACACTGTCAGAGCCGCCGCAACCGCGTGATCGCTGGCTCGATGCGTTCACAAAACGAAAGCTGGCAGCTGAGATGGCGCGCATCGCCGCCAAGCGCCGTGAGCAGGCCCTTGGAAGGCGCGTTAGGTGCTGCGCCAAGACCCGCAGAGGAACTCCCTGTAGACGCCTCTCGGAACCGGGAAGGCATCGCTGCAAGTTCCACGGTGGCATGTCGACGGGACCCAAGTCGCCCGAAGGTAAGGCGCGGATCGCTGAATCAAACAGAAGGCGTTGGGCCTCAGGTAGGAATGGTCAAGCAAGCGAAGGCCAATCCTGACCTCTCGGGCAGGTACCGAGCGCGCGCACTAGTGGGCTTTGATCAGTGAAAATAAGACCGAAGCTAAGCACTGGCGGCCGAGTGGCGCCAGCCTAAAGGACGTTCCCAGAGGTCTAGCTGGGGACGCGGATGGCTCAACCGGTACCACCACACCCCGAATACAAAGATTGAGTGCGGTCGGGTGGACGAGACAAAGGCCCGGCAGTGAAAGGCTAATTGGAACTCCAATTTCACGGCTCAGGAGGTTTTCATCCCACCGACCGGTATTACCCCATCGTGGTAGCATGGGATACGCGCACAAGACTGGATCGAGATGCAGCGAACGATCAAAATTCTGTTTCGAGAGGCCCGCGAGATCGAGCGGTTGATTTGATTTTCAATCCCTAATCGCAGTCTCGGTAGCCGGATGACATACAGACTCGGGCGCGGCTCTGAGCGTCACCAATCTGTTCGCGGGTCATGAGTCCGGCAATTCTGTCGCGGTTTCCGCTTGCGCCATCAATTCCGTTTGCCGCGGCGATGTTGGACCACATGTGGCCCAGAACATAATCCTGCGCGACACCCCTTCCGTTGGCATACATTAGGCCGAGGTTGTACTGCGCTCGGGCTTCTCCCTGCTCGGCGGCCAGTCGATACCAACGCACGGCCTCTTCGTAATCCTGCGCGACGCCTCGCCCATTAGAATACATGAGGCCGAGGTTGGTCTGCGCTCGGGCGTTTCCCTGATCGGCGGCCAGTCGATACCAACGCACGGCCTCTGCGTAATCCTGCGCGACGCCTCGCGCCGTGTTATACATGGAATACGTGTGGCTGGGCCAGCGCACGGCCTCAGCATAATCCTGCGCGACGACCCGCCCGTTGTCATACAAGCGGCCGAGGTTGAACTGCGCTCGGGCTTCTCCCTGCTCGGCAGCCAGCCGATACCAGCGTACGGCCTCTGCGTAATCCTGCGCGACGCCCCGCCCGTCAGCATACATGATGCCAAGGTTTAATTGCGCCAAGACTTCTCCCTGCTCGGCGGCCAGTCGATACCAACGCACGGCCTCTTCGTAATCCTGAGCAACGCCCAGCCCGTCAGAATACATGACGCCAAGGCCGTTCTGCGCTCTGGCATCTCCCTGATCGGCAAGTGGCCGCCAATTTTCCAGTGCGGTCGCGAAATCGCCAGCCGAATAAGCAGTAAGTCCTGAGTTAAAATCCTGAGCCGCAACAGGCAGGGAAAAAGCTATGCAAATTCCGAACGTGGCGACACGCACAAGTTTGATCATGGGAAAGGCTCCATCTCGCAGCGCCTCGCAAGGTATCGAGTGTCTCCAAAGGATCAAGGCACTTACGGACATCTGATCGCCGAGATCAGGGAAGCCGCCACAAGCCTCGTAAGTGAGTCTATTTCCAGTGTGTGTGGGCAGGCGCCCTTTGGAGCATGGGCTTTGTCGTTGCTGGTTCCACGGTGGTTCTTGACTCGGCCCACAATGGCAGAAGGAAAGGCGCGGATCGCAGCCGCGAACAGAAGACGCTCGGCTGGAGGAAGAAGCGATCCAGCAGGCCAAGGCTAGTATTAATCTCTCGGACAAGTACCGTGCCCGCTAATGAGGTCTGACCGATTAAGCAAATTACTGCTTGGAACAGGCGGCCCATTGGCACCAGCATCAAGGACACGCTCAGGGGGCAGGCTGGCAAGCTACTCGAGGATAAAGTGCTTCATGCGAACACTCCGCGCACGCGTAGGGGTGGGGTCTGACCAAAGTAGAAAAATCGGCGCACCGCTCTCAAGCCCATGAGCGCCGGTCCCGCTATAGTTTCTCATACTGTCGGCGACTTTATGGTCGTCCAAAGCGGCCTCTCATCTAGGCGAGATCTTTGTGATTTAGCCGCCAGCATCCTGACAGGATCCCGCTAGTCGCCATGACACGACGGCCGCTCGCAGCGGCGAATGAGGCGAAGCAAGGCTGGCTCATGGTCTGCTCGGCCAATCCACAAAATCCCGACGAACGGTGCAGCCGCCCACACGGCGGGGGATTTTATGGGGGATGTGTTGGATACTAGGGCTCGATTAAATAATATTATCAATAAGTTGCATGGAAAGAGTGGCGCACCCGAGAGGATTCGAACCTCTGGCCTCTGCCTTCGGAGGGCAGCGCTCTATCCAGCTGAGCTACGGGTGCGTGCCTGCGCGGTATAGCCCCGCGCCCTGCCCCTCGCAACGGGAAATCGGCGCGGCTTCAGCCCTTCACCTTTCCGGAAATACGCAGACCCGGCCAGCCATCCCCGTGCAGCGTCGCCCGTCCGGGCGCTGCCGCCGCGACGCGGCCGAAGGCCGCCTGCGGCGCCGGGCCCAAAGCGGCTCGACGGGCCGTCAGGCCCCGTCGAACGCGCGGGAGCCGTCCGCTCACTCCGCCGCCTGCGCCTCCGCGGCGCGCGCGGCCTCCAGCTCCGCGGCCTTCTTCTCGACCTGCTCGACGATGTGCTCGATCATCTGCTCGTTCGACAGCTTGTGGCTCTGCTTGCCCGCAAGATAGACCATCCCCGCCCCGGCCCCGCCCCCGGTGAAGCCCACGTCGGTCATCAATGCCTCGCCCGGCCCGTTCACCACGCAGCCGATGATCGACAGGCTCATCGGCGTCTTGATGTGCTCCAGCCGCTTCTCCAGCGCCTCGACCGTCCTGATCACGTCGAACCCCTGCCGCGCGCAGGACGGGCAGGAGATGATGTTGACCCCCCGGTGCCGCATCCCCAGCGACTTCAGGATCTCGAAGCCGATCTTCACCTCCTCGACCGGGTCGGCGCTGAGGCTCACGCGCATCGTGTCGCCCAAGCCCATCCAGAGCAGGTTCCCGAGCCCGATCGCCGATTTCACCGTGCCGCCGACGAAGCCCCCGGCCTCGGTGATGCCAAGGTGAAAGGGCGCGTCGGTCTGTTCGGCCAACTGGCTGTAGGCGGCCATCGTCATGAAGACGTCCGAGGCCTTCATCGAGATCTTGAAGTTCAGGAAATCGTTGTCTTCCAGGATCTTGATGTGGTCGAGCCCGCTTTCGACCATCGCGTCCGGGCAAGGCTCGCCATACTTGTCGAGCAGGTCCTTCTCGAGCGACCCGGCATTCACCCCGATCCGGATCGAGCAGCCATGGTCGCGGGCAGCCTTGATCACCTCGCGCACGCGGTCCTGGCTGCCGATGTTGCCGGGGTTGATCCTGAGACAGGCCGCGCCAGCCTCGGCGGCCTCGATCGCGCGCTTGTAGTGGAAGTGGATGTCGGCCACGAGCGGCACCGGGCTTTCGCGCACGATCTCCTTCATCGCCCTGGCGCTGGCCTCGTCGGGGACCGAGACCCGCACGATATCCGCCCCCGCCTCGGCGCAGCGCTGGATCTGCTCGACCGTGGCCGTCACGTCGGTCGTGAGCGTGTTGGTCATGGTCTGCACCGTGATCGGTGCGTCGCCGCCCACCGGAACAGGGCCGACATGGATCTGGCGGCTCTTGCGGCGCTCGATGTTGCGCCACGGGCGGACGGGATTGTGGGACATGGGGGTTGCCTTCTGCGGTCGTCGCGGGTCGTTCGGTCGTTTCAACCCAAGATAGACCTGTCACGCGCGCTGGACAACGGGGCCCGGCGGCCCCGGGGCGCTATTGCGCCTCGCCCGTGCCCAGAACCAGTGCCGCGACCTCGGACAGGTCGGGGTCCGCCTCTGCGTCGGCCATGGTGAAATTCGCGCTGATCGCGTCGGCGGTCAGCTCGACGTTGCGCGCGATGGTCGCGCCCGGGCCGGCCGGGCCCATCGTCACGCCGTTCACCACGAAATAGATCGAGCCCGCGTTGCCCGAGCGCAGTAGCGGCGCGGCCTCGGCCTCGGCCACGGTGTAGCTGTCGCCCCGGTTCAGCGTCCCCTCGAAGAGCGTCGCCCCCGAGGCCGAGGTCACCCGGATCCAGGAGGGACGCACGGCGAAGATCACCAGCTCGTCGCTCGGCGCGGCCTCGGTGACCTGCACCACCGGCGCGGCCTCCTCGGGCTCGACGCCGCTAGTCGCCCCGGCATCGGGAACGCCCGCCAGCCGCGGCGGTGCCGCGCGGTCGGGCGCGCTTTGCAGACCGCCAAGCGTGCCGACTTCGTCCGGGTCGAGCGTCGCCAGCGCCTCGTCACGCGGGGTCAGCACGGGTGTCTCGAGGGCCTGCGGGCGATAGAGCCGGTCCATCCGCTCGGGCGATGGCACCGAGATGTCGAACTCCTGCGCCACGTCGAAGGCGCCTTCGGTCGCACCCGCCAGCGGGTCGAGCTGCGCCAGCGGCACGGGCGCCTCGTCCACCGGGGCGATCTGCAGGCGCTGGATGTCGTGCAGCACCGCCCAGGCCCCGTAGCCCAGCCCCATCACCAGCGCGATCAGAACCGCCGCCGAGCCAAGCGCGCCCGGCTCGATCCCCGAGAACAGGCTTTGCCGTTCCGGCGCGAAGCTGATCCGCGTGCCCTGCATGACCTCGTTCGGGTCGAGCCGTCCCTTCGGTGCGCCCGCAAGCGACCGCTTGGCCGCCTGCGCCTGGCTCCCGCCCGCGCCATGCACGCCGAGAAAGCCCGTCTCCTCGCAGAAGCGGCGGAAGGTCCACTCCGGATCGATCCCGAGATAGCGCGCGTAGGAGCGGACGTAGCCCGCGATGAACCCCTGCGAGGCGAAGGCGCCCACGTCGCCGTTCTCGATCGCCGCGATATAGGCCGCGCGGATCTTCAGCTCGCGTTCCACGTCCAGAAGGGATTTGCCCAGGGTCGCGCGCTCGCCGCGGAGCAGGTCGCCCAGCGGCACATCCGTCACGTCGTAGCCGTCGAAACCGCCCGGACCCGAATAGCCCGTGCCCGCCGTGGCGGACTGGCCTTCGGTGAACTGGCTCTGTTCATCGCCCATGAAGCGCCTGCCCCTGACTCGGCGGCGTCTCTTCCCCACGATCTTGTGGAGCGGCGGCCGCCATTACCAACATGTTACCCCACGACGGAGTGATTCCCCAAATTCTCCGTCATTCATTCGGGATTAACATGTCGCGGCGCAGGTTGGCACCGGGATAAATCGTCAGGCGCTCATCTCGGCACGATTCAGCGCACAATGGCTCCAGAGCGCGTCCATGGCATGCACGAGGGCATCGACCGACTTCGGGTCATGCACGGGCGAGGGCGTGAAGCGCAGCCGCTCGGTGCCGCGCGGGACGGTCGGGAAGTTGATCGGCTGCACGTAGATGCCGAACTCCGACAGGAGCATGTCCGAGATCTTCTTGGTGTGGACGGGGTCGCCCACGATCACCGGCACGATATGGCTGCCATGGTCGATGATCGGCAGACCAAGCCCCTTCAGACGCAGCTTCAGCACCTTCGCCCGCTCCTGGTGCAGGTCGCGCAAGCCCTGGTCGGTCTTCAGGTGCCGGACGCTCGCCGCGGCCCCCGCCGCCACGGCGGGCGGGATCGAGGTGGTGAAGATGAAGCCCGGCGCATAGCTGCGCACCGCGTCGCACATCTTCGCGCTGGCCGCGAAATAGCCGCCCATCACGCCAAAGGCCTTGCCCAGCGTGCCGTTGATGATGTCGACCCGGTGCGCGATGCCCCGCGCCTCGGCCACGCCGCCGCCGCGGGGGCCGTACATGCCCACGGCATGCACCTCGTCGAGATAGGTCAGCGCGCCGAATTCCTCGGCCAGCGCGACGATCTCCTCGATCGGGCCGAAATCGCCGTCCATCGAGTAGACCGATTCGAAGGCGATCAGCTTGGGCGCGGCCGGGTCGTCGGCCTCAAGCTTGGCGCGCAGGTCGGCCAGGTCATTGTGCTTGAAGATGCGCTTCGCGCCGCCGTTGCGGCGGATGCCCTCGATCATCGAGGCATGGTTCAGCTCGTCGGAATAGATGATCAGGCCGGGAAACAGCTTGGGCAGCGTCGAGAGCGTCGCGTCATTCGCGATATAGGCCGAGGTGAAGACGAGCGCGGCTTCCTTGCCATGCAGGTCGGCCAGTTCGGCCTCGAGCCGCTTGTGATAGACCGTCGTGCCCGAGATGTTGCGCGTGCCGCCCGAGCCTGCGCCCGTGGCCTCCAGCGCCTCGGCCATCGCGGCAAGCACAACCGGGTGCTGGCCCATCCCGAGGTAGTCGTTGCCGCACCAGACGGTGATCTCCTGCTCGGTCCCGTCGGGGCGGGTCCAGACGGCATGGGGAAACTGCCCGCGGCGCCGCTCGATGTCGATGAAGGTGCGGTAGCGCCCTTCCTCGTGCAGACGGTTGAGGGCTGCGTCGAGCGCTTGGTCGTAGTTCACTGGCGGTCTCCCTTCCCCGTGCCCCCGTCTCTCTCGGGGCGCGCGGCTCTTCAGACGCGTGCTGGCTTGGTCCGCCAGACATATGCGCCACATTGCATATATGCCAAGTTACAAATTGCCGCGCGCCCGACTTTGACCTGTATCAATCCGCGGAGCCTGGGGACCCGGCTGGACAATTTTCCTTGCAGATTGTCATCTCGGCGGCAACCGACACCCTGACTTCAAAGGCATGTTCATGTCCCTCGACCCCATCCTCGCCCGCATCGACGCCGACCAGCCCGCCGCCCTCGACCGGCTGTTCGAGCTTCTGCGCATCCCCTCGATCTCGACGGACCCGGCCCACGCGGACGACGTGCGCCGCGCCGCCGAATGGCTGCGCGCCGATCTCGCCTCGATCGGCTTCGCCGCCGAGATCCACGACACACCCGGTCATCCCATGGTCGTGGGCCGGATGGACGGGCCGGGCCCGCACCTGCTGTTCTACGGCCATTACGACGTGCAGCCGGTGGACCCGCTGTCGCTCTGGCACCGCGACCCCTTCGACCCCGAGCTGCAGGACACGCCCAGGGGCCGCGTCATCCGCGGCCGCGGCACGGCCGACGACAAGGGGCAGCTCATGACCTTTCTCGAGGCCTGCCGCGCCATCATGGCCGAAACTGGCGCCCTGCCCTGCAAGGTGACGGTCTTCCTCGAGGGCGAGGAAGAGTCGGGCTCGCCCTCGCTCGTGCCCTACCTGAGGGAGCGCGGCGATGCGCTGAAGGCCGATCTCGCGCTGATCTGCGACACCGGCATGTTCTCCGACACGGTGCCCGCCATCGTCACCCAGCTGCGCGGCATGCTGCAAGAGGAGCTCACCGTCACCGGCCCGCGCATCGACCTGCATTCGGGCATGTATGGCGGCATCGCGATGAACCCGATCCGGGTTCTGACGAAGATCCTTGCGGGGCTGCACGACGAGACGGGCCGGGTGCAGGTGCCGGGCTTCTACGACGGGGTGGAGGAGCTGTCGCCGGAGCTGGCCGCGCAATGGGCGGGGCTGGGCTTCGACGACGGGGCCTTCCTCGGCGAGGTGGGCCTGTCGCAGCCCGCGGGCGAGGCCGGGCGCTCGGGGCTCGAGATGATCTGGTCGCGCCCGACGGCGGAGGTGAACGGGATCACCGGCGGTTACACGGGCGCGGGGTTCAAGACCGTCCTGCCCTCGCAGGCCTCGGCCAAGGTCTCGTTCCGGCTGGTGGCGGGGCAGGACCCGCTCAGGCTCCGCGAGAGCTTCCGCGCCTGGGTCGAGGCGCAGTTGCCGCCCGATTGCAGCGTCGCGTTCAAACCCCATGGCGCCTCGCCCGCGAGCCGCATGGACATCTCGCACCCCGCCTTCGAGGTGGCGCGCCGGGCGCTCAGTCAGGAATGGCCGGGCGAGGCGGCCTTCATCGGCGGCGGCGGCTCGATCCCCGTGGCAGGGTATTTCAAGGAGATCCTCGGGATGGATTCGCTGCTCGCGGGCTTCGGCAAGGACGATGACGCGCTGCACAGCCCGAACGAGAAATACGACCTGTCGAGTTTCCACCACGGCACCCGCGCCTGGGCGCGCATCCTGAGCGGGATCGCCGCGGGCTGACGGGGGGCGCGCGCCGCTCGCGCGGCGCGGGTGCGAATTTTCGTACGAAAATTCGGCTGCCCGTGGCCGGAGGTGCGCGGTCCACCGGACGCGCGGTGCCGGTGCGGCGGTCGGAGTGCGTATTTGGGGAAAGGTGAATGGGGCGGTCAGGCCAGTGCGGCGGGCGCCGTGCCCCGCGCCGGACCGCGCCAGAACCGCGTCATCATGAGGGCGGCGGCGACGGCGAGCCCCACGACCAGCCCCGCCCAGATGCCCGGGCCCCCGAAACCGAGCGGGAAGCCGATGACCCAGGCCGCGGGCAGGCCGAGGCCCCAGTAGGCGAGCACCGCGTAGACCATCGGCACGGTCGTGTCCTGGGTGCCGCGCAGAAGCCCCAGGGCCATCACCTGTCCCGCGTCGGCAAGCTGGAAGAAGGCCGCGACGAGCAGGAGGCTCACGCCGAGCGCGATGATCTCGGGGCGGAGCGGATCGTTCGGGTCGACGAAGAGACCCACCAGCGCTTCGGGGATCAGCACGAAGCCCGCGATGGTCAGCGCGACCATACCCCCCGACAGGATCAGCGCGGCGAAAGCGGCCAGTCGCAGCCCGGCCCGGTCGCCCTTGCCCCAGGCGCGGCCCGCGCGCACCGTCGCGGCCTGACTCAGGCCGATATGCACCATGAAGGTGGTCGCGCAGATCTGCAGCGCGATGCCATGGGCCGCGAGCGGCAGCGCGCCCAGCCAGCCCATCATCACCATCGTCGCCATGAAGAGCCCCGATTCCGACAGAAGCGTCAGCGCGATCGGCCAGCCGAGGCGGAAGACCTGGCCCATCGCCTCCCAGTCGGGGCGCCAGAAGCGGGCGAAAAGCGTGTCCTGCCTCAGGTCCCGGTGCAGCGCCGCATGCAGCGCCAGCACCGCCGTGATCAGCAGATGCGTGCCGACCGACGCGATGGCGGCCCCCGCGATGCCAAGCTCCGGCGCGCCGAGATTGCCGAAGATCAGGACCCAGTTGAGGCCCGCGTTCAGCGCCGCCCCCGCCAGCGTCGCCCAGAGCACGATGCGCGCATGGTCGAGCGCCGAAAGGTGGCTGCGGATGACCGTCATCAGGACGGCGGGCGCGATGCCCCAGCCCGCGATCCGCAGGTAGTCCTGGGTGTTCGCGGCCACCGTCCCCGCCTGGCCGAGCGCCAGCAGGATCGCCCCCGAGAACCAGAAGGCGGGAAGGACGAGGGCCGAGAAGATCAGCCCGATCCAGAGGCCCATCCGCGTGACACGCCGCACCTGCCGCCGGTCGTCGTTGGCGGCCGCCGCCGCGACCATGGGCATGACGGCAAGGCCGAAGCCCATCCCGAGGATCAGCACGACATGGAAGAAGGACCCGCCGAGCGCCACGGCGGCCAGTTCCTCGACCCCGTACCAGCCCATCATGACCGTGTCGGTCAGCGTGATCGCGACCTGCGCCAGCATGCCGCCGATCAGCGGCAGGCCAAGGCTCATCGTCGCGCGCAGGTGGTGGGAAAGGGTGGTCATGGCCTGCCCTTACGCCCGGGCCCTTCGCCCGGCAAGCCCGCTCAGAGCGCGGCGAGCGCCAGCTGGCCCGCGATGACCGCGACGACAAGGCCCACGGCCATCTCGGTCGCCGCCTGCGCGCGCGCCAGGCCCGGGCT
>WVSO01000101.1 GCA_015689745.1 Rhodobacterales bacterium HKCCSP123 | reverse complement strand
CGACGCGCGCCGGGGCAGGGGCCGGGCGCGGCCCCGGCGCCGGTTGACCGAGCGCGCCCAGTGCCTCTATCACGTCCTCCGCCCCCCGGATCAGCGTGGCCCCGTCCCGGATCAGGAGATTGCTGCCGCCCGCGCGGCTGTCCATCGGGTGACCCGGCACGGCCATCACCTCGCGGCCCTGGTCGAGCGCGAGCCGCGCGGTGATGAGAGAACCCGACCGCGCGGCGGCCTCGACCACGATCACCGCGCGCGACAGGCCGGCGACGATCCGGTTGCGGCGCGGGAAATGGCGCGCCTGCGGGTGCAGGCCGAAGGGCATTTCGCTCAGGGTGAGGCCCTGCGTGGCGATGTCATGGGCAAGATCCGTGTTCTCTGTCGGGTAGACCACGTCCAGGCCCCCCGCCATCACCGCGATCGTCCCCGTCCCGAGCGCCGCGCGATGGGCCAGCGCATCGACCCCGCGCGCCAGCCCTGAAACGATGACGAAGCCCGCGGCACCCAGGTCCGCCGCCAGCCGCCGCGCCATGCGCGTTCCCAGCGCCGAGGCGTTCCGCGTGCCGACCAGCGCCAGCATCGGGCGCGCGAGCAGCGAGGATTTGCCCGTCGCCCAGAGAACGGGCGGGGCATCGGTGATCTGCGCCAGGTCGGCAGGGTACTCGGCATCGCCGAGCAGCAGCATGCGCGCACCCGCGCGCTTCGCCGCGCGCAGCTCGGCGAGCGCGACCGGCTCGGGGCAGGGGGCGTATTCGGCCACGCCCGCGGCACGGGCGACCTCGGGAAGCGCCTCGAGCGCGATCCGCGCCGCGCCATGCTCCCCCATCAGTCGCAGGTAGGTGGCGGGGCCGACCCGGCGCGAGCGGATCAGGCGCAGCCGCGCGAGCCGCTCTGCCTCGTCGGCGGCGGGGGGCGGCAGGAAGGCGGGGGCAGGTTCGGCGAATCCGAACTCGTGGTCGGTGATCATGACCCGACGCTAGGCCGCCATTGGTTAACAGGGCGTTACCGGTGACGCCCGGGCCCGGGAGAGTTTTGCAAAACTCTCACTGACGCCCTTGCAAGGGCGTCATCCAGAGCCTTGCAAGGCTCTCGCCAGTCTCTTGCAAGAGACTGGCGTGCTCAGGCGGCGGAGCCACCCACGGTCAGCCCGCCGATCAGCAGCGTCGGCTGGCCCACGCCCACGGGCACCCATTGCCCGTTCTTGCCGCAATTTCCCATGCCGGGGTCGAGCGCCATGTCATTGCCGATCGCGCGGATCTGCTGCAGCGCCGTCGCCCCGTCGCCGATCAGCGTGGCCCCCTTCACCGGTGCGCCCAGCTTGCCGTTCTTCACGCGGTAGGCCTCGGTGCAGCTGAAGACGAACTTGCCGTTCGTGATGTCCACCTGCCCGCCGCCGAAGCCCACGGCATAGATGCCGTCCTTCACCTCGGCCACGATGTCCACGGGCTCCGACTCGCCCCCCAGCATGTAGGTGTTCGTCATCCGCGTCATCGGCGCATGGGCGAAGCTTTCGCGCCGCCCGTTGCCCGTCGGCGCAACCCCCATCAACCGGGCCGACTGCCGGTCCTGCATGTAGCCGACAAGGATGCCATCCTCGATCAAGGTGGTCTTTCCCGAGGGCGTGCCCTCGTCATCCACGCTGATCGACCCGCGCCGGTCGGGGATGGTGCCGTCGTCCAGCACGGTCACGCCGGGCGCGGCCACGCGTTGCCCCATCAGCCCGGCGAAGGCCGACTGCTTCTTGCGGTTGAAATCGCCTTCCAGCCCGTGCCCCACCGCCTCGTGCAGCAGGATGCCCGGCCAGCCGGGGCCAAGCGCCACGTCCATCACGCCCGCCGGCGCGGGCTCGGCCGAGAGGTTCACGACGGCGATGCGCAGCGCCTCGCGCGCGACGCCTTCCCAATGGCCCCGCTCCATCAGCCCGGCCAGCCCGACGCGCCCGCCGCCGCCCGCCGAGCCGCTTTCGCGGCGTCCGTTCTCCTCCACGATGATCGACACGTTCAGCCGCACCATCGGCCGCACGTCGCGCACGCGCCCGCCCTCGGGGCGCAGGATCTCCACCTCCTGGTGGGACGCCGCCATCGAGGCCGAGACCTGCACGACCCGCGGATCGAGGGCGCGGGCAAAGGCATCGATCTCTGCCAGCGTCTCGAGCTTCACCCCGAATTCTGCGCCCGACATTGGGTCTTCGTCGGTGTAGAGCCGCGCGTTCGTGCCCATCGGAGCCTCGGCCAGCGAACCGCCACCGTCTCCCACGGCCAGCCGTGCCGTGTCCGCCGCGCGCAAGAGCGCCGCTTCCGAGATCTCGGTGGAATGGGCGTAGCCCGCAACCTCGCCCTTCACCGCCCGCAGGCCAAACCCTTCGGCCGCGTCATAGCTCGCGGTCTTCACCCGCCCGTCATCGAAGACGATGACCTCGGACCGGCGGCGCTCCAGGAAGAGCTCGCCATCCTCCGCCCCGTCGGTCGCCGCGCGCAGAACCCTGAGCGCCGCGCCCTCGTCCAGGAGCGTCTCGAACGGGCGGAAAGGGGTCGGATCTGCCATGGAACCTCCGGCGGAATTGCTGCAGGCGCAAAATGATCCATGTCAAGTTGCGCGGGGGGTGAGACATTTAGACCAAATGCCTTGGACCGTGACCAGCTATATGGTCCCGCCGACGATGAACGCAACGGTGCGCCGCGCGGGAGCATGTGGGTGGCACGCCGTATCAGACAGGACAGACCGGAATGACGTTTCTCAAGACGCTCGGCGGCCTCGGGGCCGCATTTGGTGCAACCCTGACCGCCGGAATGGCCGCGGCCCAGACCGCCGGCATGCGCGAAGGTCTCGAGATCATCGGAGCGCCCACCCCGGGCGCCACGGGCTTCCAGCCCGGCGTGACCGAACTGGCCAATGACATCCGGGCGCTCGACAGCTTCCTTCTCGTGATCATGACGGTGATCGTCCTCTTCGTCACCGCGCTCCTGATCTACGCAATGGTGCGCCACAATGCGAAGGCGAACCCGACACCCGCGACCTTCACCCACAACACCAAGATCGAGGTGACCTGGACGGTCGTGCCGCTGGTGATCCTCGTGGTGATCGGCGCCTTCTCGCTGCCCGTTCTCTTCAAGCAGCAGACCATCCCCGAGGCCGACGTGGTCGTGAAGGCCACCGGCTACCAGTGGTACTGGGGCTACGAATACCCCGAGCATGGCATCGTCTACGACAGCTTCATGCTGAACGAGGATGAACTGGCCGACTACGGCTACGGCCCCGACGAGCACCTGCTCGCCACCGACACCGCCATGGTCGTGCCGACCGGCGCCACCGTGGTGGTGCAGGTCACCGCGGCCGACGTGATCCATTCCTGGACCGTGCCCGCCTTCGGCGTGAAGCAGGACGGCGTTCCGGGCCGCCTTGCCGAACTGTGGTTCGAGGTCGAGGAAGGCCAGGAAGGCGTCTACTTCGGCCAGTGTTCGGAACTGTGCGGCGTGAACCACGCCTATATGCCGATCACCGTCTTCGCCGTGACGCAGGAGGAATACGACGCCTGGATCAACGGCGAGGCGCAGGAATTCGCAAGCGCGGGCAACATGCGCGCCCCGCGCGTGATCGAGCTGGCCTCGGTCGAGTGAGGATGACCGGCCGGGCCCTGGCCCGGCCGTCCACGATGCCGGGCTGAAGCCCGGCCTACACCTGGATTGCAGCGGTAGGCCTGATGACCGACCTGACGACCAACACCAGCGTTGACGCCGCCGAGGGCGAGGCCCGTTTCGGCGATTACGTCGCACTGCTGAAGCCGCGCGTGATGTCGCTTGTCGTCTTCACGGCGCTGGTGGGCCTTCTGGTAGCGCCTGTGCGGATCGACCCGATGATCGGCTTCACCGCGATCCTCTTCATCGCGCTGGGCGGGGGGGCCTCGGGCGCGCTGAACATGTGGTACGATGCCGACATCGACCGTGTGATGCGCCGCACGTCGAAGCGCCCCGTGCCCGCGGGCCGCGTCGAAGCGGGCGAGGCGTTGTCGCTGGGCCTGTGGCTTTCGGCGATCTCGGTGGCGATGCTGGGGCTGGCGACGAACTGGCTGGCCGCGGGGCTGCTGGCCTTCACCATCTTCTTCTACGCCGTGATCTACACGATGTGGCTGAAGCGGGCGACGCCGCAGAACATTGTGATCGGCGGCGCGGCAGGCGCTTTCCCCCCGATGATCGGCTGGGTCGCCGCGACGGGCTCCATCAGCCTCGAGGCCATCCTGATGTTCGGCCTGATCTTCATGTGGACGCCGCCGCATTTCTGGGCACTCGCGCTCTTCATGAAATCCGACTACCACGAGGCCAAGGTGCCCATGCTGACCGTGACCCACGGCCGGGCCGAGACGCGCCGACAGATCCTGATCTACACGGTCCTCCTGGTGCCGGTGGCGCTCGGCCTCGGCTTCACCTCGGTCGCGGGGCCGGCTTACCTGGCTGCGGCCATCGTGCTGAACGCGATCTTCCTCAAGGGCGCCTGGGAGATCTGGCGCCGCGACGAAGAGACCGCGCAGGCCGACGGCTACGCCACCGAAAAGCGCGTCTTCCGCTTTTCGCTCTACTATCTCTTCCTGCATTTCGGCGCGCTGCTCGTCGATGCGGGGCTCAGGGCCGGGGGGATCGCATGATGCCCATCACCGAGACCCATGACCTTCACAAGCGGCGCCTCGGGCGCAATGTGGGCGTGGCCCTCAGCCTGGTGGCCTTCGCCGCCATCGTCTTCGGACTAACCGTCGCGAAGATCCGGCAGGGGGCCTCGATGGAGGCCTATGACCATACCCCGCGCGTCTCGGTCACGCCCCCGGTGGAGAGCGGCCAATGAGCTCGAACACCCGCGTCGTCACCCGCCTTCTTGCCGTGATCGTCTTCATGGGCGGCCTGGCATGGGCCTCGGTGCCGCTTTATGACTGGTTCTGCCGCGTCACCGGCTTCGGCGGCACCACGCAGGTGGCCGAGCAGGGCAGCGACACCATCCTCGACCAGACCATCCGCATCCGCTTCGACGCCTCGCTCGCACGCGACATGCCGTGGGAGTTCCGGGCGGTGCAGCCGCACATGGACATCCGCATCGGCGAGACGGGGCTGGCCTTCTACGAGGCCTACAACCCCACCGACGAGCCGATTGCCGGCACGGCAAGCTTCAACGTCGCCCCCTTCGAGACGGGCGGCTATTTCGTGAAGATCGCCTGCTTCTGCTTCGAGCTCCAGGTCCTGCAGCCCGGCGAGCGCGTCGAGATGCCCGTGACCTTCTTCGTCGATCCCGCCATCCTCGACGACCCCGAGGCGCGCGGGACCCCCGCCATCACGCTGTCCTACACGTTCCACGTGACGGACATGCCAGAAGACTATGCCGCGCTGGCCGAACCCGCCCCCGTGGCCAACTAGACAAAACACCGGACCGAGGACGACACCCATGGCCCATACCAAGAACCACGACTACCACATCATCAACCCGTCGATCTGGCCGCTCATGGCTGCGGGCGGCGCCTTTGCCATGCTCTTCGGGGCGGTGAACTGGATGCATGGCGGCAGCCCCTGGCTGTTCCTCATGGGCTTCGCCGCGGTGCTCTACGTCATGTACGGCTGGTGGGCCGACGTCGTCGTCGAAAGCCGCTCGGGCGATCACACCCCGGTCGTGCGCATCGGCCTGCGCTACGGTTTCATCATGTTCATCATGTCCGAGGTCATGTTCTTCGCGGCATGGTTCTGGGCCTTCTTCAAGCACGCCCTCTACCCGATGAACACCTACGAGGCGTCGCAATACGTGCCGCCCGAGATCTACGCGGTCGATCCGTTCCACCTGCCGCTGATCAACACGCTGATCCTGCTCCTGTCGGGCTGCGCGGTGACCTGGGCGCACCATGCGCTTGTCCATGGCGGTCCGCGCAAGGATGTCGCCAACGGCCTGATCATCGGCGTCGTGCTCGGCATCGCCTTCACGGGGCTGCAGGCCTTCGAGTACTGGGAGCTGCTGTCGCATTACGACTGGACCTTCGGCGGCGACAAGTTCTTCTCGACCTTCTTCCTCGCCACCGGCTTCCACGGGCTGCACGTGATCATCGGGACGATCTTCCTGTTCATCTGCTGGCTGCGGGTTCTGAAGGGCCACTTCACCGCCGAGAAGCACATCGGTTTCGAGGCAGCGGCCTGGTACTGGCACTTCGTCGACGTGGTCTGGCTGTTCCTCTTCCTGGCCGTCTACATCTGGGGCCAGTCGGCAATCATCGGCTGAGGTCGGAGACAGGGGGGCTCTGCCCCCCGCGTCACCCGTTCCGGGTGCCGCTCCCCCCGGGATATTTCCGAAACGGAGAAGCGGGCAGGGCGCGCGCGTTAACCTTGACGGATCATGAAGGGCCTGCCGCCGGGTGGGCCCTTTCCTTTGGAGAGACGAGGATATGGGACGGATCATCGGGGCCTTGGTGCTCGGGCTGGGCGGCGTGGCGATCCTCGTGTCGCTGGGCGTCTGGCAGGTGCAGCGGCTGGCCTGGAAGGAGAGCGTCCTGGCCGAGATCGAGGCGCGCATCGCCGCTGCGCCCGTCCCCGTGCCGGACGCGCCGGACCCGGAGGCCGACCGTTACCTTCCCGTCGCCGTCACCGGCCGCTTCGGCGAGGGGCATGTCCGCGTCCTCGTCAGCCAGCGCGGCCTTGGCGCGGGATACCGGATCATCTCTCCCTTCACGACCGACACCGGTCGCCGCCTTCTCGTCGATCGCGGCGTGATCCGCGTGGCCGACGCGGTGCCCGCCGTCCCTATGGGCGCGGTCACCGTCACCGGCAACCTGCACTGGCCCGAGGAGCGGGACGGCTTCACACCCGAGAACGACATCGCCGACAACACCTGGTTCGCGCGCGAGGTTCCCGTGCTGGCCGCGCATTTCGGCACCGAGCCGGTGCTGGTCGTCGCCCGCGCGCTGACGCCCGCCGAGGCGGCGGTGACGCCCCTGCCGGTCTCGACCGAGGGCATCCCGAACGATCACCTGAATTACGCGATCACCTGGTTTTCGCTCGCCGCCGTCTGGTTGGGGATGACACTCTTCCTGCTCTGGCGTATCAGGCGACGGACCGTTTGAAGGACCTCGCGCCGATGCGCTACATCTCGACCCGCGGGCAGGCGCCCGAGCTGACATTCGAAGAGACGATGCTGACGGGCCTCGCGCGCGACGGGGGCCTCTACGTTCCCGCCGAGCTGCCCCGGATGAGCGACGGCGACATCGCCGCGCTGGTCGGTCTGAGCTACGAAGAAGCGGCCTTTCGCGTCATGCGCCCCTTCGTCGGCGACAGCTTCACCGACGCGGAATTCGGCGATTGCATCGCGCGCGCCTATGCGGGCTTCGGCCATGCCGCCCGCGCGCCCCTGAAACAGCTGCAGGACAACCATTTCCTGCTCGAGCTCTTCCACGGCCCCACGCTCGCCTTCAAGGATTTCGCCATGCAGCTGATCGGTCAGCTGTTCCAGACGGCCCTTGCCCGCAACGGCGACCGGGTGACCATCGTCGGCGCGACGAGCGGAGACACCGGGTCCGCGGCGATGGAGGCCTTCCGCGGCCTCGACAATGTCGATGTCTTCATCCTCTACCCCCATGGCCGGGTGTCGGAGGTGCAGCGCCGCCAGATGACCACCGTGGCCGAGGCGAACGCCCATGCCCTCGCCATCACCGGCAGTTTCGACGACGCGCAGGCGCGGCTGAAGGACATGTTCAACGATTTCACCTTCCGCGACGAGGTGCGGCTGGCGGGCGTGAACTCGATCAACTTCGCCCGCGTGCTGGCGCAGGTGGTCTATTACTTCACCGCCGCCGTGTCCCTCGGCGCGCCGCACAGGCCCGTCAGCTTCACGGTCCCCACAGGCAATTTCGGCGACATCTTCGCAGGCTACCTGGCCAAGCGGATGGGCCTGCCGATCGAGCGGCTGGTCGTGGCGACGAACCAGAACGACATCCTGCACCGCGCGCTCAGCACGGGCGATTACGTCACCCATGGCGTCGCCCCCTCGATCAGCCCCTCGATGGATATCCAGGTTTCCTCCAACTTCGAGCGCGCGCTTTTCGACGCCTATGGCCGCGACGGCGCGGCGGTGGCGCAGCTGATGGACGAGCTGAAACAGGGCGGGGGCTTCCACATCTCCCAGGGCGCGCTGGAAGCGCTCCGCGCCGATTTCGCCTCGGGCCGCGCGTCCGAGGAGGAGACCAGCGCCATGATCGCCCGCGCGCTGTCCGATATGGGGGAGCTTCTCTGCCCGCATTCCGCCGTCGGCGTCCATGTCGCGCAAGATTTCCTCGGCGCGACGCCGATGATCACGCTTGCCACCGCGCATCCGGCGAAATTCCCCGACGCGGTCGAGGCGGCCACGGGCATCCGCCCCGCATTGCCGCCGCGCATGGCCGACCTGCACGCGCGGCCCGAGCGCATGACGCGCGTCGAGAACGATCTTCACCAGATCGAAACCCTGATCCGCAAGGAAATCGCCGCGTGACCGTCGAACTGCACACCCTGTCGAACGGCCTCCGCATCGTGACCGAGCACATGCCGGGCCTCGAGTCTGCGGCGCTCGGCGTCTGGGTCTCGGCCGGGTGCCGCCACGAGGCGCCCGAGCAGAACGGCGTCGCCCATTTCCTTGAGCACATGGCCTTCAAGGGCACCACGCGGCGCAGCGCGCTTCAGATCGCCGAGGAGATCGAGGACGTGGGCGGCTACATCAACGCCTACACCAGCCGCGAGGTCACGGCCTACTACGCCCGCGTCCTGCGCGACGACGTGGCCCTCGCGCTCGACCTCATATCCGACATCGTGCTGAACCCGGTCTTCGACCCCCGCGAGATCGAGGTGGAGCGCGGCGTGATCCTGCAGGAGATCGGACAGGCCGCCGACACGCCCGACGACATCATCTTCGACTGGCTCCAGGAAGAGGCCTATCCGGGCCAGCCGCTCGGCCGCACCATCCTCGGCCCGGCCGAGCGCGTGCGCGCCTTCGACCGCACGGATTTCGACCGCTTCGTGGCCCAGCACTACGGGCCGGGTCAGCTGATCCTTTCGGCGGCGGGCGGCGTCGACCATGACGAGATCGTGCGCCTGGCCGAACGCGCCTTCGGCCACCTGCCCCCGTCCTCGCCCATGACGCCCGAACCGGGCCAGTTCGCGGGCGGCGAGCGGCGCGAGGTCAAGGCGCTGGAACAGGCGCATTTCACCCTCGCGCTGGAAGCGCCGGGCTATCGCTCGGACGACATCTACACCGCGCAGATCTACGCCACAGCGCTGGGCGGCGGCATGTCCTCGCGCCTGTTCCAGGAGATCCGGGAGAAACGCGGCCTGTGCTACACGATCTATTCCCAGGTCGGCAGCTACGATGACACCGGCATGCTGACGATCTACGCCGGCACCTCGGCCGAGGAATTGCCCGAGTTGGTCACGCTGACGCTGGACGAGCTGAAGCGCACCACCGAGGACCTGACCGAGGCCGAGCTGGCGCGCGCCCGCGCGCAGATGAAGGCAGGGCTCCTGATGGGGCTCGAAAGCCCCTCGGCCCGGGCCGAGCGTCTGGCACGGCTGGTGGCGATCTGGAACCGCGTGCCCCCGCTGGAAGAGACGGTGGCGCGCATCGACGCGGTGACCCTGCCGGGCCTGCGCGATCACGCGGGGGCGCTGGTCGCCTCGGGCCGCGCGGCCATGGCGCTCTACGGGCCGGTCAAGGGGGCCCCCGATCTCGCGCAGGTGACCGCGCGCCTCGCCGCCTGATGCTCGCGCGCAAACGGCATCTGCGGCTCGAGACGGAGCGGCTGACGCTCCGCTTGCCGCGCCATGCCGATTTCAGGCCGTGGATCGCGTTGCGCGACGTCTCGCGCGAGTTCCTCACCCCGTGGGAGCCGACCTGGGCCGCCGACCACCTCACCCGCAAGAGCTTCACCGGCCGCGTCTACTGGGCGCAGCGCGCGCTGGCGCAGGGCAGCGCCGTGCCGCTCTTCATCTTCCACCGGCAGGACGAAACGCTGCTGGGGGCGATCACGCTCGACAACATCCGCCGGGGTCCCGCGCAATCGGCCACGCTCGGTTACTGGATCGGCCAGCCGCACGCCCGCCAGGGCTACATGCGCGAGGCGATCGAGGCGGTCGTGCACTACGCTTTCCGCGGTCAGGACCTCAGCCGGGTCGAGGCGGCCTGCCTGCCGGAGAACGTTGCCTCGCGCGGGGTGCTGGAAAAGGCCGGGTTCAAGTACGAGGGCGTGGCGCAAAGCTACCTCCAGATCAACGGGCGCTGGCGCAACCATGTGCTCTATGCCCACCTGCGCCATGACCGGCGCGGGCGTACCGACGTCGGCTGAGAGCCTGGCCGACGCCACCCGTTTCCCTCGGCCCGAACCCGTTCTAGGTTGCCCGCCATGACAGAGCTTTCCGAACGCCTTTCCGCCCTCCTTCCCGCAGCCGCCCTGCGCGAGCCTGCGCCCGCCTACCTGGAGGAGCCGCGCGGCCGCTGGCACGGGCGCGCCGCCGCCGTGGTCGCCCCCGGATCGACCGGGGAGGTGGCGGACCTCCTGCGCCTGTGCTCCGAAACCGGCACCCCGGTCATCCCCTATGGCGGCGGCACCGGCCTTGTCGGCGGGCAACTGACCGAAACGGACCCGGCCCCCCTGATCCTGTCGCTGGAGCGGATGAAGGCCGTGCGCGCCTTCGACACCGAGGCCGGCACCATGACGGTCGAGGCCGGCGCGATCCTGTCCGACATCCATGCCGCCGCCGAGGCCGAGGACTGGATCTTCCCCCTCACCCTCGCCTCGCAGGGCTCCGCGCGCCTGGGCGGGCTCCTGGCGACGAATGCGGGCGGCGTGAACGTGATCCGCTACGGCAACGCCCGCGATCTCGTTCTGGGGATCGAGGCGGTGCTGGCCGACGGCACGGTGGTCAACGCCCTCTCGCCGCTCAGGAAGAACAACACTGGCTACGACATCCGCCATTTGCTGATCGGCTCGGAGGGGACGCTCGGCGTGATCACCGCGGCCTCGCTGCGGCTTTTCCCGAAACCGGCGGCGACCGGGGCCGCGATGATGGTCGTCCCCTCGCCCGAGGCGGCGCTGGCGCTTCTGCGCATGGCGCAGACCCGGATCGGCGCCGCGATCTCGGCCTTCGAGCTGATGAGCCGCGAAGGCTTCGATTTCCTCGCCGAGGTCGGCCCCGAGACGCGCCAGCCCTTCGCGGATCACCCCGACTGGGCCGTGCTGATCGACCTCGGGATGGGGGCGGGGGGCGACCCCGCGGGCGCGCTCGAGGATCTCTTCGCCGAAGCCTTCGAGGCCGGTCTCGTGTCGGACGGCGTCATCGCCCAATCCGAGGCGCAGCGGGCCGAGTTCTGGGCGCTCCGCGAGAACATCCCGGCGGCCAACCGCCGCATCGGGGCGGTTTCCTCGCATGACATCTCGGTCCCCGTCGCCGCGATCCCCCGGTTCATCGCCGAGGCGCCCGGACGGATCGGCGCCATCGCCGAGTTCCGTCTGAACTGTTTCGGCCACATGGGCGACGGCAACCTGCATTACAACGTCTTCCCGATGCCGGGAAAATCCCGCGCTGACCACGAGAACCAGCGCGACGCGATCAAGCGGGCGGTGCATGACCTTGTCATGGAGCTGGGCGGCTCGGTCTCGGCCGAACACGGGGTGGGGCGGCTGAAGGTCGACGATCTCGAGCGCTACGGCGATCCGGGCAAGCTGATGGCGATGCGGGCGATCAAGGCGGCGCTCGACCCGAAGGGCATCCTGAACCCCGGCGCGGTGCTGCGGGGCTGAGGGGTGTTTCGGGGCCTTCGGCCCCGACCCGTCGGCGCGCGGCGTCGGGCTCCTGCGGGGCCGCTCCTTCGCGCGCTGGGTGCCGGTGCCGAAGCATGCGCTCCTGTCCGGCCGGATGCGCCTTTGGCACGTTCGGGAGCCTGCCCTTTCGGCGGCAAAGCCGCCTGTCGGGCGGCGGGCCGGGATGGGTGTGACACGCAGAAGCGGGAAGTGGGCGGGGATCCACCCAGCCGATGCGAGGCCGGGCCGGGGCTTCTCCGTTTGCGGTCATCGGCGTCCCCGCCCGTACCGCGGTACGACTCCATCCCGTGTGGTATGAGAGAACCCTTAACCAGCTTCTCCGTTTCTCAAATATCCCGGGGGTGTCGCGAAGCGACGGGGGCAGAGCCCCCCCCTTCGGGAGCGCGGTCGATATCCCCCGCTCCGCCGATCATGCGCACCGACCGCACCGCGAAGCGGTGCCGCCGCGGTCGTGGCGCAGGCCGAAGGCCGAGCCACGCCGCAGGACCCGCGCGGCGTCAGCC
>WVSO01000100.1 GCA_015689745.1 Rhodobacterales bacterium HKCCSP123 | reverse complement strand
CGGTGATCGTGCTGGCCGCGCTGGCGCTTGGCGGCTGGGCCGCGGGCGCGGTGATCTGCGCGGCGCTGGCGGTGCTGGCGGTCTCGCGCAGCCTGTGCTCGGTCAGCTTCAAGGACGTGCTGGGCAAGACCGTGGCGAAGTCCCGCCGCGGCACGGTGACGGGGCTTGCGGGATCGGTCGCCTCGGCGGGCGTGATCGGCTTCGCGATCCTGCTGGCGACGGGCTGGGTCGACCGCTTCGCGCTCGTCACCGGGGCGCTGGCGCTGGCCGCGGTCCTCTGGCTCGCGGCGGCGGCGCTGTTTGCGACGCTGGCCGAGGGCGCATCCGAGGCCACGCTGCCCGGCGGCTCGCCGCTGCGCCACCTCGCGCTCTTGCGCGAAGACCCGCAGCTCCGCCGCTTCATCGCGGTGCGCGGGCTCTTGACCGCCACGGCGCTCGCGCCGCCTTTCCTCGTCCTGATGGCGTCCGAGGCGGGCGAGGCGCGCTTCGACCAGCTGGGCGCGCTGCTGCTTGCCTCGGCGGCGGCCTCCTTCCTCTCCTCCTATGTCTGGGGGCGTCTCTCGGACCGGTCGAGCCGGACCGTCCTGATCGCCGCGGGCGGGCTGGGGGCTCTGTCACTGGCCGCAGCCGTAGCACTTCACGCCCTCGGCCTTTTCGGCCAAACGCTCGCCGTCACCACCTGCCTTTTCGCGTTGATGATCGCCTATCACGGCACCCGTTCGGGGCGGTCCACCTATCTCGTCGACATGGCCCCCGCGGACAACCGCGCGGGCTACACCGCCGTCTCCAACACCGTGATCGGCGTGATCCTGCTCGCCTCGGGCCTGTTCGGTGCGCTTGCCGCACTCTCCGGCCCGGCGCTGCCCGTGGCGCTTTTTGCGGCCGCCTGCGTCGCCGCAAGCCTCACCGCCCTCGGCCTCGACGAGGTGGAAGGCGGCTGAGCCGGCGGCTCCCCGCCCATGACGCGGCGGCGGGGATTGTGCCCTCGGACCCCTCGGGGCAGGGTGCCCGCAAGAACCGGAGGGCGACAGGCATGGCAGAACCGCAGTATCTGGAGACACCGCAGGGCCGCAGGCTGGCCTGGCACCGCTTCTCGGGTCGCGAGCCGGGGGTCGTGTTCCTCGGCGGGCTGCGCTCGGACATGACCGGCACCAAGGCCGTCCATCTCGAGGATTGGGCCCGCCGCACCGGCCGTGCCTTCCTGCGGTTCGATTACTCTGGCCACGGGGCCAGCAGCGGCCAGTTCACCGGGGGCTGCATCGGCGACTGGGCCGAGGATGCACAGGCCGCCATCGAGGCGCTGACCGAGGGGCCGCAGGTCCTCGTGGGCTCCTCCATGGGCGGTTGGATCTCGCTGCTGCTGTCGCAGCGCCTGGGCGCCCGGGTCGCGGGCCTCGTCACCATCGCCGCCGCCCCCGATTTCACCGAGGACGGGATGTGGGCCGAGTGGTCCGACGAGCAGCGCAAGCACTGCATGGAGGAGGGGCATGTCGCCCTGCCGTCGGAGTATGGCGAGGACATGATCGTCACCCGCCGGATGATCGAGGACGGGCGCGATCACCTCGTCCTGCGCGGCCCCCTTCCGCTGCCCGTCCCGGTGCGGATGCTGCAGGGCACCGCCGACGAAGACGTGCCCGTGTCGGTCGCGCTGCGCCTGCTCGGGCATGCCACGGGCGACGACATCCGGCTGGAGCTGGTGAAAGGGGCCGATCACCGCTTCTCCGACCCGGCCTGCCTCGCCACCATCACCCGTGCGGTCGAGGAAGTCCTCAGCCATGCGTAGGTTCGGATGGTTTCTCGGCCGGGTCCTGCTGGGCCTTGCCCTGCTCGGGGCCTTCGTCTGGATTCTGCCCCGCGAGCGGGTCGAGGCCGCCACCACCCCGGCAAGCTTCGCCGACCCCGTGGCCCATCTCGCCGCCCGCGAGGGCGCCCATGACGATATCCGCCCCGGTGCCGAGGCACGCATCCACTGGGCGGGCGAAGAGGGGGCGGCGACCGAAACGGTCATCCTCTACCTCCACGGCTTTTCCGCCAGCGCCGAGGAGATTCGCCCCGTTCCCGACACCCTGGCCGCGGCGCTTGGCGCCAACCTCGTCTACGCGCGGCTCTCGGGCCACGGCCGCACCGGCCCCGCCATGGCCGAGCCGCGCGCGGGCGACTGGCTCGGGGATACGGCCCTCTTCCTCGAGATCGCGCGCGCGGTGGGCGACCGGGTGCTGGTGATCGGCACATCGACCGGCGGCACGCTCGCGGCCTGGGCGATGACCGATCCGGCGATGTCCGAGGACGTGGCCGGCGTCGTCCTGGTCTCGCCGAATTTCGCGGTCGCCAACCGCGCGAGCGCCCTGCTCGAGCTGCCCTTCGCGCGCCAATGGGTTCCGCTGCTCGCCGGGGCCGAGCGCGGCTTCGAACCGCTGAACGTGGGCCAAGCCGCGCATTGGACCACCGCCTATCCGACGGTCGCCACGGTCACCCTCGGCACGCTCCTGCGCGGCCTGCGCGGCCGCGACCTCGGCACGGCCATGCAGCCCGCGCTCTTCCTCTTTTCCGACGACGACCGCGTCGTCCGGGCCGAGGCCACGCGCGCCGCCGCCGGGCGCTGGGGCGGCCCGGTCACCCTCGCCCCCCAGACCCTGCCCGAGGCCGGCGCCGACCCGTTCCACCACGTCATCGCGGGCGATATCCTCAGCCCCGCCATGACCGAACCCGTGACGGAAACCATCCTCGACTGGGTCGCGACCCTGCCCGACTGATCCTGTCTCTATCCCCCAAGTATGGCGGGGGGAGGGCGAAGCCCGGGGGGCAGAGCCCCCCTCTTCGGGCGATCCACTCCGCCCCGCGGGACGTCGGCCATCCCGGGCGCAGCCGCACGCCGGAACGGGGTGCCACCGCCGCCGCTGACGCAGGCGCCCGTGGCGCCGAGATGCGCGGCAAACCCCGGCCCGGACCCGGTGCCGTCGCAAACCCCTTGCCGAAACCGGTTTCGGGCGAAACCATGCGAGTCGGGGGGTGAGACATGACAGCCGACACGCGCCAGATGCCGAAACCGGTTTCCAAGGGTCCCGTGGCCCGCCCCGGCCCGCGGCGCGTCACGATCAGTGACGTGGCCGACGCGCTGGGGCTTGCCAAGGGCACCGTCTCCCGCGCGCTCAACGGCTACCCCGACATCGCCGAGGCGACGCGGCTGCGCGTCACCAGGGCTGCCGAGCGCATGGGCTACCGCCCGCTGGCGCAGGCACAGGCGATCCGCACGGGCCGCGCCCGCGCGCTCGGCCTTGTCCTGAACGCGGGCCGCTCGGATGCGCACAAGCCCTTCCTCACCGATTTCCTCGACGGCATCAGCCGTGCGGCCTCCGAGGAAAGCTGGACCCTCACGGTCGCCACCGCGATGGACGAGGCGGACGAGGTGGCGACCCTCGGGCGCCTCGTGGACGAGCGCAAGGTCGACGGTTTCATCCTGCCGCGCACCAAGCTGCACGATCCGCGCATCGACCTTCTGCGCGAGCGCGCCGTGCCCTTCATCCTTTACGGCCGCACCGCCGATCCGACCGGCTGCGCCTGGTTCGACATCGCGGGCGAAGAGGCGATGGCCGCAGCCATAGACCGGCTGCACGCCGCGGGGCACTGGCGCATCGGTTTCATCAACGGCGGCACCGAATACACCTATGCCCGGCTGCGCCGCGACGGTTTCCTTGCCGCCATGGCGCGCCACGGGCTGCCCACGCCGCCCGAACTGATCGTCGAGGATGTGCTGACCATCCCGCAGGGCGAGGCCGCGGGGCTGAGGCTCCTCGATCTGCCCGAGCCGCCCACGGCGATTCTCTGCGCGCTCGATCTCGCCGCCCTCGGCCTCTACCGCGCCGCCGCGCGGGCGGGGCGGCGGGTGGGCCATGACCTCGCCGTCATCTCCTATGACGGCATCCCCGAGGCCGCGACGGCGGAGCCGCCGCTGACGACCTATGCCGTCGACACCCGCGCGGCGGGCGAGAACCTCGCCCGGATGCTGCTCGCCCGCATTCGCGGGGCCGATCCCGAAACCCTGCGCGTGCTCGTGCCCGCGGTGCTGATCGCCCGCGGCTCGGACCGCGCGCCCGATGCGATCCCGGACCCTGCGGGTCCGGCCCGCCAGCTTGCCTGACGATCAAGACAATCCATGGGAGGAAAGACAGACATGACCATCACGAGAACCCCGGCCCGCGCGGCCCTGATGGCGGCGGCCTCGGTGCTGGCGCTGACCAGCGCCGCCGCGGCGCAGGAGAGCATCCGCTTCTGGACGACCGAGGAACAGCCCGAGCGCCTCGAGCGGCAGGTCGCCATGGCCGCCGATTTCACCGCCGAGACCGGCATCGCGGTCGAGGTGATCCCGGTCACCGAAAGCGACCTCGGCACCCGCGCCACCGCGGCCTTCGCCGCCGGTGACCTGCCCGACGTGATCTATCACACGCTTCAATACGCGCTGCCCTGGTACGAGGCGGGCATCCTCGATGCCGATGCCGCGACCGAGGTGATCGAGAGCCTTGGCGCCGAGACCTTCGCCTCGGGTGCCCTGGAAATGGCCGCCGTGGACGAGGGCTACGCCAGCGTTCCCGTGGACGGCTGGACGCAGATGATCGTCTACCGCGCCGACCTCTTCGAGGCCAACGGGCTGGAGCCGCCGACCACCTACGCCAACGTGCTGGCCGCCATCGAGGCGCTGCACAACCCGCCCGAGATGTTCGGCTTCGTCGCCGCCACCAAGGTGGACGAGAACTTCATGTCCCAGGTGCTGGAGCATGTCTTCCTCGCCAATGGCGTCTCGCCCGTCGGTCCCGACGGCTTCCAGCCGCTTGATGAGGCGGCGACGACCGAGGTGCTGGAGTTCTACCGCGCCATCGCCCAGGCCTCGCCCGAGGGCGAGCTGTTCTGGCAGCAATCGCGCGAGCTCTACTTCGCGGGGCGCGCGGCGATGATCATCTGGTCGCCCTTCATCCTCGACGAGCTGGCGGGCCTGCGCGACAGCGCGCCGCCGACGATCAACGACGATCCGACCTCCTCGGAACTGGCCAGCCTGACCGGCATCGTGACCAACTTCGCCGGCCCCTCGAACCCCGAGGGCGCGGCCTGGGCCGACATCCGCTATTTCGGCGTGACGGCGGATGCCGATACCGAGGCCGCGCAGGCCTTCATCGAATACTCGATGTCGGACGGCTACACCGCGACGCTGGCCATCGCGCCCGAGGGCAAGTTCCCGGTGCGGCAGGGCGACGGCGAGAACCCCGCGGCCTTCACCGAGGCCTGGTCGCAGCTTGACGTGGGCGTCGACCGCCGCGCGCCGCTGGGCGATCTCTATGCGCAGGAGATGATCGACGAGATCGTCGGCGGCTTGGATGTCGCGCAGCGCTGGGGCGTGGCCGAAGGGCAGCTGGGCCTCGCCTCGGCGATGATCAACAGCCAGGTCATCAACCGCCTCGTGCGCGAGTATATCGACGGCGTGCGGGGCGCGTCCGAGACCGTCGCGCTGATGAACGAGGAGCTGTCGCAGATCGAGTGATCCGCTGCTTGCGCCACGCGCCGGGGCGAACCTCCCTTCGCCCCGGCGCACCCCCTGCCGGAGCCTCTGACCGATGACCCAGACAGCGACACCCCCCAGGGGCCGCGGCCCGCTTGCCCGCCGCGAGGCGAGGCTGGCCTGGGGTCTTCTGCTGCCGACGCTGGCCAGCGTCATGCTGGTCGTCGTCCTGCCGCTCCTGGCGATCTTCTGGATTTCTTTCAAACCGGTGGAGCTGGGCGACCTGCGCCCGCCCACGCCGGTCCTGCGCGAGGATGTGCGTGACGCCGGTGATCCCGTGGCGACCCTGCGCTACCGCATCCGCAACTCGAGCCAGGACCAGGCGATCCGCGACGTGGTTCTGGTGGACAGGATCCCCGCGGGTGTCGTTCCGGGCGACCTGCCGGAGGTCTGTGCGCTGGAGGGCGACCTGTTGCGCTGCGGGCTGGGTGACCTGGCGGGCGGCGACCGTCTGACGCTGGAGATCCCCGCGACGCTGTCGGGCGACCTCGCGGCGCTGGAGGCGGCGATCGAGGACGGCACCGTGCCCGTGATCACGGGCGAGGCCGAGAACATCCTGACGAATTTACACTTCACGCTGGAGAACTTCCGCGACGTCTTCGACGCGCGGGAGTTCTGGACGGTGATCTGGGCGACGCTCTTCTACACCATCTTCGGCACCATCGGCGCGCTGGTGGTGGGGCTTTTCGCGGCGCTGCTGCTCAACAAGTCCTTCCGGGGGCAGGGGGTTCTGCGGGGCCTCTACCTTTTCCCCTATGTCGCCCCCGTCATCGCGGTGGCCTTCACCTGGGTGATCCTGTTCGATCCCTTCTCGGGCTCGGTCAACGCGCTTCTCGTGCAGATGGGGGTGACGGAAAGTTCGATCAATTTCTTCGGCGAGCGGCCCTTGGCGCTGATCATGGTGACGGTCTTCGAGATCTGGCGCTATTTCCCGCTGTCCTTCCTGTTCATCCTCGCGCGCATGCAGGCGATCGACAGTGACATGTACGAGGCTGCCGACATCGACGGTGCCTCGCCCTTCCAGAAGTTCCGCTACCTCTCGCTGCCGATGCTGATGGGGATACTGAGCGTCTTGTTCCTGCTGCGCTTCATCTGGACCTTCAACAAGTTCGACGACATCTTCCTGTTGACGGGCGGCAACGCGGGCACGCGGACGCTGACCGTCAACGTCTACGAGCAGGCCTTCGCCGTGTCGAACATCGGCGCGGGGGCGGCGGTGGCGGTGGTGATCCTGCTGTGCCTGCTGACGTTTTCATGGACGTTCTTCCGGTTCATCTCGCGGGAGGAAGGGCTGTGAGCGGTCTTGCGACACGGGTGGCTGCGCGGGTGGTGGCGTCAGGCGGGCGACGGGCGGAGCGCGTCCTGGTGACGGGGATTTCGCCGCCTTCGGCGTCGATCCGCCGGGGGCTCTGCCCCCGGACCCCCGCCAAGGGGGGCTGTCTGCCCCCCTTGGAACCCCCCGAGGATATTTGTGAAACGAAGAAGCAGGGGATCGGCGCATGAAGGCGCTCTGGTACGGATATGTGACCGGGCCGATCCTCGGGCTGCTCTGGGCGCTGATCGTGGCGACGACCGTGGCGGTGGTGCTGTCCTTCTCGACCGGAGAGGCGTTCCGGCCCGGGCTTTTCGGCTGCCTTCTGCTGGGCGGGCTCATCGGGGCGGCGGCCCCGGGCACCGCGCGCCGGGGGATGCTGGCGGCGGGTGCCGCGGTGCTGGCGCTGGCGCTTGGCCACACGCCACTGGCGCCGGTGCATGTCGCGGGCAGCGTGGGGCTTGTCGGGCATCTCGTGACGGCGGCGGGGTTCGGGGGCGCGCTGGGCCTGGGCGTCGCGGTGATGATGGAGGGCTGCCCGAAGGGCGCGCTCACCCGGCATGAGTGGGAAGAGGCGGTGATCCGCTTCCTGACGGGCTTCGGCTACATCTTCTTCACCGCGGCGGTCGCCATTCCCTTCTACGTGATGGTCATGACCTCGCTGAAATCCCAGGGCGAGCTGATCGCCAACCCGCTCGATTTCTCGATCGACCTGGGCCGAGGCTGGGACCTGTTCCGCAGCTACCGCGAGTTGATGACCGATTTCAACTTCGGCCGGTACATGTGGACATCCTTCTACGTCTCGGTCCTGACGGTGCTGATCACGCTCGCCTTCTCGATCCCCGGCGCCTACGCGGTCGCGCGGCTGAGGTTCCGGGGGCAAAAGGCGCTCGGCCGCTCGATCCTCCTGATCTACATGGTGCCGATGATCGTGCTGGCGCTGCCGATCTACATCGCGTTCTCGATGACGGGGTTGCGCAATTCCATCACGGGCATCGTGATGATCTACCCGGTCACGACGATCCCGGTCGCGCTCTACATGCTGCAGGGCTATTTCCGCGGCCTGCCCGCCGAGATCGAGGAGGCGGGGCTGATGGATGGCCTCAACCGGCTGCAGGTGATCTGGAAGATCACGCTGCCTCTGTCCCTGCCGGCGCTGGCCTCGGTCTCGCTCTACGTGTTCATGATCGCCTGGAACGAGTTCCTGCTCGCCTTCATGCTGCTCGACGATCCGTCGAAATTCACGCTGACGCGCGGGATCGCCTCGCTCAATTCCTCCGAGATCCCGCGTCAGCACCTGATGGCGGGGGCGGTGATCGCGACCGTGCCGGTGATGGCCCTGTTCCTGGGGCTGGAAAAGTTCATGACCCGCGGGCTGACCGCGGGGTCGGTGAAAGGATGACGACCGAGATGAGAGACTTCGATGCAGCCCCGCTCGACGCCGAGGCGCGCCGGATCCTGCAGCTGAACGACCGGGGCGGTTACACCGTGCCGACCGCGGGGCTTTACCCCTACCAGTGGAACTGGGATTCGGCCTTTGCCGCCCTGGGCTTCGCCAGCTTCGACATCTCCCGCGCCTGGGCCGAGATCGAGACGCTGCTCACCGGCCAATGGGACAACGGGATGGTGCCACATATCCTGTTCCACCGGACCGATCCGGGGTATTTCCCGGGGCCGGATGTCTGGGGGACCGAGACCGCGCTGGGGCGGGGGACCTGCAGCGTGCCCTCCTCCGGCATCAGCCAGCCGCCCGTTCTGGCCTCGCTGGCCTGGCGCATCTACCGGGCCGATCCCGCGGCGGGGCGGGGGCGGCTGGTGCCGCTTTACCCCAGGCTTCTCGCCTATCACCGCTGGATCATCGCCGCCCGTGCCGAGACCGGGGCCGTCGTCATCACCCATCCCTGGGAGGCGGGCCGCGACAACGCGCCCGACTGGGACGAGGCGATGGCGGGAATCGAGCCGCTGGGGGTCGAGCCCTACACGCGGCGCGACACCTCCCATGTCGATGCGCGGATGCGGCCCACCAAGGAGGATTACGACCGCTTCATCTGGCTGGTGCAATTCGCCCGCGACCGCCGCTGGGACGAGGCCGCGATCGCCGCCGAAAGCCCCTTCCGCGTGGCCGATCCGACGCTGACCTTCACCGCGCTGCGCTCGGCCCGCGATCTCAAGGCCATGGCCCATGAACTCGGCGAGGACGAGGCCGAGATCGACGGCTGGATCACCCATCTGGAGGCCGGGGCCGAGACACTCTGGAACCCAGAGACCGGGGCCTATGACGCGAAGAACCTGCGCACGGGGAACTTCGCGGGCTCGGTCTCGAACGCGTCCTTCCTGTCCTGGTGGGGTGGGCTGGCCGATGACCGCCCGCGCGCGACACTGGCGCGGATCCTCGGGCAAAGCCGCCACGCCCTGCCCAGCTACGACCCGGAGGGGCCGAAGTTCGACAGCCTGCGCTACTGGCGCGGGCCGGTCTGGGCGGTGATGAATTTCATGGCCGCCAACGGCATGGCCGAGCAGGGGTTGACCGAGGAGGCCGCGCGCATCCGCGCCGATACCGCGCGGCTGATCGTGGAAAACGGCTTTGCCGAGTATTTCGACCCCACGGACGGCACGCCCGCCGGCGGGGCCACCTTCACATGGACCGCGGCGGTCTGGCTGGCCTGGGCCAGTCCGTCGGCCGGGACGGGCGCAGGGGGACGCTGACATGGGCGCCATCGAGCTGAAATCGGTCGAAAAGTGGTTCGGCGAGGTGCAGGTCATCAAGGGCGTGGACCTGTCGATCGGCGACGGGGAATTCGTGATCTTCGTCGGCCCCTCGGGCTGCGGGAAATCCACGCTCCTGCGGATGATCGCCGGGCTGGAGGAGACCAGCCGCGGCGAGATCCGGATCGACGGGCGCGATGCCACGGCCGAGCCGCCCAGCAAGCGCGGGCTGGCGATGGTGTTCCAGTCCTACGCGCTTTACCCGCACATGTCGGTGGCCGAGAACATGGGGTTCTCGCTGAAGACCGCCGGCGCGCCGAAACCCGAGATCGAGGCCAAGGTGGGCGAGGCCGCGCGCGTGCTGCGGCTGGAGCCCTATCTCGACCGGCGGCCCAAGGACCTGTCCGGAGGACAGCGGCAGCGGGTGGCCATCGGGCGCTCGATCGTGCGCGATCCCACTGCCTTCCTGTTCGACGAGCCGCTTTCGAACCTCGATGCCGCGCTGCGCGTCGAGATGCGTTACGAGATCGCCAAGCTGCACCAGCACCTCGCCTCGACCATGATCTACGTGACCCACGACCAGGTCGAGGCGATGACACTGGCCGACCGGATCGTGGTGCTGGATTTCGGCACCATCGCGCAGGTCGGCACCCCGAGGGAGCTTTACGAGCATCCCGCCAACCTCTTCGTGGCCGAGTTCATCGGAAGCCCGAAGATGAACATCCTGCCCTGCACCGTCTCGGATGGGCAGTATCACCTCGAGGACGGGCGCAGCGGCCCCGCACCGGGCTGTGACGGCGGGGTGAAGCTGGGCATCCGGCCCGAGGCGATCGAGATCTGCGGCGCGGGCGAGGGGGACCTCGAGGGCGTCGTGGACCTGGTGGAATATCTCGGCGCCGACACCTTCCTGATCGTGGATTGCGGCGCGGTGGGAAAGGTCACGGTCCGCGTCGATGGCGAGAGCCCCATCCGGCTGGCCGAGCGGGTCGGCCTGAGGTTCGTCGCCAGGCGGCTGCATTTCTTCGGCGAAGACGGGCTGGCGCTGGCCTGAGTCCCGCGGCCTTGCAAACGTATGCAGAAACCGCTTGCCCCGGCTTGCGGCCATAGTATCCTTTGCCGCGATCAGCCGGGGAGGGACGAGCGATGGCCGAGTATCTCAAGCGTGGCAAACCCGCCGAGGAGCGGGCCGAGGATGACGCCCGCGTGCGCGGCACGGTCGAGGGCATCCTGTCGGATATCGAGGCGCGCGGCGATGCCGCGGTGCGCGAGCTGTCGGCCAAGTTCGACGGCTACGAGCCGTCCGCCTTCCGCCTGACGCCCTCCGAGATCGAGGCCGCGATGGCGCAGGTCACGACCCGCGAGATGGAGGACATCCGCTTCGCCCAGGCCCAGATCCGCCGCTTCGCCGAGGCACAGAAGGCCAGTATGCGCGATATCGAGGTCGAGACCCTGCCGGGCGTGATCCTCGGCCACCGCAACATCCCTGTGAACTCCGTGGGCTGCTACGTGCCGGGCGGCAAATTCCCGATGGTCGCCTCGGCCCACATGTCGGTGCTGACGGCCAAGGTCGCGGGCGTGAAGCGCATCGTGGCCTCGGCCCCGCCGGTCGGCGGCAAGCCGCATCCGGCCATCGTGGCAGCGATGCACGAGGGCGGCGCGGACGAGATCCTCGTCCTTGGCGGGGTGCAGGCGGTGGGCGCCATGGCGCTGGGCACGGAAAGCATCGCGCCCGTGGACATGCTGGTCGGCCCCGGCAACGCCTTCGTGGCCGAGGCCAAGCGCCAGCTTTTCGGCCGGGTTGGCATCGACCTTTTCGCAGGCCCGACCGAGACCATGGTCATCGCCGATGACACGGTCGATGCCGAGCTGGTGGCGACCGACCTCCTGGGGCAGGCCGAGCATGGCTACAACTCGCCCGCCTGCCTGATCACCCACTCCCGCAGGCTGGCCGAGGCCACGCTGGCCGAGGTGGAGCGGCTGCTGCAGATCCTGCCCACCGCCGAAACCGCCCGCGTCAGCTGGCAGGACTATGGCGACGTGATCCTCTGCGCCGATCATGACGAGATGCTGCGCGTCTCCGAGGAACTGGCCTATGAGCATGTGCAGGTCATGACCGACCGCGACGACTGGTATCTCGAAAACATGACCAATTACGGCGCGCTCTTCCTCGGGCCGCGCACGAATGTCGCCAATGGCGACAAGGTGATCGGGACGAACCACACCCTGCCCACGAAGCGCGCGGGGCGCTACACCGGCGGGCTTTGGGTCGGCAAGTTCATCAAGACCCATTCCTACCAGCGCGTGCTGACCGACGCGGCGGCGACACTGGTCGGCGAATACGGCTCGCGGCTCTGCATGCTCGAGGGCTTCGTGGGCCATGCCGAGCAATGCAACATCCGGGTGCGCCGCTACGGCGGTCTGAACGTGCCCTATGGCGAGGGCGCGCCTTACCGGGCAGCGGCGGAATGATTTTTATGGGGTGTGCGGGCCCGCCCGCCCACCCCATTGGGGGGCTTTGCCCCCCTTGCCCCCCCAGGATATTTGTCAAACGGAGAAAAGGGGTGGGTATCGCCCCTGACAGAAAGGTGACGCCATGACCCTTCCCCGCACCCCCTCCTTCCGGCTCGACGGCAAGCGCGCGCTGGTGACCGGTGCCTCGCGTGGCATCGGTCTTGGCTGCGCCGTGGCGCTGGCCGAGGCGGGCGCGCATGTGGTGATGGCCGCGCGCGGCGCGGGGGCGCTGGCC
>WVSO01000010.1 GCA_015689745.1 Rhodobacterales bacterium HKCCSP123 | reverse complement strand
GGCGGCCCCCTGCCCCGCGCTGCCCGCGACCCAGACCCATTTGCGCCGCGCCATGGCGTGGACGCGGTCGGCGGTCCAGAGCTGCGGCAGCAGGGCGCCCGCCTCGCGGATCGGCACCAGCAGCCCGAGGAAGACCGCGGGTGCCCCCAGCGCTGTCAGCAGCCAGGACAAAACCAGCTTGGGGTCGATCAGACCGTCCGACAGCTTGGTCATGACAAGGCTGGCGGCCGCGGTCACCGCGTTCTTCGGCTCGACCTCGGCCTGGGCCTCGGGCAGATCGCCCTCGGCCTCGGTGTCGAAGACCGCTTCGAACAGGGTTTCCTCGAATGTATCTGGCATGCGCTCCCTTGCCGTTGACTTCGCCGGATGGGGCGGTCACATAGCCCGGCACAACATACCCGCAACCGGGCGTTCCGTGGGCGCCAAACCGACGAGGAGGCCGACATGGCCCAGATCTCCCTCACCTTCCCCGATGGCAATGCACGCGCCTATGACGCGGGCGTGACGCCTGCGCAGGTCGCCGCCGACATCTCGACCTCGCTGGCGAAAAAGGCCATTTCCGCCACCGTGAACGGGGCCCATTGGGACCTGCAATGGCCGATCGCCGCCGATGCCGAGATCGCCATCCACACCATGAAGGACGAGGCGCAGGCGCTCGAGCTGATCCGCCACGACCTTGCGCATGTCATGGCCCGCGCCGTGCAGGAGATCTGGCCGGACGTGAAGGTCACCATCGGCCCCGTCATCGAGAACGGCTGGTATTACGACTTCGACCGCGCCGAGCCCTTCACGCCCGAGGACCTCGGCCAGATCGAGGCGAAGATGCGCGAGATCATCAACCGCCGCGACCCGGTCACGACCGAACTGTGGGAGCGCGACCGCGCGGTCGCCTATTACGAGGCCAACAACGAACCCTACAAGGTCGAGCTTGTCGGCATGATCCCCGAAGGCCAGCCGATCCGGATGTATTGGCACGGCCACTGGCAGGACCTTTGCCGCGGCCCGCACCTGCAGCACACCGGGCAACTGCCCGCCGATGCCTTCAAGCTGATGAGCGTCGCGGGCGCCTATTGGCGCGGTGACAGCAAGCGCCAGATGCTGCAGCGCATCTACGGCGTCGCCTTCCAGAACCGCGACGAGCTGAAGAAATACCTCACCTTCCTCGAGGAGGCCGAGAAGCGCGACCACCGCAAGCTGGGCCGCGAGATGGACCTGTTCCACATGCAGGAAGAGGCCCCCGGTCAGGTCTTCTGGCACCCGAACGGCTGGACCATCTACACCCAGCTGCAGGATTACATGCGCCGCAAGCAGCGCGCGGGCGGCTACCGCGAGATCAACACGCCTCAGGTCGTGGACCGCAAGCTGTGGGAGGCCTCCGGCCATTGGGAGAAATACCAGCACCACATGTTCATCGTGGAGGTGGACGAAAGCCGCGACGGTGAGAACGACGACGCCAGCGCGAAGAACAAGGACCAGACGCGGATCAACGCGCTCAAGCCGATGAACTGCCCCTGCCATGTGCAGGTGTTCAACCAGGGCCTCAAATCCTACCGCGACCTGCCGCTCCGGCTGGCCGAATTCGGATCATGTGCGCGGTTCGAACCCTCGGGCGCGCTGCACGGCATCATGCGCGTGCGCGGCTTCACGCAGGATGACGCGCATATCTTCTGCACCGAGGACCAGATCCAGTCGGAATGCGCGCGCTTCATCGCCTTCCTCGCCAATGTCTATTCCGAGCTGGGCTTCCCCGAATTCGAGATCCGCTTCGCCACCCGCCCCGAAAAGCGCGTCGGCACGGACGAGAGCTGGGATTACGTCGAGGGCGCGCTGGAAAACGCCATCAAGGCCGTCGGCCGCGACTACACGCTGGAGCCGGGCGACGGGGCCTTCTACGGGCCGAAGCTCGACTTCTACCTGACCGACGCCATCGGCCGGGTCTGGCAATGCGGCACCTTCCAGGTGGACCCCAACCTGCCCGAGCGCCTTGGCGCAAGCTACATCGGTCAGGATGGCGACAAGCATCGCCCCTTCATGCTGCACCGTGCCTGCCTCGGCTCCTTCGAGCGGTTCATCGGCATCCTGATCGAGAACTGGGAAGGCAAGCTGCCCTTCTGGATCGCGCCGCGGCAGGTGGTCGTGGCCTCGATCGTGTCCGAGGCCGACGAGTTCGTGCAGGAGGCCGTGGCGCAGCTGCAGGCCGCGGGCGTCCGGGCCGAGGCCGACATCCGCAACGAAAAGATCAACTACAAGATCCGCGAGCATTCGGTGGGCAAGGTCCCCGTGATCCTCGCCGTGGGCCGCAAAGAGGTGGAAGAGGGCACCGTGACCGTCCGCCGCCTGGGCGAGAAGGAGACGGCGGTGCGCACGCTGGCCGATGTGGTGGCCGAGCTGGCGCTGGAGGCGACCCCGCCCGACTTGCGCGCGGGCTGAGCCGTCGCAAGGGGGGCTCCGCCCCCGGCACGGGCTTTCGCCCGCGCCTCCCCCGCCATATTTGGGGGATAGAGATGGGAGGGGCGCGCGATGCAGGCCTGGCGGTTCGAGGGTGGCTTCGGGTTTGAGTCGCTGCGGCGGGTGGAGCTGCCCGACCCGGTGCCGGGGCCGCGCGACGTGCTGCTGTCGATGCGGGCGGCGTCGCTCAATTACCGCGACCTTGTCGTGTTGCGCGGCCAGCACGGGCGGCGCGTGCAGCCGCCGCTGATCCCGCTTTCGGATGGCGTCGGCGCGGTGGCCGCGGTGGGGGCCGAGGTGACGGAGCTCAAGCCCGGCGACCGCGTCTGCCCCGCCTTCTTCCAGAATTGGGAGGCCGACGCGCCCCCCGCCGATCTCGAGGCCGGACGGCTGGGCGGGCCGCTCGACGGGGTGCTCGCCACGGCCTGCGTCTTTCCCGAAACGGGCGTCGTGCGCGTGCCCGATCACCTGAGCGACGCCGAGGCCGCGACGCTGCCCTGCGCGGGGCTGACCGCCTGGAGCGCGCTGATGGCCGCGCCGCAGGTTCAACCGGGCGAGACCGTCCTGATCCTCGGCACGGGCGGCGTGGCGCTGATGGCGGTGCAACTGGCCCGCGCGGCGGGGGCGCGGGTGATCGTGACCACCTCCTCGCCCGGGCGGGCCGCGCGGGTGGCGGCGCTTGGCGCGGATCACGTCATCGACCGCAGCGCCACGCCCGATTGGGCGGCGGAGATGCAGCGCCTTTGCCCCGGCGGGGTCGACCGGGTGCTGGAGCTGGGCGGGGCGGCAACGCTGCCCGATGCGATCCGGGTGGCGCGGACGGGCGGGCAGATCATCCTGATCGGCAACGTGACCGGCAACGAGGCGCGGCTGTTCCTGCCCGCCGTCCTTGTCCGGCAACTGACGCTGCGCGCCGTGACCGTGGGCCACCGGCAGGGCCTTGCGGCGCTTGCCCGCGCCCTCGACGCGCATCGCATTCACCCGGTTGTGGGCGACACCTTCGCCTTCGAGGACGCGCCGCAGGCCTTCCGCGCGCTCGAGGCGCAGGGCGGCTTCGGCAACATCTGCATTCGCGTCACGGGCTGACAGGCCGCGTCAGAAATGCGCCTTTTCCTCGTCGGGCTTGCCGGCGGCCAGCGCCAGCAGCCCGCCAAGCCCCAGGCAGGCGATCGGGAACATGGTGAAGACGCCGAAGCCAAGCCCCTGCCAGATGCCCACGGCGGCCAGCAGCATCAGCACCCCGCCCCAGAGCGCGCGGGCCCGTGCCATTGCACCGCCCGCGATGCCGATGATCGGCGCGAGAAAGCTGACCGCCTGCATCATCTGCGGGTCATCGACCTGCCGCGCGAGGTCGGGCACCTCTCCGAACCAGTCGATGAACTCGACATAGCCGTAGACGAAAAAGCCGACGATCATGGCGAGAACCCCACCGATCAAACCCAGCACCAATGCCGCGTTGCGCATCGCGCACCCTCCTCGTTCATGGCCCGGACTGACATAAAACCCCGGATCGGCCATTGAAAGGGCCTGGCCGCCATGCGGAGGGGTGAAACAAACGGCGGCTTTCCCCTGCGGGAACCGGGCGAATTGCAACAAGCTTGCTGCATTGCAGCAAAGGCGGTCCTCCCAACATATTGTTTTCCTTGAATTTCCGGAAGCTCATGGCTTCACACGGGTCTCGCGCCCCGTCACGCACGCGTGTCCCACGGCCCCGTGATTGGCGTTTGATCGTGGCCCCTGTGAAAGGTCTGGGTGTCCGACCGATGAGCCGGGCACCGTCAGTCACCAGCGCCACGAGAGCGCAATTCCGGGAGCAAGCCACCCATGACCACCGCAACCAAATCCCTCGCCCTGCTGGGCGCCGTCGCCGCCGCCGTCACCGCCCATGGCGTCACCGACGCCCAGGCTCAGGAGCAGGAAAAATGCTTCGGCGTGAGCCTCGCCGGCGAGAACGACTGCGCCGCGGGCCCCGGCACGACCTGCGCGGGCACCTCGACAGTCGACTACCAGGGCAACGCCTGGACGCTCGTGCCCGCCGGCACCTGCGGCGACATCGAGCTGCCCGACGGCCGCATGGGCGCGACCCTCGATGAGCTCGAGGCCGAGGGCTACGCCGGTCTCGCCCGCGACCTGCCCGAGGGCACCGACACCTCGATGCTGCGCATGGTCGAGATGTGATCACCCCGTCCCCGGGCACCTCAAGCCCGGGGACCACCCCTTGCCCGACCGAGGCCCGCCATGTTCGACACCGCCGCCCCCCAGCGCCTGCCCTTCGCCGCCGGCATCGGCCTGAAGGCACAGCATTTCGCCCCCCTTATGGAGGCCCCCGGCCCCGTGGAATGGCTCGAGGTGCATGCCGAGAACTACATGGGCGCGGGCGGCCGCCCGCTGGCGCAACTGCGCGCGCTCTCCGAGCGGTTTCCCATCTCCGTCCACGGCGTCGGCCTGTCGATCGGGGGCGAGCGCCCGCTCGACCGCGACCACCTTGCCCGGTTGCGGCATCTCTGCGACTGGCTGAACCCCGCCAGTTTCTCCGAACATCTCGCCTGGTCGACCCATGACACGGGCTTCCTGAACGACCTCCTCCCCCTGCCCTACACCGCCGAGACCCTCGCCCGCGTTTGCGCCCATATCGACCGGCTGCAGGAGGCGCTCGGCCGCCGGATGCTCCTGGAAAACCCCTCCACCTACCTCGCCTTCGCCGAAAGCGAGATGGCCGAGGTCGATTTCCTGTCCGAGATCGCGCGCCGCACCGGTTGCGGGCTGCTTTTCGACGTCAACAATGTCTTCGTCTCGGCCACCAACCAGGGCTGGGACGCCCGCGCCTATATCGATGCCTTCCCGCTGGAGGCCGTGGGCGAGATCCACCTCGGCGGCCATGACGCGGAGACCGACGAGCACGGCCACCCCCTTCTGATCGACAGCCACGGGCGGCCCGTGGTCGATCCGGTCTGGGCGCTTTTCGCCCATGCCATCGCCCGCGGCGGGCCTCGCCCCACGCTGATCGAATGGGACACCGACGTGCCCCCCTTCCCCGAGCTGCAGGCCGAGGCCGCCCGCGCCGCCGCCATCCTCGCGCAAGCCGGGGTGCCGGCATGACCCCCCAAACCGGTTTCGCCGCGGCCCTGCTGGACCCTGCACAGGCCCCGCCCGAAGGACTGCTGAACCCCCATGGCGGCCCCGCGGGCAGGCGCTTCGACGTCTACCGCAACAACGTGGCGGCCTCGCTGATCGCCGCGCTGGAAACCGGGTTTCCCACCGTCCGGCGCCTTGTCGGGGCCGAGTTCTTTCGCGCCATGGCCGCCGTCTTCTGCCGCGCCAACCCGCCCGAGGACCCGCGCCTTGCGCTTTACGGCGGGCAATTCCCCGGCTTCCTGCTGCGGTTCGAGCCGGTGGCGCACCTGCCCTACCTGCCCGATGTCGCGCGCCTCGACCTCGGCCTGAGACAGAGCTACCACGCCGCGGATGCCGCGCCTGTCGACACCCGTGGCATGGAGCCCGCCGCCGTCATGGCGCTACGGCCGCGGCTGGCCCCCGCCACGCTGGTGCTGTCGTCCCGGTTCCCCGTTCACGGCATCTGGCGTTTCAACACTGTAGCGGGCGCTGAGAAACCGCCGCGCGGTCCGCAGGACGTGCTGATCGCCCGCCCCGGCTTCGACCCCGCGCCGCATCTCCTGCCGCCGGGCGGCTTCGCGCTGGCCCGTGCCCTCAAGGGCAAGCTGACGCTAGCCGAGGCCCTGACCAAGGCAATGGCCGAGACGCCCGAGACCGATCCGGCCGCCCTCCTGACCCTCTTCCTCGCCTCGGGCGCGCTGACGCTCGCCCCCTGACCCGACAAAGGAGCCGCCAAATGCAGGCCCTCGCCCAGATCCATGCCCGCGCCTTCGGCACGCTCGACGCCGCGCTCTCGCCCATCCTCCTGCCGACGCTGGCGCGGTTCCTCTTCGTGGCCTCGCTTTTCGGCTACTACTGGAATTCGGGACTGACCAAGACGGGCGATGGTCTTCTCGGCCTCGTCCGGCTCGACACGGGCGCCTACATCCAGATCCTGCCCCGCGTCTTCGACGCCGTGGGCTACGACCCCTCGGCGCTCGGGCCGCTGGCGCGCGCCGTCGTCCTTCTCGGCACATGGGCCGAGTTCATCCTGCCCCTCCTGCTGCTCGCGGGCCTCTTCACCCGGCTGGCCGCGCTGGGGATGATCGGCTTCGTCGTCGTGCAGACCTGGGTCGACGTGATGGGGCACGGGGCCGCGCTCGGCGCATGGTTCGACCGCCACGCCGACGGGCTGATCGACGACCGCGGCTTCTGGCTCTTCCCGCTGATCCTGCTGGTGCTGAAGGGCGCAGGCCCGCTCTCGGTCGATGCGCTCCTCGCCCGCCGTCAGAGCCCCAGTGCGCCCCTCACCCCGGCATCCCAGCCGAGGTGAAGCGCACCCCCCGCCTCGATCACCGGGCGCTTCATCAGCGCCGGGTGATCGGCCAGCAGAGCCTCGGGCGGGCGTGCCTGCTCCGCCTCCGACAGGCCCCGCCAGGTGGTCGAGCGCCGGTTCACCAGCGCCTCGCCGAACGCCCCCAGGAACCGCGCAAGCTGCGCGGCCTCCAGCGGCTCGGCCCGCACGTCGACCAGCCGCACCGCGCGCCCCGAGGCCTCCAGCGCCTTCACCGCCGCCCGGCAGGTATCGCAGGCCTTCAGCCCGTATACCGTCACGCCGCCCGCTTTTTCATCCATCCGCCCGGAACTCCCTCAAACGTCGCGCGAAAACCGGCCCGCCGGGGGGCCCTCACCACTCCGCCCTTGTTTTTCGGGCAATCCACGCCATCCTTTTCCACGTGACGCCAGGTTTCAACCCGTGAACCGCCCCCTCGAGAAGGCCGCACAGTGGTCACCATGGGACCGAGCCACATGCAAACCCCGCGGGTTGCGCGGGCGACAACTGACTTGAGAGGGAAAGACCGATGCCCACCGGCACCGTGAAATGGTTCAACACCACCAAAGGCTATGGCTTCATTGCCCCCGATGACGGCGGCAAGGACGTGTTCGTGCATATCTCCGCCGTGGAGCGCGCGGGCATGACCGGCCTGCCCGACAACATGAAGGTGAGCTACGAGCTCCGCGAGGGGCGCGACGGCCGCGCCTCGGCCGTCGACCTGCAAAAGGCCGACTGAGCCAGACCGACATCGCCGCATGTCGCCAGAGGGTGCCCGCGCGCGCGGTTGCCCCTGGCTTTTGCCCGCTGCGCCCTAGCCCAGCACCATCCGCGTCACCACCACCCCGGCCCAGGCCGCAAGCCCCGTGACCGCCGCCCCCCAGGCGAGGTCCACGGCCACCATCTGCGGATGCCAGTCGCGCATCACGGCCCAGCTGGTGAATTCATAGGTGCCATAGGCCACCAGCCCCAGGATCGCCCCGTTCACCGCCGCCTGCCCCGGCGCGCCATCCCGCAGCGCGGGCCAGGAGGCGAAATACAGCACGCCGCCCATGTAGGTGAGGTAGAACAGCACCGCCGGCAGCAGCCGGAACCCCCCGTCATGGAGCGCATCGCCCAGGTGCCGCGCGAAGATCGGCTGGATCACCGAGCGCAGCATGATCGCGTCGGCGACCAGGAAGACGACCGAGGTGACGAGGAAGAGCACGAGAAGCGACATGGGGCGGGTCCTGTTGGCGGCATCGGGGGTCATAACCTAGCGGCCCCGCGGCGCTTGCACAGGTGGCGGATGGGGGAAAGCCGGCGCCGACTTGACCCCGGCACCCATATGCAATACGTATCACGTATGATCCGAGGCTTCGCCGACAGGGACACCGAGCGCCTTGCCCGCGGCCAGCGGGTCCGGCGCTTCGCCCACATCGAGCGCGCGGCGCTGCGCAAGCTGGCGATGCTGGACGCGGCCCATGTGCTCGACGACCTGCGCGCGCCGCCCGGCAACCGGCTCGAGGCGCTGAGGGGCGACCGCGCCGGGCAATACTCGATCCGCGTGAACGACCAGTACCGCATCTGTTTCACCTGGCAAAAGGACGGCCCCCATGACGTCGAACTCACCGATTACCACTGACCGCCTCGCCCCGGTCCACCCCGGCGAGGTGCTGGCCGAGGAGTTCATGGCCCCCCTCGGCCTCTCCTCCAACGCGCTGGCCGCGCGGATCGGCGTACCGGGCAACCGGGTGTCGATGATCGTCGCGGGCAAACGCGGGGTGACGGGCGACACCGCGCTCCGGCTGGCGGCGGCCTTCGGCACCACGCCGGAATTCTGGATGAACCTGCAGAAGGGCTACGAGCTGGCGGTGGCGCGGGCGGCGCTGGACGAGGCGGAGTTGGCGGGGATGCGGGTGGCGTAGGGTGGGTGAAACCCACCACGCGGGGCGCGCAAGCCCAAACCCCGCGGGTCGGAACATCCGGAAGGTGGGCATTCTGCCCACCATGAGCGGACGCATCCCTACGAAGACGCCCCTCTTGAGCCATCAATCTGGCGAGGGTGATGGAAGCTCAAGAAGGCTCTTGGGAAAGCAGTCCAGAAAACCGTCGATACCTCTCGCCTCACCAAATACTACAAACGTACGGGCTTCGTTATAGGTCATACCCGCCTCATTGGCCTTCACCGCAAGTTCATGTATCGCAACAAAATCGCGTCTAACACATGCGAGCGCAAGATCGACTATTGGGGTTGTGACGGACCAATCGCCCTTCTCCAAGACAGCTTGTGCCCTCTTGTTCTGCTCTGCCTCGTCAAGGTTCGGATCCAGCAACCAAGACAGTGCTTCATTTATCCGGAAATACATGTCCAATCGAATATCAAAATCCTTCTTTGAAAATCGCGCGAAATCGATAACCCTTCGAGCCATCTTAGTCAGCCCCTCCTCAAGAAAGTCGTGACTGACACTCAGAAGATTCTGGATGGAACTCCGCCTTTCATTTGGGAGATGCTTTTGCCAGATCATATGCAAAACAAAAAGGGCTACTTGGCAGACACGGGCAGTGGATCTCTGGAGATATTTTCTTCCAACCTGAACATATTCACCCTCGTCAGGTAAGTCTTCCTTAGTCCAGCCAGCCGCTACGCAGAGATCTATATATCTTTTGTTAACCCGCCCACCGTTATGCGTCAGCAAATGTCGCCTTTGGCAGATTTCAATAAACTCTCGCCGTAAAGGCTCGGGCAGACTGGTGTTAATGGATAGCCGCTCCCCAATCCAGTCCAACACTTCCAAATGAGAACGATGGCGGAGTATTGAATCAACGCTTTTTGAAAGTAGGCTCTTACGATATTCTTCGATATTCTCTTGAGTGAATACTTCTTTTGCCTCAATAGCACCCAACTCTGCAATAAATGGCTCCGGCAAAATTTCAGAGCAAGCAGTTAATAGCCGGTCTATAAAACTTTCATACTCAAAAATGAGAGCTCCAAGCGTGGCACTCTCCATCGCTCGCGCAGCTCTTAAAAAGCGCACAGACTTCCCATGTTCCTTCAAGACAAGAACGGCGTCATCCTCATGGACAATGAAACTGTATTCCAATGCACCATCTTCATCTTCCCTTCTTTCATTTGAGATAGAATGCTCCCTTAAGAAAGACATGAAGTCTTCAGTTACCGAACCCTTTGCCAATTGGAAGCCAAAGTTCGAGATCTCAGGCACTGCGCGAAAGAAACTGATGCAGAACGATGTCCATTCATTCGACAAACGCCCGAGTTTCCTTACCGGTTCGTCACTATAGCCAGATGGAAACCCTTGACCAAAATTAAATGAAACAAGAGTTCCGTGAGACTCTTGGCGAACAAGAACCCTAAGGAAGTCAATCTTATCGTTATCGTCACTCACCCAAACACCTCCACAAACTCCCGCCATTCCCCCTTGCTCATCCCCGAGGTCTCCTGCGTCACCTCCTCCCCCGCGAGCCGGCGCTTCAGCACCTCGACCCCCTTCCCGGACAAAGACACCCCCCCCATCCGGTAATCCTCGAAGGCCGCATAGGCCGCCGGCACCCAGTCCGCCACCAGGCGGCACATCAGCTCCGCATAGACCCGGATCTCGTATTGCGCATGGGCATCCGCCCTGAGCCGCAGGAAGTGGAACAGGTTGTGCAGATCCGTCTTCCAATACCATTGCGTGTAGACATTCGCGGGCAGGTTCATCCGCGCCAACTCCCGCGCCAGCCCTTGCTGGCCGTCCTGCGACAGCATCTCCTCGTAATGGTCATAGGCCCGCATCGCGTCGGATTTCAGGATCTCCAGCACCCGCGCCGCCTCGGCCCCCTCCAGCACCGCGCCGCGGCCCTGGTTGTTGACCGTGGATTGCGCCGCCAGCGCATCCGGCTCGGGGATGTAGAACTCCCGGTCCAGGATCGAGTAGCGCGCCGAATACTCGTTCACGTTGGCCGTCCGGTGCCGGATCCACTGCCGCGCGACGAAGACGGGCAGCTTGACGTGGAACTTGACCTCGCACATCTCGAAAGGCGTCGAATGCCAGTGCCGCATCAGGTAGCGGATCAGCCCGGCATCATCCCGCGCCTTCTTGGTCCCCGCCCCGTAGCTGACCCGCGCCGCCTGCACGATGGCGGTATCGTCGCCCATGTAGTCGATCACCCGGACAAAGCCGTGATCCAGCACGGGATGGGCGGTATACAGATGCGCCTCCATCCCCTCGGATACGGCGCGCAGCGTCTGGCGCGGCGTCGCGCGGGCGTCTTCGATCTCGGCCTGGGCCTCGGGGCTGAGCGGCATGGGGCCTCTCCTCTCTCGTCTCTGGGGCAGCGTGCCCCCATATCTTGCATCACGCCCACCCCGTACCGCAAGATAAAGGGGGCTGCGCCGCGCCCAGTTACCCACAGGAAATTTACCCAAGCCGGGGGCTGTTCCCCCGCAAGACCCGCGTTAGACTTCCCCCCAACGCAAGACGACACCGGAGGGACGACATGGGCATCCGCTACCTGCACACGATGGTGAGGGTGAAGGACCTCGCGGCCTCGATGGCCTTCTACCAGCTTCTCGGCCTGCACGAGACGCGCCGCCACGAGAACGAACAGGGCCGCTTCACCCTGGTCTTCATGGCCCCCCCGGGGCAGGAGGATTGCCCGGTCGAGCTCACCTACAACTGGGACGGCGACGAGGGGCTGCCCTCGGACAGCCGCCATTTCGGCCACCTCGCCTATTCGGTTCCCAACATCTACGAGACCTGCCGCCACCTGCAGGAGAACGGCGTCACCATCAACCGCCCGCCCCGCGACGGGCGCATGGCCTTCGTCCGCTCCCCAGACAACATCTCCGTCGAGCTTCTGCAGGACGGCGAGGCGCTCGCGCCCGCCGAGCCCTGGGCCTCGATGGGCAACACGGGCCACTGGTGAGGGCCGCCGCCCTCGCCCTGACGCTTGCCTGCGCGGCCACCCCCGCCGCCGCGCAGGACCAGTGCCGCCTCGCGCTGCAGCTGGGCCTCGACGTCTCCGCCTCGGTCGATGCCGAGGAATACCGGCGGCAACTCGACGGGCTCGCAAGCGCGCTGATCGCGCCCGAGATCATCACCGCCTTCCTCGAGGGGCCAGGCCCCGTCGCGCTCTCGATCTTCGAATGGTCCGGCCGCTTCCAGCAGGACGTGATCGTCGACTGGACCCTCGTTACATCGGAAGAGACGCTCACCACCATCGCCGAGCGCGTCGCCCGCCAGGTCCGCTCGCACGAGGATTTCCCGACCGCCCTCGGCTACGCGCTCGGCTTCGCCGCCGACCGCTTCGCCAGCGCGCCACCCTGCCTCTTCCAGACGCTCGACATCTCCGGCGACGGGCAGAACAACGACGGCTTCCCGCCGATCGCGGCCTACGAGCACTTCCCCTTCGACGGGGTCACGGTGAACGGGCTGGCCATCGGCGGCGCCTCGCGGGGCATCGAGGAGTACTACCTCGAGGAAATCATCCGCGGCCCCGGCGCCTTCGTCGAATTTGCCGCCAGCCACGAGGATTTCGCCGAGACCATGCGCCGCAAGCTGGAGCGCGAGTTGCGCGTGATGATCCTCGGCGGCCTGGCGCTCCCGACGGGCCAGCTCCCGCAGTAACCCCACGTCAAGGTTAACGCGCCCGCCGCCCAACGATGCGCCACCACAGCCACGACCCCAACGCCACCCGCACCCCCTCGTTAAGGTTAACGCGCGCCCGCCCCGCTTCTCCGTTTCTTAAATATCCCCGCCGGAGGCTCCCGCACTCTCCACCAGGACAACGTGAGGACAACCGTTCCCCGCCACCAAGGGTCGTACAAAACCCAAGACACCCGGCACGGTGGGCAGGATTGCCCACCCTACACCGGCAGAACCGCCAGACCCACGCGCCGCCCCTCGGAGAGAAGCACGTTGTAGGTGCGGCAGGCCGCTGGGCTCGCCGCCACCTCGACGCCGAGACCCGCGGCCTCCAGCGCGCTCCGCAAACCCTTCGGGATATGCGCGATCTCCGCCCCCGTCCCCACCAGCAGCACGTCGATCTCGCCCGCCGCCGCCGTCAGCCGCGCGGCATCCTCGTAGCCGCCCCAGGAAAACACCCCCGAGGGCAGCACGACGACCGCTCCTTCCATCACATGCCCGCCGACCCGGAAGAACCCCGGCCCGTAGCCGTCCACCGGGCGGCTGTCGTCGAATGTCACCTCGTTCATGCGCATTGCGTCTCTCCGTCTCTCAGTTCCAGACCGGCAGCCCCGCCAGCGCCGAGGCCGCGATGATCGCATAGGCCACGCTCCGATAGACCGCCTCGGCCCCGGGATCGAACAGCGCCTGCCCGATCCGGTTGCCCAGAGCATAGGGCCCGACCAGCAAAAGACCCAGCCACAGCGCCTCGAGGCGCAGCAGCCCCTGCGCCCACATCTGCGGCAGCAGCAGCCCCGAGGAAAGCGTCAGGAACACCAGCGTGTTGGCCCGCGTCACGGCCGCCGGCGCCCCCGCGCCCAGGTTGAACAGGATCACCACCGGCCCGGTCAGCCCGGTCGCCCCGCCGACCACGCCCGTCGCCGCCCCCACGCCAAGCCGCGCGGCCACGCCCGGCGCCGCCGTCAGCCGCCACCCCGCCAGAAGCGCGGCCAGCGTCACCAGCACCACGCCCGAGACGATCCAGCGGATCGCCGCCTCGTCCCATGTCGCCAGCACCCAGACCCCCGCGGGAAAGCCCAGCATCGCCGCCAGCAGCAACTGCCCCAGCGCGGGCTTGTCCACCGTGGCCCAGGCCCGCGGCACCACCGTCACCATCGACGACAGGGCCGAGAGCGAAAACGCCCCGATCGCCAGCTCCGGCGGCACCACCGCAACCGCCACCGGCAGGAAGATCAGCGCCGCCCCGAAGCCCGCGAAGCCATAGACCGTCCCCGAGACGAAAATCGCCCCGAGCAGCCAGACAAGCCCCGGCAGCGCAAGCGCCGCCAGAAGCCCCTCAGGCATCGATGTTGGAAAACTGCGTCCCGGCCTTGGCGTCGGGCTTCGACCAGTCGCGCTTCACGCCGATCATCAGCACCACGTTCTTGGCCACGTAGATCGAGGAATAGGTCCCCACGATCACGCCCCAGAAGATCGCGAAGACGAAGCCGCGGATCACGTCGCCGCCCAGCACCAGGAGCGCCAGCAGCGCCAGCAAGGTGGTACCGGAGGTCATGAGCGTCCGGCTCAGCGTCTCGTTGGCCGACAGGTTCATCACGTCCCGCAGGTCGCGTTGCTTGTACTTGATCAGGTTCTCGCGCAGCCGGTCGAAGATCACCACCGTGTCGTTGATCGAATAGCCCACGATGGTCAGCAGCGCCGCGATGGTGGCCAGGTCGAACCGGATCTGGAGAAGGGAGAACACCCCGATCGTCAGCACGATGTCATGGATCAGCGCCGCCACGGCACCGATCGAGAACTGCCATTCGAAGCGTAGCCAGATATAGACCAGGATCGCGCCGAGCGAGGCCAGGACCGCGATGATCGCCGTCTGGATCAGCTCGCCCGAGACCTTGGGCCCCACCGACTCCACGCTGGGGAAACTCATCGCCGGATAGACCGTGCGGAGCGCCTCCTGCACGGCGGTCACGGTCTCGGGGGTGACGCTCTCCTGTCCCTCCTGCGCCTGGATGCGGATCATCGCCACGTTCTCGTCCGGCCCGAAGGTCGGGTCGAAGACCTCGGTGATCGACACGTCGCCCAGCTCGAGCGCCTCCAGCGCGGCCCGGTAGGCCCCCACGTCGACCGGCTCCGAGCTTTCGGTCCGGATCGTCGTCCCGCCCAGGAAGTCGATCCCGAAATTCAGCCCCATGGCGAACCAGATGCCGAGCGACAGCACCATCGCCACGACCGAGCCCCCGAAGGTCAACCGGGCCCATTTGAAGAAATCGATATTGGTCTCGTCGGGAACAAGGCGCAGGCGCATCGGATCAGACCTCGATGGTTTTCGGGCGACGCCGGTCGAACCAGGTCACGATGAAAAGGCGCGTCACGTAGATCGCGGTGAAGACCGAGGTGAGGATCCCGATCCCCAGTGTGACCGAGAAGCCCCGCACCGGGCCCGAGCCCAACGCGAAGAGGATCACCGCGATGATGAATGTCGTCAGGTTCGCGTCGATGATGGCGCTCAGTGCCCGCGAGTAGCCCAGCTCGATCGCCCGCGCCGGCCCCTTGGCGGTCTTCAGCTCCTCGCGGATGCGCTCGAAGACCAGCACGTTCGCGTCCACCGCCATGCCGATGGTCAGCACGATCCCCGCGATCCCCGGCAGGGTCAGCGTGGCCCCGATGAGGCTCAGCACCCCGAAGATCAGCCCCACGTTCAGGATCAGCGCGAGCGAGGCGAAGACCCCGAAGAGCCCGTAACTCAGCACCATGAAGACCAGCACCGCCGCAAAGGCCACCACCGCGGCGATCTCGCCCGCGGCGATGCTGTCCGCACCCAGCTCCGGCCCGATCGTCCGCTCCTCGAGGAACACCATCTCGGCGGGCAGCGCGCCCGCGCGCAGCAGAACCGCCAGTTCCGTCGATGTCTCAACGTTGAAGTTGCCGGTGATCTGCCCAGAGCCGCCCGTGATCGCCTGCCGGATCACTGGCGCGCTGATCACCTCTTCATCCAGAACGATGGCGAAGGGCGCGCCCACGTTGGCCGCCGTGTACTCGCCGAAGGCCCGCGCGCCCGAGGGGTTGAACCGGAATGTGACGCTCGGCTGCCCGGTCTGCTGGTCGAACGCCGGCTGGCTGTCGACAAGGTCATCCCCCGTCACCACCGGCGTCTGCTCCAGCACGTAAAAGACCCCCTCCTCGTCCATCGAGGGCAGCAGGATCTGCCGGCTCTCGACCTCCGCCTCGGCCGAGGCCGCGCGCCGCACGACAGGGTGGAAGGTCAGCCGCGCCGTCGTCCCGATCAGGTCCTTCAGCTCCTGCGCCGACCCGATGCCCGGCACCTGGATCAGGATCCGGTCGCGACCCTGGCGCTGGATCGTGGGCTCCCGCGTGCCCGCCTCGTCGACGCGGCGGCGCACGATCTCGACCGACTGCTGCATGGTGCGGTTGTCCGTCGCCTCGCGCTCCGCCTCGCTGAGCGTGACGGTGACAAGGTCGTTCTCGCCCCGCACGTCCAGCGTGGGCGAACCCACCCCGGTCAGGCTCACGACCGGCGTCGCCAGTTCCCGCACCGCGGCCACCGCCGCGGCGATCCCCTCGGGTCGGCTGATGCGCACCTGCAACTCGCCCGCGGGCGCATCCTGCCGCCGGATCGTGCCGACCTCGTCGCGCACGTCGCGCAGCGCGTCCCGCACCTCGGGCCAGAGCGCGTCCATCCGCGCCTCGTAGACATCGGCGACCTGCACCTCGGCCAGCAGATGCGCACCGCCCCGCAGGTCGAGACCCAGGTTCACCAGCGTCGAGGGCAGGAGATCGGGCCAGAGCCCCCGCTCTGATTCCAGCGCGTCATTGGTGGCGCCGGTGTCCTCGATCACCGCGACGGCATCGTTGTGCCGCTCGACCCGATCGTAGAAGAGGTTGGGCATGGCAAAGGCCAGCCCCGCCAGTACCACGAGAATGATCATCAGCCGGTTCCAGAGCGGGATCTGCAGCATCATGGGCCCTTTCGGCCGTAGGTCTCAGGCGAGTGCGCGGGCGGGCGTCAGTCGTTGGCGGCGGGCTCGGTCTTGGAGCGGACCTGCGAGATCGTCGGCCGCAGCACGCGCACCTTGACGCCCTGCGCCAGCTCCACCTCGACCTCGGTGTCGTCCTTCACCTTGGTGATCTTGCCGATCAGCCCGCCCTGGGTGACGACCTCGTCCCCCCGGCGCAGGGCCGCGACCATCGCCTGGTGCTCCTTCACCTTCTTCTGCTGCGGACGGATCAGCAGGAAATACATGATCACGAAGATCAGGATCAGCGGGACGAACTGGGCAAAGGCTTCCATGGCTTGAGCGGTCCTTGTTGCGGCATCACGGACGAGGGGCGAAAGCCCCCCTGGTCAAAATCCGGCGCACCCTAATTCCGGGGTCCCGGGAAGGCAAGGCGCGCGCCCCGTCGCGCATCCCGGTCACATGGGCGCAGGCAAGCGCGGGGGCAACCCCCGCCCTGAGCGACACCCCGCGGTGGGCAAACCTGCCCACCACGCCCTGCCCACCGCCGTAAGCCGGGCTCAAGCCCGGACTACGCCCGCCCACACCCACCGCACAAAAAACCCACTCCCCACCCCGAACCGTGCGCCAATCGCGTATGCACGCGGTGTGCACGCCCTGTGCACGGGGTGTGACACCCCGCAACCCGCCCCTTCCCCCCTGCGCCGGGCTCTGGCATACCCCGGCCCGAGACAGCCAGACGAGGCCCCCGATGCACGACATCCGCGCCATCCGCGAGACCCCCGACGCCTTCGACGCCGCCCTTGCCCGCCGGAGGCTGGACCCGATGTCGCCCGCCATCCTCGCCCTCGACGAGGCGCGCCGCGGCTGCATCGCGCGGGCCGAGGCGGCGCTGGCCGAGCGCAACGCCGCCTCCAAGGACGTGGGCGCCGCCAAGGCCCGCGGGGACGAGGCCGAGTTCGAGCGCCTCCGCGCCCTTGTCTCTGAAAAGAAAGAGGAAATCGCCCACCTCGAAGACGAGGCCAAGGAGAAGGACGCAGCCCTCCGCGACCTGCTCGCGGGCATCCCGAACCTGCCTTACGCCGATGTCCCCGACGGCGCGGACGAGGCCGACAACGTCGAGATCAACCGCTGGGGCACGCCCCGCGCCTTCGACTTCAAGCCCAAGGAACACTTTGACATCGCTGGCGTTTCCCCCGGCCTCGACTTCGAGACGGCGGCCAAGCTCTCCGGCTCGCGCTTCGTCGTGATGCAGGGCGCGGTGGCCCGCCTGCACCGGGCGCTGGCGCAATTCATGCTGGATATTCATACACTTGAGAACGGGTTGACCGAGGTCAACGGCCCCGTCCTCGTCCGCGACGAGACCATGTTCGGCACCGGCCAGCTGCCCAAGTTCGGCGAGGACAGCTACCAGACGACCAACGGCTGGTGGCTCATCCCCACCTCCGAGGTGACGCTGACCAACATCGTCGCAGGCGAGATCCTCGACGAGGCCGATCTTCCCAAGCGCTTCACCGCCCATTCCCTGTGCTTCCGCAGCGAAGCCGGGTCAGCCGGCCGCGACACCGCGGGCATGCTCAGACAGCACCAGTTCGAGAAGGTCGAGATGGTCTCGATCACCCATCCCGACGCCTCGGACGAGGAACAGAAGCGCATGCTTGCTTGCGCCGAGGGCATCCTTGAACGCCTTGAGATTCCTTACAGAACCGTCGTTCTCTGCACTGGCGACATGGGCTTCGGCGCGCGCCGGACCTATGACATCGAGGCCTGGCTGCCGGGGCAGGACACCTACCGCGAGATCAGCTCGGTCTCGACCTGCGGCGACTTCCAGGCGCGGCGGATGAACGCCCGTTTCCGCCCCGCGGGCGGCGGCAAGCCGGAGTTCCTGCACACGCTGAACGGCTCCGGCCTCGCCGTGGGGCGCTGCCTGATCGCGGTGCTGGAGAACGGCCAACAGGAAGACGGCTCGGTCCTTCTCCCGCAGGTGCTGTATCCCTACATGGGGGGCAAGACGCGCATCACGCCCGAGGGAAAACTTGCCTGATCTCGAACACCCCGACGACCCGAAGGACACCGCCAAGCTCAAGGCGGTTCTTCTGGTCGTGGCCACCGTCGCCTTCGTCGTCACGCCCTTCCTGACGCAGCCCTTCACCGGCTTCGATTCCGCGCAACTGCCTGTCCCCGTCGAGGAACCGCCGATCCAGCCCGAGGGCTACGCCTTCTCGATCTGGGGGGTGATCTACCTGTGGCTGCTGGGGTCCGCGGGCTACGGCCTGATCAAGCGCGACACAGCGGAGGATTGGGACGCGGGCCGCTGGGGGCTGATCGTCAGCATCGCCATAGGCGCGTCGTGGATCGCCATCGCGCTGCGCGACCCGGTCATCGCGACGGCGCTGATCTGGGTCATGCTCATCGGCGCGCTCTGGGCGCTGGTCCGCGCGCCACAGCGCGACCGGGCGTGGAACGCGCTGCCCCTGGGGCTTTACGCCGGGTGGTTGACCGCGGCCAGCTGCGTCGCGCTGGGGACGGTGGCGATGGGCTACGGGCTTGGCAGCCCGGTGGCGATCAGTTGGGCGGGTCTGGCGCTGGCGCTGGCCATCGCGGTGCCGCTCGCGCGGCGCCTGCGCGTGCCGACCTATCCGATCGCCGTGGCCTGGGCGCTTTTCGGCGTGGTCGTTGCCAATGCCGCGACCCTGACGGCCTTCGCCGTCGTTGCGGGGATCGGGGCCGCGGGCCTTCTGTGGCTCGCCATGACACAGGCGCGCGCCTGACGCGGCCACGGGGATTGCCGTGCCCGGACCCAGCCGCTAGACCGGCCCGGACCCTGACCGGACCGGAGAGTTCATGCGCATCCTTCTGACCAACGACGACGGCATCAACGCCCCGGGCCTCAAGGTGCTCGAGGCCATCGCCGCCGAGATCGCGGGCCCGGAGGGTGAGGTCTGGACGGTCGCCCCGGCCTTCGAGCAGTCGGGCGTCGGGCACTGCATCTCCTACGTCCATCCCACGATGATCGCCGAGCTTGCCCCCCGCCGCTTCGCGGCCGAGGGCTCGCCCGCCGACTGCATCCTTGCGGGCCTTTACGACGTGCTGGCCGACGGCCCGCCCGACCTGGTCCTGTCCGGCGTGAACCGCGGCAACAACGCCGCCGAGAACGTGCTTTACTCCGGCACCATCGGCGGCGCGATGGAGGCCGCGCTTCAGGGCCTGCCGGCCATCGCGCTCTCGCAGTACTACGGGCCGCGCAACGTGACGCTCGAGAACAGCTTCGAGGCGGCCACGCATCATGGCGCCGCGGTGATCCGCAAGCTCCTGGACAACGGGCACTGGGACGAGACCGATTACCGCGTCTTCTACAACGTCAATTTCCCGCCCGTCCCCGCCGCCGAGGTGAAGGGCACGCGCGTCACCGCGCAGGGCTACCGGCGCGAGACGAAGTTCGGGGTCGAGCCGCATGTCGCGCCGAACGGGCGCCGCTTCCTGTGGATCAGGGGCGGGCGGCAGGACGTGGCGACCGAACCGGGCACCGATGCGCACGCCAACCTCGAGGGCTACATCTCGGTCACGCCGATGCGCGTCGACCTGACCGCGCATGACCGGCTGGAGGCATTGAGGGCCGCCCTCGAATGACCCCCGAGGACGAGGCCACCCGCAAGATGCAGTTCCTCTTCCAGCTGCGCTCGAAGGGGGTCACGGACGTGCGGGTGCTCGAGGCGATGGAACGCATCGACCGCGGCGATTTCGTGAAGGGCCATTTCGAGGCGCGCGCCTACGAGGACATGCCCCTGCCCATCGCCTCGGGGCAGACGATCAGCCAGCCCTCGGTGGTGGGGCTGATGACGCAGGCGCTCGGGGTGCAGCCGCGCGACACCGTGCTCGAGATCGGGACCGGATCGGGCTACCAGGCCGCGATCCTGAGCCAGCTTGCGCGGCGGGTCTACACCATCGACCGGCACCGGACGCTGACCCGCGAGGCCGAGGAGCGGTTCACCCGGCTGGGCCTGAGCAACATCACGGTGCTCACCGGCGACGGCAGTTTCGGCCTGCCGGAACAGGGGCCCTTCGACCGTATCCTCGTGACCGCCGCGGCCGAGGACCCGCCCGGCCCCCTTCTGCGCCAACTGAAGCCGGGCGGCGTGATGGTCGTTCCGGTGGGGCAGTCGGATTCCGTACAGAGCCTGATCAAGGTGACGCGTCGCGCCGACGGATCGGGCTTCGACTACGACGAGCTTCTGCCGGTGCGCTTCGTGCCGCTGGTCGATGGCCTGCCCCGCGACTGAGCGGCCCCGCCCCGGGGGAACGGGCATCGGCGATTCCCCGCCGCAGGGCTTTATTCGCAGGCCGTTTTCGATGTAGAACGCGCGGGATGTCCGAGACCCCGGTTCGCGGGGCGTGGACCTGTGCGTAACCGGCACGATGCGCCGGAGCAGTTGAGGAAGACCCGAGCGATGACCCCAGCGCCCAAGCTCCTGGCCCTTGGCCTTTGCCTTTCGGTCCTTGCAGGCTGCGTGGGGTCCGACATGGATTTCGACCTTCGCCCCGATCGCATCTCGACCCGGGGTGCGGGCGAGGCCGCGCCGCGTCCCGAACCGGACTCCAATGGCCTGATCACCTATGAAAGTTACCAGATGGTCGTCGCCCGCCGAGGCGACACCGTGGCCGACGTGGCGCGGCGCATCGGCATGGACCCGCAGGAGCTTGCACGCTTCAACGGGCGCAGCCCAACCGATGAACTGCGCCCCGACGAGGTTCTCGCGCTGCCGCGGCGTGTCGCGCCCCGGGCCGGATCGGGCACCGATATCGCCGCAATCGCGTCGGGTGCGATCGACGCGGCAGAGGCCCGGCAGGGCAGTGTCGCCGCGCCCGCGGTCCAGCCCGGCCAGGAACCGGTGCGCCACCGCGTAAGCCGGGGCGAGACGGCCTATTCCATCGCGCGGCTCTACGGCGTCTCGGTCCGGGCACTGGCGGAATGGAACGGGCTCGGCCCGGACCTGTCCGTGCGCGAGGGGCAGTACCTGATCATCCCGATCATCATCGAGGAGGCGTCGGTCGCGGGCGGCACCTCGCCGGGCAGCTCGGTTGCCCCCCTTCCGCCCTCGGCGGCGACGCCTCTTCCCGACCCGATCCAGGCGGCACCGCTTCCGCCGCCCGGCACGCAGGCCCCGGCGCCGGCATCTGCCCCCGCACCGGCCCCGGCGGCGCCTGCCCCTGCGGCCAATACCGCGCGCTTCGCCTACCCGGTGCAGGGCAGCGTCATCCGGCCCTACGGCAACGGCAACGAGGGGATCGACATCGGCGCCTCGACCGGCACGACGGTCCGCGCCGCCGCCGATGGCGAGGTCGCGGCGATCACGCAGGACACCGACCAGATCCCGATCCTTGTGGTGCGCCACCCCGACGGGCTGCTCACGGTCTACGCCAACATCCGCAACATCACCGTCTCGCGGGGGGACCGTGTGACCCAGGGCCAGGCCATTGCCGAGGTCGGCCCCGGTGATCCGTCCTTCCTGCATTTCGAGGTGCGGCGCGGCTTCGAGGCGGTAAACCCCACGCGCTACCTGCCCTGAGCGCCCCCGGGCGCGGCCCGGCGCAGGGCGCGGGTGACCCCGGCCAGTGCCGGGGCCATCCGCCGCGGCACCTGCCAGTACAGGGGCGTGTCGACCCGGATGGCGGGGTCGAGGTCGACAAGGCGTCCCTCGGCGACAAGCGGCGCGATCATGGCGTCGGGGTTCACCCCCCATCCCAGCCCGGCCAGCCCGGCCTCGGTGATCGCGTGGGTCGAGCCGATGTAATGCGTGGGCAGAACGGGCTGTGTGCCCGTAGCCGCCCGGGCCCAGGCGCGCTGAAGGCGGTCCTTGCGGTTGAAGGTAAGCGCGGGCGCGCGGGCCAGCGCCCCGGCTGTCACCCCGTCGGGGAAGTGGCGACGCACGAACCCGGGCGCGGCGAAGGCGATGTAGCTGAGGCACCCCAGAGGCAGCGCATCGCAGCCGGGGACGGGCCGGTCCGAGGCGGTGATCGCACCCGCGACCTCGCCGCCCCGCAGGAGATCCGCAGAATGGTCCTGGTCGTCGATCACGAGGTCGAACAGCACGCCCTCGACCTCGGCCAGCGCAGCGATCACCCAGGTCGCGAGACTGTCGGCGGTCACGGCGATCCTTAGCGGTGCATCGGGCGCGGTCTGGCCGAGATCGCGCAGCAGGTCCTGCTCGAGCAGGCCCACCGCCTCGGCATGGGCCAGCAACCGGCGGCCCGCCTCCGTCGGCGTGGCGGGACGGGTGCGCCGGATCAGGGCGCTGCCAAACCGCTCCTCCAGCCCCTTCACACGCTGGGACACCGCCGATTGCGTGACACCCAGCTGCACCGCTGCCCCCTCGAACGAGCCGGTGCGGAGCACGGCCGAAAAAGCGGCGAGGGCAGCGCGGTCGATCATTAGCCAGACTTAACTTGCTTTAGTTTTATTCGCTAGACCGATGTTCGGGTCGTCGGTATCGCCCTGGCCGACACTGGAACGGACATCGTCATGCTCACCGAATTCGCCGCAGGCTTCGCCCTGTCGTTCAGCCTGATCCTCGCCATCGGGGCGCAGAATGCCTTTGTGCTTCGGCAGGGGTTGCGCCGGGCGCATGTGGGTACCGTCGTCGCGGTCTGCTGCATCTCGGAGGGCATCCTCATCTTTTCCGGCGTCGCGGGCTTCGGCGCGCTGGCCGAGGCCGCGCCCTGGGCGATCGAGGCGATGCGCTGGGGCGGGGCGGCGTTCCTCGTGGGCTACGGCCTCAAGAGCCTGCGCGCCGCCTGGGCCGCGACCGAGGCCCTAGAGGCGGGCGGTCCGGCCGAGCAGGGCCTGGGCGCCGCCGTCGCCACCACGCTTGCGCTGACCTGGGCGAACCCGCATGTCTACCTCGACACGCTGGGCCTGATCGGCGCGGTGGCGACCACCTACGGGCCGGCACGGTGGATGTTCGGGTCCGGCGCGCTGGCGGCCTCGGTGCTGTTCTTCGTCCTCCTCGGCTACGGCGCCCGGGCGCTCGCGCCGCTCTTCGCACGGCCGATGGCATGGAAGCTGCTCGACGCCCTGGTCGGCGTCACCATGCTGGCGCTGGCGGCGAAACTCGCGCTCGGCGGCTGAGCCCGCTGGACAGTCCCCACCGGCTGCGCCATGTCCTTGGCCATGGCAACTGTCCCCGACACCTCGGCCCGGACCAAGCCCGCCACCGATCCGGCGGGGCGACCGATCGCCGGCGTCGTCTGGATGATCGTCACGGGCCTTTGCTTCGTGGCGGTCACCGCCAGCGTCAAGATGGTCGGCACCGAGGTCCCCGCTCCGCAATCCGCCTTCCTGCGCTATGCGCTGGGTCTCGTGTTCCTGATCCCGATGTGGCCCGCGGTCAGGGCGGCGACGCTCGACAGGCAGACGTTGGGCCTGTTCGGGCTCAGGGGACTGTGCCATTCCGTAGCCGTCATCCTGTGGTTCTACGCGATGGCCCGAATCCCGATCGCCGACGTGACGGCGCTCAATTATCTCAACCCGATCTATGTCATGCTGCTGGCCGTCGTTCTGCTGAAGGAACGCATCGGGCCCTGGCGCATCGGGGCCGTCGTGGTGGGGTTCCTCGGCACGCTGGTGATCGTGCGCCCTGGGTTTCGCGAGGTCGACATCGGCCATGTCGCGATGCTGTTCACCGCTGCCTTCATGGCGGGCAGCTACTTCATGACCAAGCTGCTTGCGGACCGCGCCAAGCCGCAGGTGGTGGTCTTCATGCTCTCGGTCGTGGTGCCGGTGGTTCTGGCCCCCGTCGCCTGGGCGGTCTGGGTGCCCATCGGACTGACCGAGCTGGGTTGGCTGGCGCTGACCGCCGCTTTCGCGACGGCGGGGCATTACACGATGACGCTGGCCTTTGCCGCGGCACCGCTGACGGTGACGCAACCCGTCACATTCCTTCAGCTGGTCTGGGCCACGCTGCTTGGCGTCGTGATCTTCGGGGAACCGGCCGACATCTACGTCATGCTGGGCGGGGCCATGATCATCGCGGCGATCACGCTGGTGACCTGGCGCGAAGCCCGGCGCAAGCGGCCGGTCACGCCTGCGCCCGAAGCGCACGGCGCTTGAAACGGGCATTTTAGTTTCGCCTGAGAATTGTGCACCGATGCACCGATGCGCACAGGGGGATGCCAAAGCCCCGCGCTGCAACGCAGCGATTCCCGCGCCGCGGTTGTCCGGTGGCCGCCATCCTGATTCCGATGGTCACGTGGAGGAACCGCATGACCTTGGAAGCTTTGATCTTTGGCGGAATGGGCACCTTGGCCGAAGTGGCCGAGCTCGACCGCGCGGCATGGAACGCGGCCTTTCGCACCCATGGCATCGGCTGGAACTGGTCCTGGGATACCTATGCCGAACTGATGCGCCCGGGCGGAGATCGCCAGCTCGCGGCCCGCTATGCCGCCCATCTGGGCATGCTCGTCGATGCCGAGACGCTGGATCAAAGCCACCAGCGCCACTTTGCCACCATGCTCGCCGGGAGCGTGCCCCTGCGGCCGGGCGTGGCGCGCGTGATGAACTGGGCCGCACGCGGCGGGGTGAAGCTGGCCCTGGTCAGCCGGTCCGACCATGAACCGGTGCGTGCGCTTCTGAAGGCGACGGCGCGGGAGCGGGGCGGCACCTCCTTCGACGTGGCCATCCTTCGCGGCGACGTGGAGCGGATGGCGCCAAGCCCCGAGGCGATGGTGGCCGCCGTGACCGAGCTGGGCATCGGGCCCGGCCGGGCCGTCGCGGTCGTCGATACCGCCGCGGCGCTGGAGGCGGCGCGCAGTGCAGGCCTGCCGGTGCTGGCCTTCCCCGGTCGTCTCGGCGAGGCCGAGCCCGAGGTCTTCGGCCAGGTGCCGACGGCACATGTCCTCAGCCCCGAGGCGCTGACCGCCGCCTGGCATGGCGCCCGCAGCCAGGCCGCCGAGTGACGCCACGGAAAGCGCGGCGCGGTTGATCTGGCTCAAGGCCGGCGCGCGCCCCGCCGCCCTAGTCTCCAGCCCGACAGACAGGAGCGAGGAAGGAGACACGCATGTCACACACGCCGCACGAACTGGCCGAGGAATTCCCAAACGACGCCGAGAAGATCCATGAGCTCAAGGTGTCGAACCCGCATTTCGCCAAGCTGATGGACGCCTATCACGAGGTGAATCGCGCGGTGCACCGCGCCGAAACCGGGGTGGAGCCGGTGGACGATTTCACCGAGACCAAGATGCGCAAGGAGCGCATGGCGCTGAAGGACGAGATCGCGGGGATGCTCGCCAAGGCCTGAGGCCCCGCGACGCGGAAGAGAACGGGGGATCAGGCTTCCGCGCCCGATCCCTCGACATGCGCCTGGAAGCGCTCGAAGAACTGGTCGGCCATCTTGGTCGCGAAACTGTCGACAAGGCGCGACCCCAGCTGCGCCAGCTTGCCGCCGACCTTGGCCTCGACATCGTACTGCAGCTCCGTGCCGCCGCCCTCGGCATCCGCGAGCCTGACCTGCGCACCGCCCTTGGCGAAGCCCGCGACACCGCCCTTGCCCTCGCCCGAGATGGTGTAGCTTGTCCCCTCGACGATATCCGACAGGGTCACCTCGCCCTTGAAGGTCGCCTTGACCGGTCCGACCTTCTGCTTGACCACGGCACTGAAGCCCTCCTCGGGTGAGCCGGTCAGCTCTTCGCAACCGGGGATGCAGGCTTTCAGCACCTCGGGGTCGTTCAGCGCCTGCCAGACCGTCATCCGGTCGGCGGCGATGGTGCGCGTGGCGTGCATTTCCATGTCGGTCAATCCTCCCTGTCCGTCGGATCAGGAGTAGGGCGGGGCGCGTGGGCCCGTCAACGTCCTATCAACGCCCGATCAACGTCCTATCTCGTAGGGCAGCGTGCCGCGGCGGTTGGGATCGACCGTCAGGCGCCGCTCCAGCGGCGGCACCGCGCGCTGGTGGCAGGCCTCGCGCTCGCAGATCCGGCAGGAGATGCCGATCGGCTGGAACGCCGTGTCCCGGTCGAGGTCGAGACCGTCCGCATAGACGAGATCGGGCGCGTGCCTGACCTCGCATCCGAGCGAGATGGCGAAGCGCCGCGTGGGCGTCCCCCATGCCCCACCGGACTTCGACACGTCGCGGGCCAGGATCACGTAACGCACCCCGTCGGGCGTCTCGGCCAGTTGCCGCAGGAAGCGGGTGGGCGTCTCGAAAGCCTGGTGCACGTTCCAGAGCGGGCAGGCCCCGCCGAAGCGGGCGAATTGCAGCCGGGTGGCCGAGTGGCGCTTGGTGACCGTTCCCGCCTGGTCGACCCGGGCGAAGAAGAAGGGGATGCCCTTGGCGCCGGGGCGTTGCAGGGTCGAGAGGCGATGGGCCACCTGCTCGATCGATGCGCCGAACTGGATCGAGAGCCGCTCGAGGTCATGGCGCGTCTCGCGCGCCTCGCCGGCGAAGCGGGTGTAGGGCATGAGAACCGCGCCCGCGAAATAGTTGGCCATGCCGATCCGCGCGATCTCGCGGCTGGTGTCGGACTGAAACCGGGCGAGGTCGAGCGTCGCCTCGATCAGCTGCGCCTGTCCCAGGAGCGCATATTGGTGCAGGAGCTGGAACCTTTGCGTTTCCGGTGCCGCCCGTGGGCTGAGCGTCAGGACGCGGGTGGCGGTGTCGTAGGCGCGCACGCCCTGCCCCGCCTCGTGCCGGATGGTGACGCCCATGCCCGCCAGCACCGCCTCGGTGTGGGCCGCGAGATCGCCCTCGGCCTTCGAGGCGAAGCGCTCGGCGGCGCGGTCGACGGCGTCGATGTAGTTGTCGCAGTAGTGGAAGAAGTCGCGCACCTCTTCCCAGGGGGAGGGGGCGGCGTGCCGGTCCTGCCCCAATGCCTCGTCGAGCGAGGCGAGCCGCTCATGCGTCTGGCGATAGGCCCGGTGCAGGTCGAGAAAGGCGCGCGCCAGCGCCGGCGCGTTAGAGGCGGCAAGCCGCAGGTCGGCGAGCGGCGGCGCGGCCTCGGCGAAGACGGGGTCGGCCAGCGCCTCGCGCATGTCCGAGACCAGGCGCTCGGCATCGCCCGCGCGCAACTCGGTCACGTCAATGCCGAACTCCTGTGCAAGGCCGAGGACCACCGCGGTCGAGACCGGGCGGTTGTTGTTCTCCATCTGGTTCAGGTAGGGCAGCGAGACGCCGAGTTTCTGGGCGAAATCCTTCTGCGTCAGGCCAAGCCGCGTGCGGATCTCGCGCAGCTTGGCCCCGGCATAGAGTTTGCGGGCGGACATGGCGCCTCCGGCAGAGTGGTTTGCAATGCCGTTTTGCCGATTTGCAAAGCCGCGCGCAAGGTCTCAGCGGACGACCTGGCGCTCGCGCCGGATCGTGTAGAGGATCGAGAGCACCGCGAGGATGGAGGTGAGGAGCATGATCCCGATCAGCGGATAGGCCCCGTTGCCGCCCGTCAGGAGCGCGCCCGCAAGCGCAGAGAGCGCCGCGCCGCCGCCGATCATGATCGCGCCCCCAAGCCCCGAGGCCGTCCCCGCCAGGTGCGGACGCACCGACAGCATGCCCGAGGTCGCGTTGGGCAGCACCATGCCGTTGCCGAGGCCCACGAAGGTCATGAACCCGAAGAAGACGAGGGCCGTCTTGAACCCGAGGAGGAACAGGATCAGCGACATCGTCAGACCCACCGCGGAGATCGTCGTGCCCCACAGGATCATCGCGTTGATCCCCAGCCGCACCGAGAAGCGGCCCGAGATCCAGTTGCCGAAGAAATACCCCAGCGCGGGCGCGCCGAAGTAGAAGCCGACCAGCGCGGGCGGCAGGCCGAAGACCTCGGAGCCGACAAAAGGCGCGCCGCCGAGATAGGCGAAGAACGCGCCCGAGGCGAAGGCCGCGGTCATGCAATAGCCCCAGAACCGGCGCGAGGTGAGCAGCTCGGGGTATTCGCGGAACTGCGCGGCGAAACTGGTCGAGGTGGCGCGCGCCGTCTCGCCCAGGTCGCGCCAGGTCAGCCCGAGAACCATGACGCCAAGGATGAACAGGAGCCAGAAATTCGCCTGCCAGCCAAAGGTCTGGTCAAGCACGCCGCCAATGGCCGGGCCGATCATCGGCACCACCGCCATGCCCATGGTGACATAACCGATCTGGCTTGCGGCCTGGTCGGCCGGGTACATGTCGCGCACGACCGCACGACCCAGCACCAGACCCACGACGATCACCGCCTGCAGCATCCGGAAGAAGAGGAAGACCTCGATGTTGGGTGCAAGGATGCAGCCGAGCGTCGCGGCCAGGAATACGACGATCCCGACCAGCAGCACGGGCCTGCGCCCGAACCGGTCCGAGATCGGGCCGATGACCATCTGCAGCCCTGCGTTGACCGCCAGGTAAAGCGCCACCGACAGCTGCATCAGCCTGTAATCGGTGACGAAATACTCCGTCATCTGCGGCAGGGACGGCAGGAAGATGTTCATCGACAGGGCCCCGAGACCCGTCAGAACGATCAGCGTGAAGATGTGGGGCGGGGTCGCGCGGTCGAGAAAGCGCACCGGGTCGATTGTTGCCATGGCAACGGAATAGGCCCAACCGTCGCCCGGGTCCAGCCCTCCGGGGCGTGCAGCCGCGCAGAGGGGCCTGTGCGCTCAGGTCCAGCGATGGAACACGAAGAAGGCCCCCGCCGCGATGAAGCCGAAGCCGACGAGGTGGTTCCACGCCAACGGCTCGCGCAGGTAGACCACCGAGAAGAGCCCGAACACCGTCAGGGTGATCACTTCCTGGATGGTCTTGAGCTCGGCCGCCGAGAAATGGCCATGCCCGATCCGGTTCGCCGGCACCTGCAGAAGGTATTCGAAAAAGGCGATGCCCCAACTGATCAGGATGACGGCGAAGAGCGGCGCCGCCTTGAACTTCAGGTGGCCATACCACGCGAAGGTCATGAAGATGTTGGACAGGATCAACAGGCCGATGGTCGTGACGGGAACGGGGATGTGCGGCATGAGCGGGGACCGGGCAGGGCTGAGGGGTCTTGGCCCGGTGTAGCCCGACGGAATGCCGACCGGTAGGCGATGGCACGCCTTGTTAGCAATTTCGCAAAAACAGCATCGGGTTCGCAAACTGATTTGCAAATATGCGCATTCCGACTCGCGCGGGCGGCGCTGCGTCCATAGTGTCCGCGACAATCCCCGGTTGTCCGCGCCAGGCGAGGACACCAGGAGGGACAGGACCAGTCGGAAGGGACGACAGATGAAGGACATCCTGCAGGAGCTCGAACATCGCCGCGAAGAGGCACGCCTCGGCGGCGGGCAGAAGCGGATCGACGCCCAGCATTCCAAGGGCAAGCTGACCGCGCGCGAGCGGATCGAGCTGTTGCTCGACGAGGGGTCCTTCGAGGAATACGACATGTTCGTCACCCACCGCTGCACCGATTTCGGGATGGCGGCCTCGAAGCCGCGCGGCGATGGCGTCATCACCGGCTGGGGCACGATCAACGGCCGCATGGTCTATGTCTTCAGCCAGGATTTCACCGTGCTGGGCGGGTCCGTGTCGGAAACCCATGCGGCGAAGATCTGCAAGATCATGGACATGGCGATCCAGAACGGTGCGCCGGTGATCGGCATCAACGACTCGGGCGGGGCACGGATCCAGGAGGGGGTCTCGAGCCTTGCCGCCTATGGCGAGGTCTTCCAGCGCAACATCGAGGCTTCGGGCGTGGTCCCCCAGATCAGCATGATCATGGGCCCCTGCGCGGGCGGCGCGGTCTATTCGCCGGCGATGACGGACTTCATCTTCATGGTGAAGGACAGCTCCTACATGTTCGTCACCGGCCCCGACGTGGTGAAGACCGTGACGAACGAGCAGGTCACCGCCGAGGAATTGGGCGGCGCGTCGACGCATACCCGCAAGTCGAGCGTCGCCGACGGCGCCTTCGAGAATGACGTGGAGGCCCTATCCGAGGTGCGGCGGCTGGTCGATTTCCTGCCGCTCTCCAACCGCGAGAAGCCGCCCGTCCGCCCCTTCTACGACAGCCCCGACCGCATCGAGGAAAGCCTCGACACGCTGGTGCCCGACAACCCCAACATGCCCTACGACATGAAGGAGCTGATCACCAAGGTCGCGGACGAGGGGGATTTCTACGAGATCCAGGAGGATTTCGCGAAGAACATCATCACCGGCTTCATCCGGCTGGAGGGGCAGACCGTGGGCGTGGTGGCCAATCAGCCGATGGTGCTGGCGGGCGTTCTCGACATCGACAGCGCGCGCAAGGCCGCGCGTTTCGTGCGGTTCTGCGACTGTTTCGAGATCCCGATCCTGACGCTGGTCGACGTTCCCGGCTTCCTGCCGGGGACCGGGCAGGAATACAACGGCGTCATCAAGCATGGTGCGAAGCTCCTGTTCGCCTATGGCGAGGCGACGGTGCCGAAGGTCACGGTCATCACCCGCAAGGCCTATGGAGGCGCTTACGTCGTGATGTCCTCCAAGCACCTGCGCGGCGACATCAACTACGCCTGGCCCACCTCCGAGATCGCGGTGATGGGCGCCAAGGGCGCCACCGAGATCCTCTATCGCTCCGAACTTGGCGATGCCGAGAAGATCGCGCAGCGCACGAAGGAGTACGAGGACGCCTTCGCCAATCCCTTCGTCGCGGCGGAACGCGGCTTCATCGACGAGGTGATCCAGCCGCGCTCGACCCGGCGGCGGGTCTGCCGGGCCTTTGCGCAACTCAGGACCAAGCGCAAGCAGATGCCTTGGAAGAAGCACGACAACATTCCGCTCTGAGGGTAGGCAATCCTGCCCACCTCACCGGCGCGGCGGGCAGGAATGCCCACCCTACGGAGACACCGATGACCGACCCCGTCTTCCACATGATCACCGGTGGCCCGCGCCCCGTCGCCCCCTTCTCGCACGCGGTCGAGGTGGACGGCTGGGTGATCCTCACGGGCCAGATGCCGACCGACCCCGCCGCCCCCGACGCGCCCCTTCCCGAAGGGGTCGAGGCGCAAACCGCGCGGGTGATGGACAACCTTCGGATGATCCTGCAGGGCGTGGGCCTTGACCTGAGCCATGTCGTGCAGATGCGCGCCTACCTGACCGAGTTCGAGCGCGACTACGCCGCCTTCAACGAGACCTACCAGTCCTTCTTCCCGCCTGACCGGCGGCCTGCGCGCACCACCGTGGGCGTCACCGCGCTTGCCGTCGGCGCGCTGGTCGAGATCGATTGCATCGCCCGCAGGCCCGACGGAGGCGCCCGGTGATCCAGACCGCCCTGCCACTTGCCTGCTGCCTGTCGCTCGCACCCATCGCGGGCGCGAGCGAGGTTCTGCAGGGCGACTGGCCCATGGGCGAGATCGACGCGCCATCGGGCCAGCCCCTCACGCTGCACGGCCTGCTGGTCGAGGAAAACCCCTGGTCCGGCGAGTTGCAGGTCGTGGTGCGGCTGCTTGCGCCGTCCATCGCGGGGGATCGCCTGACCAATTCCGAGCTGCGCGAGGACATGGACTGGGCCTGCAGAACCTGGGGCGTACCAGTGGCCGAAACCCGATCCATGACCCCCGATTGGGTCATCGTCGAGATGATGGAAGCGCCGGTCGAGCGTGGTGTCACCGCGCCGGGTGTCCGTCGCTATTTCGAAAGCTATCGCCTCGAAGGCCCCATCTGTATCTGGGAGCTTTTCTGATGCTTGCACAACATGTTGCGAAACGACGTTCAAGTCTCTCTCGGTGTGATGCAACCGAGTCACAGGCTTTCTCCACCTGTGCAAAATCCTGTGGAGAAACCTCGCCTGAAGGTATCCTTGGCATTGGCTGCCCCCGTGCAGCTGTACCTCTGGCCGTGGCCGGGTCGCTGGATCCGGTCACGGTCCGAAACCCAAGGAGAGCGAGATGTCGCGCACGTTCCATGCGCTTCTTTCCTTGGCCCTTGTGGCAGGCGTCGCAGCCTGCGCCGCACCGGTGCCCGAGCAGCAAGAGATCCTCTTCATCGAACCTGCACCGATCACCCACGATCCGGTGTCGAACAAGTACGAGTGAAGACAAATTGATGTTCGGGCGGGGCACCGCCCTCGCCCGGCATATCCCTGCACCCGCCATCATGGGGGTGCCCGCATGATCAAGTATCGCGGCTTCCCCTCCCGTCTGCCCGGCAGCGACCTGCAGTTCACCATCCGCCGTGCCAACAAGGAGGGCGCGACGAAGCTGATCGCGCGCGAACGCTATGCCGACCGCCGCCCCGCCGACCGGCGCGCCGACGCCGCCTTCATGGAGGCGCTCTGGCTCTACTTCGGCACCGAGCCCTTCGAACGGGGGAACCTCGACGCCGGGCGGCTCGGCTGGCTCTTCGGCCGAGAGGTGATCCCGGCCGAGGACCCCTTCGACCCGGAAAGCTACGAGGCCCTGCTCGTCATCGACGAGGATCGCGCCCGCGCCGCCTTTCCCGAGGCCTTCGATGGCTCCGGCGTCTGGGAGGGACGATCGGCATGATTTCGCGCAGCGCCACCCGGCTTGCGCGGTTTCGCGCGCACCACGCACCCGAAGGGCAGATCGCTCTTTCGCGGCCGGAAAACCGTGGCATGGTCACCTTGCCGGCCACTGTCCCCAGCAATTCAACGGCCGGTCACGACAAGACGTGTTACCCTTCCCCTTCGACGCGGTCGGCCAGCTTGCTGTGCCGACCGCCTTTTTTTGCCGACGGCGCCGCGGCGACGCAGTGTACTATCGCGTCAAGGAAATTGCGTGTATACCTGTCCTTACGAGGCATATCGACAGGAGCAGACGCAAAATGCGCGCCATCCACAAGACCACATTCACCGCAACCCTCTTTGCCGCGGCGCTTGCGCTGTCGGGCTGTGTCACCGCCGATATCGAGCGGGCCGGCCTTGGCGCGGTCGCAGGCGGCGTCACCGCGGCCGCACTCGACGGCAATGTCGGCACGGGCATTCTCATCGGCGCGGCCGGTGGTGCGCTCTGCGACGACGTGGGGGTCTGCAACTGATCACCGGCCGCGCCCTGCGCGCGGCCTGACAGGGTTCAACCGACATGAAGGCCACCGGGGCAGCATGCCCCCGGTGGCCTTTTTCGTTTTGAATCAGAACGGGGCACGAGCCCCGCAAGGAAGGGACGACTGCCCATGTTCAAGAAGCTCCTGATCGCCAACCGCGGCGAGATCGCCTGCCGCGTGATCAAGACCGCGCGCAAGATGGGGATCGCGACGGTCGCGGTCCATTCCGATGCCGACAAGAACGCGCTGCATGTGCGCATGGCCGACGAGGCCGTGCATATCGGCCCGCCCCCCGCGTCGGAAAGCTACATCGTGATCGACAAGATCATGGCTGCGATCAGGGATACGGGCGCCGAAGCGGTGCATCCGGGCTACGGTTTCCTGTCGGAGAACATGAAATTCGCCGAGGCACTCGAGAAGGCCGGCGTCGCCTTCGTCGGCCCGCCTGCAGGCGCGATCGAAGCGATGGGCGACAAGATCACTTCGAAGAAGATCGCGCAGGAGGCGGGCGTCTCGACGGTGCCCGGCTTCATGGGGCTGATCGAGGATGCCGACGAGGCCGTGAAGATCTCGAACGAGATCGGCTACCCGGTCATGATCAAGGCCAGCGCCGGCGGCGGCGGCAAGGGCATGCGCATCGCCTGGAACGACCAGGAAACGCGCGAGGGCTTCCAGGCCTCGAAGAACGAGGCGAAGTCGTCCTTCGGCGACGACCGCATCTTCATCGAGAAATTCGTCACCCAGCCGCGGCACATCGAGATCCAGGTGCTCGCCGATGCCCACGGCAACTGCGTCTACCTGGGCGAGCGGGAATGCTCGATCCAGCGCCGCAACCAGAAGGTCATCGAAGAGGCGCCCTCCCCCTTCCTCGACGCGGCGACGCGCAAGGCGATGGGCGAACAGGCCTGCGCCCTGGCGCAAGCCGTGGGCTACACCAGCGCGGGCACGGTCGAGTTCATCGTGGACGGCGAGCGCAACTTCTACTTCCTCGAGATGAACACCCGGCTTCAGGTGGAACATCCCGTGACCGAGCTGATCACCGGTGTCGACCTCGTGGAGCAGATGATCCGCGTGGCGGCGGGCGAAAAGCTGCCCTTCGCGCAGGATGACATCAAGCTCAGCGGCTGGGCGATGGAAAGCCGCCTCTATGCCGAGGACCCCTATCGCAACTTCCTGCCCTCGATCGGGCGGCTGACGCGCTACCGCCCGCCGGCCGAGGTGCAGGCCGGGCCGCTCAACGACACCGGCAAATGGCAGGGCGATGCCCCCCATGGGCCGACCGCCGTCCGCAACGACACCGGCGTCTACGAGGGCGGCGAGATCAGCATGTATTACGACCCGATGATCGCCAAGCTCTGCACCTGGGCGCCCGACCGCGCGGGCTCGATCGAGGCGATGCGCGTGGCGCTCGACAGTTTCGAGGTCGAGGGGATCGGCCACAACCTGCCCTTCCTGTCGGCCGTGATGGACCACGAGCGGTTCACCAGCGGCAACATCACCACCGCCTTCATCGCCGAGGAATATCCCGAAGGGTTCGAGGGCGTGACGCTGGGCGAGGACGCGCTGCGCCGGGTCGCGGCGGCCGTGGCCGCGATGAACCGGGTGGCCGAGATCCGGCGCACCCGCGTGTCGGGACGGATGGACAACCACGAGCGCCGGGTGGGCGCGGATTGGGTGGTGACGCTGCAGGGGGCGGAATTCCCCGTGACCATCGCCGCCGACCATGACGGCTCGACCGTCACCTTCGAGGACGGGCATTCCATGCGCGTCACCTCGGACTGGACGCCGGGCGACCAGCTGGCGCAGCTGATGGTCGAGGGCGCGCCGCTTGTGCTGAAGGTCGGCAAGATCCCGGGCGGTTTCCGCATCCGCACCCGCGGCGCCGACCTGAAGGTTCATGTCCGCAGCCCCCGCCAGGCCGAGCTTGCGCGGTTGATGCCCGAGAAACTGCCGCCCGACACTTCGAAGCTGCTGCTCTGCCCGATGCCCGGCCTGATCGTGAAGATCGACGTGGCCGAGGGCGACGAGGTGCAGGAAGGTCAGGCGCTTTGCACGGTCGAGGCGATGAAGATGGAGAACATCCTGCGTGCCGAGCGCAAGGGCGTCGTCGCCAGGATCAACGCGGGCCCCGGCGACAGCCTGGCCGTGGACGAAGTGATCATGGAGTTCGAGTGACGCCGTGATCTGCCACACGCCGCATATCGACCGACGGGCGGGGGGTCACTGCCCCCCGCTGCGCAGTTCCTCCTGCCGGAACTGGAAATTGTCGATGCCACGCACGATCTCGCGCACGTCGCGCGGGCTGGGGCGGCGGAAGCCGACGCTGCCGTCCTTCTGCATCACCACGAGCGAGAAGCCGCGGGGACGCAGCGCGGTGCGGATCGCGGAGCGCGCCGAGGGGTCGGTGTCGATCAGGATCACCACGTCGCGCTCCATGAGCGGGCCAGGCCGGGCCGCGAGCAACTCGAGCTGTTCGCGGAACCGGGGGTCGTTGGGGCTGTCGGCGAAGACGATGACGGGCCGCGCGACCCACAGGAACTCCTCGAGCGTGACCTCCGCCGCCTCGCGCGGCGCAAGGGGATCGACCGCCTCCATCGTGTTCTCGGCAGGTGTGTCGGTGGCCGCCATGGCGACGCTGTCGCCATCGGTCTGGGCGTGGACAGGCGCGGCAAGCGCCAGCGCGAAGATCAGGGCAAGGGGGGTCGGTCGCATGCATCCTCCGTTCCGGCCTGATATAGGCACGCCCCCCCGGAAAGCGAAGGGAAATACCGCGCGCCGTCGCGGCATCGGGGACACCGCCACGATGGCGTCGCCCGGGCCGTCCGCGCGACGTGACCACCATGCCGAAGTCACCACCCGGCCTGCCGCCGGGGCCTCGGGGCTTGCGGAGCAATTCGACGAGGGCGGGGCACGCCCCCCGCGCCCCGACAGGACAAGGAAGAGGACGATCCGATGACGGAGAAGCTGGCCGAATGGCGCACTCTGGCTGAAAAGGAACTGCGCGGGCGCGCAGCCGACAGCCTGACCTGGGAGACGCTGGAGGGCATCCGCGTCAAACCCCTCTACACTGCCGAGGACACCGAGGGGCTGCCCCACATGGGTGGCCTGCCCGGATTTGGCCCCTTCACCCGCGGGGTGAAGGCGACGATGTACGCGGGCCGGCCCTGGACGATCCGGCAATATGCCGGCTTCTCGACCGCCGAGGAAAGCAACGCCTTCTACCGCAAGGCGCTGGCCGCCGGTCAGCAGGGCGTCAGCGTCGCCTTCGACCTCGCCACCCACCGCGGCTACGACAGCGACCACCCCCGCGTGATCGGCGACGTCGGCAAGGCGGGCGTCGCCATCGACAGCGTCGAGGACATGAAGATCCTGTTCGACGGCATCCCGCTGGACAAGGTCAGTGTCTCCATGACGATGAACGGCGCGGTGATCCCGATCCTGGCGAACTTCATCGTCACGGGCGAAGAGCAGGGCCACGACAAGTCGGTGCTGTCGGGGACCATCCAGAACGACATCCTGAAGGAGTTCATGGTCCGCAACACCTACATCTACCCGCCCGAGCCCTCGATGCGGATCATCTCGGACATCATCGGCTACACCTCCGACAACATGCCGAAATTCAACAGTATCTCCATCTCCGGCTACCACATGCAGGAGGCGGGCGCGAACTTGGTGCAGGAGCTGGCCTATACGCTGGCCGACGGGCGCGAATACGTGCGCGCGGCCATCGCGGCGGGCATGGACGTGGACAAGTTCGCCGGACGACTGTCCTTCTTCTTCGCCATCGGCATGAATTTCTTCATGGAGGCCGCCAAGCTGCGCGCCGCGCGCACGCTCTGGCACCGCATCATGACCGAGTTCGGCGCGAAGTCCGAACGCTCCAAGATGCTGCGCACCCATTGCCAGACCTCGGGCGTGTCGCTGCAGGAGCAGGACCCTTACAACAACGTCATCCGCACCGCCTACGAGGCGATGTCGGCGGTTCTCGGCGGCACGCAGTCGCTGCACACCAACGCGCTCGACGAGGCCATCGCGCTGCCCACGGAATTCAGCGCGCGCATCGCGCGGAACACGCAGCTGATCCTGCAGGAAGAAACGGGCGTGACCAAGGTGGTCGATCCGCTGGCGGGCTCCTACTACGTGGAGGCGCTGACGGGCGACCTGATCGAAAAGGCCTGGGCCCTGATCGAGGAGGTCGAGGAGATGGGCGGCATGACCAAGGCGGTCGCCACCGGCATGCCGAAGCTCCGCATCGAGGAATCCGCCGCGCGCCGCCAGGCGATGATCGACCGTGGCGAAGAGGTGATCGTCGGCGTCAACAAGTACCGCAAGGACCGCGAAGACCCGATCGACATCCTCGAGATCGACAACGACAAGGTCCGCGAGGCGCAGGTCGCCCGGCTGGAACGCATCCGCGCCAGCCGCGACCAGGCCGCCTGCGACGCGGCCCTGGCCGAACTGGAACGGCGGGCGAAAGAGGGCGGCAACCTGCTCGAGGCGGCGGTCGAGGCCGCCCGGGCGCGCGCAAGCGTGGGGGAAATCAGCATGGCGATGGAAAAGGTGTTCGGCCGTCACAGGGCCGAGGTGAAGACGCTCGCGGGTGTCTACGGCGCGGCCTATGACGGGGACGAGGGCTTTGCCCAGATCCAGCGCGACGTGGAAGCCTTCGCCGAGGAAGAGGGGCGCCGCCCCCGGATGCTGGTGGTCAAGATGGGCCAGGACGGCCATGACCGCGGCGCCAAGGTGATCGCCACGGCCTTCGCCGATATCGGCTTCGACGTGGATGTCGGCCCGCTGTTCCAGACGCCCGAGGAAGCGGCGCAGGACGCGATCGACAACGACGTGCACGTGATCGGCATCAGCTCGCAGGCGGCAGGACACAAGACGCTTGCACCCAAGCTGATCGAGGCGCTGCAGGCCGAGGGCGCGGGCGACATCATCGTGATCTGCGGGGGCGTGATCCCGCACCAGGACTACGAGTTCCTGAAATCTGCGGGGGTCAAGGCGATCTTCGGGCCGGGCACCAACATCCCGGCCGCGGCGCGCGATATCCTCGAGCTGATCCGCGCGGCGCGCGCGGCCTGATCCGACGGGACGCCCCGCCGCTCACCCGGCGGAGCGTCCCGCTTGCCAGCCTCGCCCCGCACGTCCATCAAGGTGCCTGACGACCTGTGAGGAGAATAACGATTATGCGCCGTCTTGCCCTTTGTCTTGCCCTCGCGTTGGCCGCAGCGCATCCCGCAACCGCCGAGGACGATGCGCTGCGTGCCGCCGTCGAGCGCTATGTGGCCAACCCCGTGCAACAACGGATGATGGACGACATGCTGTCTGCCGACGCCATGGTCGCCCAGATTCGCGCCGTCGCCCCGCAGTTGACCGAAGAGCAACTGCAGATCGCGGGGCGGATCAGCGCCGAGGAACTGGCGACGCTGCGCCCCGATCTGGAGGCCGCGATGGTCGAGGCGGCGATCATGACCTTCACCCTTTCCGAGGTCGAGGCGCTCGACGCCTTTCTCGCAACGCCCGAGGGTGCAAGCGTCATGACCAAGATGCAGCCCTACATGGCGCAGGCGATGAACCGGGTCGGCCCGCAGATGATGGCGCTGCAGGCCCGCATCGGGCAGCGCCTGGCAACCGAACTGTCGCGGCCCTAGGGCCTCTCCCCTGCGGCTTCCCCTTGCAGCCGCGGCCCCCGTCCCGCATCTAGGAGCCGACAGGAGAGGTTCCCATGGCCCTGCCGGTTCGACAGCAAGTGACCTACTGGGGCATCGCCGCGGCGGTGTTCTTCTTCCTGCTCTGGGCACTGGGGCAGGTGATCCTGCCCTTCCTCGTGGGCGGCGCGATCGCCTATTTCCTCGATCCCGTCGCCGACCGGCTTGAGCGGATGGGCCTCAGCCGCGTCCTGTCGACCGTGGTGATCTTCGTTCTGCTTCTGGCCGTGGTGATCCTGTCGATGCTGGTCATCATCCCGACGCTGGTGCAACAGACCAACGACCTGATCCAGGCCGCGCCGGACCTTTTCAACCAGCTGCGCACATGGCTGACCGAGCGCTTCCCCGAGGTGATCGACGAGACCTCGCCGATCCGCCAGTCGCTCGCCTCGATCGGCGAGACGATCCAGGCGCGGGGGGGCGAGCTGCTGCAGCAGGTCCTCAGCAGCGCGGCGGGCGTCGTCAACGTGCTGGTCTTCCTCGTCGTCGTTCCGGTCGTCGCCTTCTACATGCTGCTCGACTGGGACCGCATGGTCGCCCGCATCGACGAGCTTCTGCCGCGCGACCATGCGCCGACGATCCGCCACCTCGCCGCCGAGATCGACCGGACGCTCGCCAGCTTCGTGCGCGGTCAAGGCACGGTCTGCCTCATCCTCGGGACGTTCTATGCCGTGGCGCTCATGGTCGTCGGGCTTCAGTTCGGCCTGGTCGTGGGGCTGATCGCGGGGCTCTTGACCTTCATTCCCTACGTCGGCGCGCTGGTGGGCGGGGCGTTGTCGGTGGGGCTGGCGCTGTTCCAGTTCTGGGGCGACTGGTGGCTGATCATCGCCGTCGCCGCGATCTTCCAGGTCGGCCAGATGGTCGAGGGCAACATCCTGACACCCAAGCTGGTGGGGTCCTCCGTCGGCCTGCACCCCGTCTGGCTGATCTTCGCGCTTTCGGCCTTCGGCACCCTCTTCGGATTCGTCGGCATGCTGGTCGCCGTGCCGGTCGCCGCCGCCATCGGCGTCCTCGTCCGCTTCCTGATCGCACAGTACAAGGGCGGGCTCCTCTACCGCGGGATCGAAGGGCGGGCGTGGCCTGACGACGAGGCGGAGTGATGGCCCGCCAGCTCGTGCTCGACCTGCCCTTTCGCGCCGCGATGGGCCGCGACGATTTCTTCGTCTCGGCCGCCAACGCCGCCGCCGTGGCGGGGATCGACGGCTGGCGCGACTGGCCCGGCGCCAAGATGCTCCTGACCGGCCCCGAGGGGGCGGGCAAGACGCATCTCGCGCATGTCTTCGCCGCGCAGGCGGGCGCGCGGATCATCGCGGCCGAGGCGCTCCACGGCCTCGATCCGGCCGACACCGCCGAAGCGTCCGCCCTGGTGATCGAGGATGCCGACCGCATCGCGGGCGACGCCGCCGCCGAGGAGGCGCTGTTTCACCTCCACAACGCCGCCGCGGGCCGCGGCACGCCGCTCTTGCTGACGGCGCGGGGGCCTGCGCGCCGCTGGGGCCTGCGCCTGCCCGACCTTCAAAGCCGCATGGAGCAGGCCGGCCTCCTGACGCTCGACACCCCCGACGACGCGCTTCTGACAGCGGTCCTGGTGAAGCTCGCCGCCGACCGGCAGCTGGCACTGACGCCCGCTCTGCTGGCCTATGTCCTGCCCCGCATCGACCGCTCGCTGGCCTATGCCCAGCGCTTCATCGCCGAGCTGGATGCCGAGGCGCTGGCCGCCAAGCAGAAGCCGGGCACGAAGCACGCGCGCGCCGTGCTGCAGCGGCTCGCCGCCTGAGACGATCGGCCCCCCTCGACGGCACCGCCGCGCAGGCGCAGTATGAGCGCCACCGTCACGCAACCGACATGAACCGCGACTAGGCCCCAGCCCATGAGCTTCGCCGATTTCCTCACCGCCCCCCTGCCCGAGCCCGTGACCCTGCCCGAGGCGCAGATCACCGGCCCGCAGCGTTTCTTCAACCGCGAGCTCTCGTGGCTCGCCTTCAACTGGCGCGTGCTGGAAGAGGCCGGGAACCCCCGTGTGCCGCTGCTGGAACGGGTGCGCTTCGTGTCGATCTCGGCGGGCAATCTCGACGAATTCTACACGGTCCGCGTTGCGGGCCTGCGCGAGCTGGCGCAGGAGGGCAACCTGACACCCGGCGCCGACGGGCGCACGCCCGCCGAACAGTTGAAGCTCATCAACGCAGACGCACGGCGATTGATGCAGCACCAGCAGGCGGCATGGGTCGCGCTCAAGGCCGAGATGGAGGCCGAGGGGCTTTCCGTCGTCACCGCCTCGAAGCTGACCGCCGCCGACCGCAAGGCGCTGGAGGAGGTGTTCCTCGCCCGCGTCTTCCCGGTGCTCTCGCCGCTCGCGATCGACCCCGCGCACCCCTTTCCCTTCATCCCGAACGAGGGGATCGCACTGGCGCTTCAGATGACCCGCGACCGGGACGGGCGGGTGCTGCAGGCGCTTTTGCCGATTCCCGGCCAGATCGACCGCTTCCTGCAACTTCCCACGCGCGACGGGCAGATCCGCTTCCTGCCGCTCGAAGAACTTCTGCGCCTGCACATCGGCGCGCTGTTTCCGGGCTACAAGCTGACCGGCTCCTGCATGTTCCGGGTGCTGCGCGACAGCGACCTCGAGGTCGAGGAAGAGGCAGAGGACCTTGTGCGCGAGTTCGAGACGGCGCTCAAACGCCGCCGGCGGGGCGAGGTGGTGCGCCTTCAGATCAGCGCGGGCGCGCCGGGCGACTTGAAGCAGGAGATCATCGACCAGCTCCACGTCAATGGTGACGAGGTGGTCGAGGTGAAGGGCATGATCGGCCTCGTCAGCCTCAAGGAGCTGGTGACGGACGCCCGGCCCGACCTGCTCTGGCGCTCCTTCACCCCGCGGGTGCCGGAACGGGTGCAGGACCACGACGGCGACATGTTCGCCGCGATCCGGCAGAAGGACATGCTCCTGCATCACCCCTACGAGACCTTCGACATGGTGATCCGCTTCCTCAGCCAGGCGGCGCGCGATCCCAATGTCGTGGCGATCAAGCAGACGCTCTACCGCACGTCCAACGAGTCCCCCATCGTCGACGCGCTCTGCGAGGCGGCCGAGAACGGCAAGTCGGTCACCGCGCTGGTGGAGCTGAAGGCACGTTTCGACGAGGCCGCCAACATCCGCCAGTCGCGCAAGCTGGAACGCTCCGGCGCGCACGTGATCTACGGCTTCATCAACTACAAGACCCACGCCAAGATCAGCACCGTGGTGCGGCGCGAGGGCGACCGGCTGGTCACCTACACCCATTTCGGCACCGGCAACTACCATCCGATCACGGCGCGCATCTACACCGACCTGAGCCTCTTCACCTGCGACGACGCGCTGGGGCGCGATGCCACCAAGGTCTTCAACTACGTCGGCGGCTATGCCGAGCCGGAGCGGCTGGAGAACCTGCGGATCTCGCCCCTGAACCTGAAATCCACGATCATCGAGAACCTCGCCGCCGAGGCCGAACACGCCCGCGCCGGAAGACCCGCGATGGTCTGGGCCAAGATGAACTCGCTCATCGAGCCGGATGTCATCGACGCGCTCTACGAGGCGAGCCGGGCGGGCGTGAAGATCGACCTCGTCATCCGGGGCATCTGCGGGCTGCGCCCCGGCGTGAAGGGGCTGAGCGAGAACATCCGCGTGAAATCCATCGTGGGCCGGTTCCTCGAACACAGCCGCATCGTCTGCTTCGGCAACGGGCACGGCCTGCCGGCCAAGAAGGCGCGCGTCTATATCAGCTCGGCCGACTGGATGGGCCGCAACCTCAACCGCCGCGTCGAGACGCTGGTGGAATGCACCAACCCGACCGTGAAGGCGCAGATCGTGGGGCAGATCATGGCCGCGAACCTGGCGGACGTGGCGCAAAGCTGGGTGCTGCAACCCGACGGCAGCTTCGTGCGCCCCGACCTCGGCCAGGTCGAGAACCCGTTTTCCTGCCACCGCTTCTTCATGGAGAACCCCTCGCTCTCCGGGCGCGGCTCGGCCGGCGCCAAGGACGTGCCGGAACTGGCCCACAGCCACGATTGACGCAACAGGCCCCCGCGACGCCCGTGCAATTGACGCGCGGGTGGGGGCCGTGCATCACTCCCGCACATGACTGGACGGCAGATGCGCGCGGAAGACGCTGAGACGCACCCCGAATGGGGCCCGTTCGGCGTGCCGCTTTTCGACGGCCCCGAGGCACAGGCGCTGGCGCGCGTGGGGGTCATCGACATCGGCTCGAACTCGGTGCGGATGGTGATCTTCGACGGCGCGGCGCGCAGCCCGGCCTACTTCTTCAACGAAAAGATCCTCTGCGGGCTTGGCGCGGGCTTCTCCGAGACCGGTCGCCTGAACCCCGAGGGCAAGACCCGCGCCCTTGCCGCGCTGCGCCGCTTTGCCCGGCTGGCCGAGGCGGCCGAGGTCTCGCCCCTTCTGGCGGTGGCGACCGCCGCCGTGCGCGATGCCGAGGACGGGGCCGACTTCCGCGAGAAGGTGCGCGCGACGACGGGGCTCGAGATCCGGGTGATCGACGGCGCCGAGGAGGCGCGGCTGTCGGCGCAGGGCGTTCTCCTGGGCTGGCCCGGCGCCGAGGGGCTGATCTGCGACATCGGCGGCTCATCGATGGAACTGGCCGAGTTGAAGGGCGGCGGCGCGGTCGGGCACCGGGTGACCTCGGGGCTTGGCCCGCTGAAGCTGATGGGCATGACCGGCGGCAAGAAGGTGCTCCGCGCCCATATCAAGGCCGAGGTCGCGAAACTGGCCGAGGGGTTCCGCGACGACCTGCCCGAGCGGCTCTTCCTTGTCGGCGGCTCGTGGCGGGCCATCGCGCGCATCGACATGGAGCGGCGCGGCTACCCGCTGAAGGTGCTCCACGAATACCGGATGACGCCCAAGGGTATCCTCGACACGATCAAGTACATCGGCAAGTCCGACATCGAGGAGCTGCGCCTCAGGACCGGCACCAGCGCCGAGCGGATGCGCCTTGTGCCGCATGCGGCCGAGGTGCTGAAGGTGCTGGTGCGCAAGCTGAAGCCGAAGGAGATCGCGGTCTCTTCCTACGGGATCCGCGAGGGGCTGCTCTACGAGCAGATGTCCGAAACGCTCAAGGCGCGCGATCCCCTGATCGAGGCCGCCCGCCATTCCGAGGCGCAATACGCCCGGATGCCCGGCTTCGGCCGGCAGCTCTACCGTTTCGTGGAGCCGCTGTTTCCCCGCGCGCGGGCCGAAAAGAAACGCCTGATCCGGGCCGCTTGCCTCTTGCATGACGTGAGCTGGCGGGCGCATCCCGATTACCGCGCCGAGGTCTGTTTCGACAACGCGACGCGCGCGAACCTCGGTGGCATGACCCATGCCGAGAGGGTCTTCCTCGGCCTCGCGCTTCTGCATCGCTACAAGGGCAACCGCGACGGCACGGGCTTTGACACGGCGCTTCTGAAACTCCTGCCCGAAGCGCAGGTGAAAGAGGCCGAGACGCTGGGCCGCGCGATGCGCTTCGGCGCGATGTTCGCGGTCGCCAACCCCTCCGAGCACGGCACGCTGACCTTCCGGCCCAAACGGCGCGAACTCGTGCTGAAGCTTCACACCGACGCGGGGCGTGACCTGTTCGGCGAGGTGGCGCAGGCCCGCTTCAAGGCGCTGGCCGCCGCGATGGAGGTGGAGCCGATCGTCGAGGGCGCCGACTGAACCGGGGGTAGGGATTCCCGCCATGTGGCCGGGGTGCGGTCGCATCTAGGCTCATGATGGCGTCGTCCCGATCGGCCCGGCCCGGAGATGCTGCCATGCTCATCCGCGGCATGCGCGTCTCGTCCCTCGTGGCGTTCGTGGCCCTGGTGTTCGCGGTGATCGTTTTCGGGCCGGGCCCGACAGGGGCGGCGTGATCTTTGTTTTCCCATCCCTGATGGACTGGCCCCCCGCGTCTTGGGGGGCCTTTTTTCCTGGTGGGTAGGGAAAGCCTGACTGTCGCGCCACGGACCTGCCGCCTACCCTCGCGGCACCCAGCACCGGAGACAGTGCCATGTCGCTCTTCAACATCCTTTCAGCCGCGCTTCTTGCGCTGTCGCTGGCCGCGGGGGTGGTCCTCGTGACAGGACTGCAGGCCGCGGGCGCGGACCCGCTGCCCCCTGGTCATGTGGAGGCCTCGTGATGGCACGGATTGCACCAAGCCTCCTCTACCTCGTCGCCTCGGCTTTGCTGGCGCTGGTCCTGTCGATCGGTTCGGCAGGGGCGGATATCCGGGGGAGCCTTGCCGGTGGGTCGGTCGCCGGCTGCCCTGCCCCGCAGGCCCGGGACTGCGCGCGCGGCTTGTGAGGCGTTTTCCTTTGGCGTATGCGTCCCCGGACGCCACTTGCCAGAGGGATGCGCCCCATGCGCCTCAGCCGCTATTTCCTGCCCGTTCTGAAGGAAACGCCCTCCGAGGCGCAGATCGTCAGCCATCGGCTGATGCTTCGGGCGGGGATGATCAAGCAGGCCTCGGCGGGGATCTATTCCTGGCTGCCGCTCGGCTACAAGGTGCTGAAGCGCATCGAGCAGATCGTTCACGAGGAACAGATCCGCGCGGGTCACCTGCCGATGCTGATGCCGGTGATCCAGTCCGCCGACCTCTGGCGCGAGAGCGGGCGCTACGACGCCTACGGGGCCGAGATGCTGCGCATCAAGGACCGGCACGAGCGCGACATGCTGTTCACGCCGACGGCGGAAGAGCTGATCACCGACATCTTCCGCGCGCATGTGACCAGCTACAAGGATCTGCCGCTGACGATGTACCAGATCCAGTGGAAGTTCCGCGACGAGATCCGCCCGCGTTTCGGCGTGATGCGGGGGCGCGAGTTCTACATGAAGGACGGCTACAACTTCGACCTGACGAAGGAAGACGCGCTTCACGCCTATAACCGGCACCTGGTCAGCTACCTGCGCACCTACGAGCGGATGGGCCTGCAGGCCATCCCGATGCGCGCGGATTCGGGGCCGATCGGGGGCGACGACACCCATGAATTCCTGGTGCTGGCCGAAACCGGCGAGAGCGAGGTGTTCTACGATTCCGAGATCACGGACCTCCGCTTCGGGGATCGGGAGATCGACTATGATTCCCGCGAGCAGTGCCAGTCTGTCCTGGAAGAGTTCACATCCCGTTACGCCCGCACCGACGAGACCCACGACCCCGAGCTTTTCGCGAAAATTCCCGTGGAACGTCAACGCGTTGCCCGCGGGATCGAGGTGGGGCAGATCTTCTATTTCGGGACCAAGTACTCGGATGCGATGGGGGCGCTTGTCGATGACGGCAAGGGCGGCCGGGTGCCTGTTCACATGGGCTCTCACGGGATCGGGGTAAGCCGCCTTGTGGGCGCGATCATCGAGGCCAGCCATGACGAGAACGGCATCATCTGGCCCGAGGGGGTGACGCCCTTCCATGTCGGGATCGTGAACCTGAAACAGGGCGATGCCGCCTGCGACGCGGCCTGTGAGGACCTCTACAAGGCGTTCGTTTCCAAGGGGTTGGAGCCGCTCTACGACGACCGTGGCGAGCGGGCCGGCGCGAAATTCGCGACCATGGACCTGGTCGGCCTGCCTTGGCGGATCACCGTCGGTCCGCGCGGCCTTGCCGCCGGGAAGGTGGAGCTGACGAGCCGCCGGACGGGCGAAAGCGAGGAGCTGTCGCCGGAGGCCGCACTGGCCCGCGTGGCGGAGATCTACGCGCCCCACATGGGGTGAAACCCGGCGTCGGGTTTCCGTCGTGATCCTGTAGTTATCCCGTAGCTACACGCCGCCTACAGACGATTTTAACCAATTCGTCCGAGACTGCCCCCGTTCTGGTCGAAACGGGGGTGGCGATGGCCGACACCGAGAAGCCGCTGGGCCCACGCCAGCGGGAGCATCACTATTACATGGTCGACGCGCTGAGGCGCTTCGAATGGGACATGCACCAGCGCATCTGGCTGGACCAGCGCATCCCGGTGGAATGGCACGACATCGCGACGCGGCGCGAAAGCCCGAAGGTGCAGCTGACGCTGCGGGTGGATGCGGACGTGGTGAAATGGTTCCGCTCGATGGGGCCGGGGTATCAGCCCCGGATGAACGACGTGCTGCGCGCCTTCATGCATGCGAAGCTGGCGGGGCTCCTGCACGGGGAGGAGACGGTGGAGCCCTTCAAGGAGAACTGGCAAGCGCGCCAGCGGATGCCGGAGTGGGGGGATACGGAGAAGGAGCGGGCGGGGAAGAGGGGGGAGTGAGGTTGTTTTGCCGAGCGCGTCGTGGTGCTATCCGGAGATTGATCGAAAGGGCGCTCCTATGCCGAGGACCACGGTTCGACTTCCCCAATGGCTTAAGCGGGCGGCGGAGGAATTCGCCGCGAAGGACGGGGTTTCCCTGAACCAGTTCATCGCGCTGGCGCTGGCCGAGAAGGTGGGCGCAAGCGGGGCGGCGCAGTTCTTTGCCGAACGGGGGAAGGACGGGGACCCGGACTGGGCGGTGGAGTTCTTGAAGGGGCGGCCGGACGTGCCGGGCTGAAGCCCGGCCTACGGCGGTGTGGTGGTGTGGAACCCCACCCTACGGCGTCAGCCTTGCAGGCTGCGGACGCCCAACTCCCCTTCGCGGCTGGCCCGCATCGCCTGCGCCGCGGCGTGGCTGGCGGCGAGCGTCGTGAAGTAGGGGATCTTGTCGGCGAGCGTGACCGCGCGCATGGAGCGTGAGTCCTCGACCGCCTGCGCGCCCTCGGTCGTGTTCAGGACCAATTGCACGCCGCCGTCCTTGATGATGTCGACCACGGTGCGGCCGCCCTCGTAGGCCTTGTTCACGACGTCCGAAGGAATTCCGTGTTCCTTGAGGAAATCGGCGGTCCCGCGGGTCGCCAGGATGGTCATTCCCAGCGAACGGAGGGTTTCGGCGGTTTCAACAAGCAACGCGCCCTTGTCGGCGTCCTTGAGCGAGATGAAGACGGTGCCCGCCTCGGGCAGGACGGTGCCCGCGCCCAGCTGCGCCTTGAGAAACGCGCGGGGGAAGGTGCGGTCCCAGCCCATGACCTCGCCGGTCGAGCGCATCTCGGGGCCGAGCAGGGTGTCGACGCCGGGGAAGCGGGCGAAGGGCAGAACCGCCTCCTTCACCGAGTACCAGGGTGTGCGGTAGGAGGCGAGCGAGAGCGGGTCGCCCATCGGGATCACCGTGTCGTCATCGACGGGCTGGTGCGGCTGCGCCTGCGGGAAGGCCGAGAGCTTCTCGCCCGCCATGAGGCGCGCGGCGATGGAGGCGATGGCGCTGTCGGTCGCCTTGGCGACGAAGGGCACGGTGCGGCTGGCGCGGGGGTTCACCTCGATCAGGTAGATCTCGTCCTCGCCCGCGTCATTGGCCTTGACGGCGAATTGCACGTTCATCAGGCCCACGACGTTGAGCGCCATGGCCAGCGCCTCGGTCTGGCGGATGATCTCGGACTGGATGGCGTCCGACAGCGTGTGGGGGGGCAGCGAGCAGGCGCTGTCGCCGGAGTGGACGCCCGCCTCCTCGATATGCTGCATGATGCCCGCGACATGGACGGCTTCGCCGTCGCAGAGCGCGTCGACATCCACCTCGACCGCGCCGTCGAGGTAGCTGTCGAGCAGCACCGGGCTGTCGCCCGAGACGGTGACGGCGTCGCGGATGTAGCGGTCGAGCTGGGCGGTGTCGCGGACGATCTCCATCGCGCGGCCGCCGAGCACGTAGGAGGGGCGGATCACCAGCGGGTAGCCGAGGGTTTCGGCGGCGGCCTTGGCCTGCGCGTCGGTGGTGGCGATGGCGTTGCGGGGCTGCTTGAGCCCGAGGCGCTGGACGAGCTGCTGGAACCGCTCGCGGTCCTCGGCGAGGTCGATGGCGTCGGGGGTCGTCCCGAGGATGGGAATCCCTGCGTCATGCAGCGCGTTGGCGAGTTTCAGGGGCGTCTGGCCGCCGAACTGGACGATGACGCCGTGGAGCGTGCCCCTCTCCTGCTCGACGCGGAGGATCTCCATCACGTGCTCGAAGGTGAGCGGCTCGAAATAGAGCCGGTCCGAGGTGTCGTAGTCGGTCGAGACGGTCTCGGGGTTGCAGTTGACCATGATGGTCTCGTAGCCCGCGTCGGAGAGCGCGAAACAGGCGTGGCAGCAGCAATAGTCGAACTCGATCCCCTGCCCGATGCGGTTGGGGCCGCCGCCGAGGATGACCACCTTTTTCGCGGTGCTCGGGCGCGCCTCGCATTCGGGCTCACCCATGGTGGGGTGTTCGTAGGTGGAATACATGTAGGGGGTCTGCGCCTCGAACTCGGCGGCGCAGGTGTCGATGCGCTTGAACTGGGCCTGGATGCCGAGGTTGAGCCGCGCGCGGCGGATGTTGCTTTCCTCGCGGCCCGTGAGCTTGGCGAGGCGGGCGTCGGTGAAGCCCATCATCTTGAGCGCGCGCAGGCCGTCCTCGGTCACGGGCAGGCCGTCGCGCTTCACGCGGGCCTCCGTTTCGACGATCTCGCGGATGCGGGCGAGGAACCAGGGGTCGAATTTCGTGACCGCCTGGATCTGGTCGTCGGTCAGGCCGTGCCGCATGGCTTGCGCGATGATGCGCAGCCGGTCGGGGGTCTGTTTCGAGAGCGCCTTGGTGATCGAGGCGGCGTCGGGGGCGCCGGGGATCTCGATCTCGTCGAAGCCGGTCAGGCCGGTCTCCATCGAGGCCAGCGCCTTTTGCACGCTCTCGTGGAAGGAGCGGCCGATCGCCATGGCCTCGCCCACCGATTTCATCGCGGTGGTCAGCGTGGGTTCGGAGCCGGGGAATTTCTCGAAGGCGAAGCGCGGGATCTTGGTGACGACATAGTCGATGGTCGGCTCGAAGCTGGCGGGCGTGACCTTGGTGATGTCGTTGTCCAGCTCGTCGAGCGTGTAGCCCACGGCGAGCTTCGCGGCGATCTTGGCGATGGGGAAGCCGGTGGCTTTCGACGCGAGTGCGGAAGAGCGCGACACGCGGGGGTTCATCTCGATCACGACCATGCGGCCGTCGGCGGGGTTCACGGCCCATTGCACGTTGGAGCCGCCGGTCTCCACGCCGATCTCGCGCAGCACGGCGATGGAGCCGTTGCGCATGATCTGGTATTCCTTGTCGGTCAGGGTCAGGGCGGGCGCGACGGTGATGCTGTCTCCGGTGTGGACGCCCATCGGGTCGACGTTCTCGATGGAGCAGACGATGATCGCGTTGTCCGCCTTGTCGCGGACGACCTCCATCTCGTATTCCTTCCAGCCCAGCAGGCTTTCGTCGACGAGGATCTGCGCGACCGGAGAGGCCTCCATCCCCGTGCGGCAGTAGTGTTCGTATTCCTCGCGGTTGTAGGCCACGCCGCCGCCGGTGCCGCCGAGGGTGAAGGCGGGGCGGATGATGGCGGGCAGGCCGACATATTCGATGGCGTCGATGGCGGCCTGGAGGCCGGCCTTGATGTCGTATTTCCCGTCGGGCTTCTTCGGCGCGGAGATGATGGTGGCCTTGGGGTTCTCGAGGCCGATGCGGTCCATCGCCTCGCGGAACAGTTTCCGGTCCTCGGCCATCTCGATGGCCTCGCGCTTGGCGCCGATCATCTCGACCCCGAATTTCGCCAGCACGCCCATTTCCTCGAGCGCGAGCGAGGTGTTCAGGCCGGTCTGGCCGCCCATCGTCGGCAGAAGCGCGTCGGGGCGTTCCTTCTCGATGATCTTCGCCACGACCTCGGGGGTGATCGGCTCGATATAGGTGGCGTCGGCGAGGCCCGGATCGGTCATGATCGTCGCCGGGTTCGAGTTCACGAGAATGACCCGGTAGCCTTCCTCGCGGAGCGCCTTGCAGGCCTGTGCGCCGGAATAGTCGAATTCGCAGGCCTGGCCGATGACGATGGGGCCGGCACCGATGATCATGATCGAGCGGATGTCGGTTCTTTTCGGCATGTCGTCCCCCGGATGCGCGCAGGCCCGCAGCGCAGGGCGGCGGGCAAATTGGCGTCCTTATAGACATGGCGGGCGGGCACGCAACCCGCATCGCGACGCCTGCGACGGTGGGGGCCGGTCGCGCCGGTTTCCGCAGGGTCAGGCAGGCAAGAGTGAACCGTCAGGGACCCCCGGGAGTATCCCTAGTGCGGCAGGACACAAAGGGGGGGCTTTTCCAATGTCCGAGATCACCACGTATCGCGGGCTCGTCTTCGGGGCGATCGGCGTCTTGGCCGAAACATCCGAGATCCAGCGACAGGCCTACAACCTTGCCTTCCGGCAGGCCGGCCTCGACTGGGAGTGGGACCGGGTAGGCTACCGGGAGATGCTGCGCCGGCCCGGCGGCATGCGGCGGATCGCCGACTACGCCGCGGCGAAGGGCGACCTGGTCGACGCGGAGGCGGTCCATGCCCGCAAGGTGGCCAATTTCCGCGCCGGGGTGCTGCGCGAGGGGCTGACCCCGCGGCCCGGCGTGATCGGGATGCTGCAGGCGGCGCAGGCCGCGCGGATGCCGGTCGCATGGGTCACGACCACGGGGCGTCAGACGGTCGAGTTGATGCTGGAGGGGCTGTCGGGGTCGCTGGCCGAGGCCGATTTCGCCTTCGTGGGTGACCGGAGCATGGTGGAGGCCCCCAAGCCCGCCCCCGACATCTACAGGCGGGCGCTGGAGGTGCTGGGCCTGTCGGCGGACGAGGTGCTGGCCATCGAGGACACGCCCGAAAGCGCCGAGGCGGCAAGGGGTGCGGGTCTCGACACCTTCGGGTTTCCGGGCTGGGCGGCGTCGGACCGCATCTTTCCCGAGGGTGTGCCCGTCGTCACGCGGCTGTCGCCCGACCTGCTGATGCTGCGCGAGCGGGTCTAGCTCACTCGGCCGCCCGCATCTGCCGCTCGGCCGATGCCGGGTAGAGATAGTCGCGCGTCAGCGGCACGGACTCCTGCCGCCGTGCCATCTGAAGCTGGAAGACGCATTGGCGGTTGTGCCGGAAGGTGTGTTCGCTGGCCTTGAGGTAGTAACGCCACATCCGGCAGAAGCGGTCATCGTAGAGCGCGCGGGCGCGGTCCTCGTTCGCGGCGAAACGCTCGTGCCAGTGGCGGAGCGTTTCGGCGTAGTGAAGGCGCCAGACCTCGATGTCGGTCGGGTAGAGGTCGGCCTGTTCGACCGCCGCCGAGACCTCGGAGAGGGACGGGCAATAGCCGCCGGGGAAGATGTATTTCGTGATCCAGGGGGAGGTCGCGCCGGGCGGCGCGGTGCGCCCGATGGTGTGGATCAGCGCGATGCCGTCCTCCTTGAGCCGGTCGCGGACGGTGCCGAAATACTCGACGAAATGCGGCGCGCCGACATGCTCGAACATGCCGATCGAGACGATGCGGTCGAACTGGCCGCTCACCGCGCGGTAGTCGCGCAGCTCGAAGCGGACGCGGTCCGAGAGCCCCGCGCGCGCGGCGCGGTCGGTGGCGATCTTGTGCTGTTCCTCGGAGAGGGTGACGCCGAGCACCTTGACGCCGTAGTCCTGCGCCAGCGTCAGCGCCATGCCGCCCCAGCCGCAGCCGATCTCGAAGACCTCCATCCCCGGCTCGAGGCAGAGCTTGCCCGCGATGTGGTGCTTCTTGGCGGCCTGGGCCTGTTCCAGCGTCATGCCCGGCCGGGCGAAATAGGCGCAGGAATACTGGCGGTCCGCGTCGAGAAAGAGATCGTAGAGCGCGCCCGAGAGATCGTAGTGATGGGCCACGTTCTCGCGCGCGCGGTGGGCGGGGTTGTTCTGGTCGATCCAGCGTTTCCACTTGCGCAGCCGTGCCGACCACGTGCGCCACCACGCCCGGTTGCGCGCAGCGTTGCGGATGACGAGCGTGAAGAAGGCGTCGAGGTCGTCGCCCTCGATCACGGCGGTGCCGTCCATGTAGGCCTCGCCCAGGGCAAGTTCGGTCGACAGGACCAGCCGGCGCGGGAGGCCGGGATCGGCGAGGGTCAGGTGAACATCGCTCCTGTCCCCGGGGCCGTAGCGTCGCGTGGTGCCGTCGGGGAAGGTCAGGTCGAGGGCGCCGATGGTAAAGAACTGGCGCAGCATACCGTCAAGAACTCGGTCCCACATCGCGTCATCTCCTCGCGTTCGTGGCCTGCTTGAACCTGCGACAATTAGTCTGCACCAAAATGGTTAACGATGAAAGGGGTGGCCGGGCGGGCGGCGGAAACTTGATCTGTGTCAAGTCAAGTTGACAGTTTGTGTGATCTGATTCCCTGACATAATGCGGGGAGCCAGCCATGCGAATCTGTCTTATCCATCCCAATTACCATTCCGGGGGGGCCGAGATCGCAGGGAACTGGCCGCCGGCCTGGGTCGCCTATATCGCGGGCGCCCTGAAGGCCGCGGGCTACACCGACATCCATTTCCTCGACGCGATGACGGATCACCTGAGCCCCGCCCAGCTTCGGGTGAAGCTCGCCGAGATGCAGCCCGACGTGGTGGGCACGACGGCGATCACGCCGTCGATCTACGTGGCCGAGGAGACGCTGGCGGTGGCCAAGGAGGTGCTGCCGAAGGTGCGCACGATCCTTGGCGGCATCCATGCGACCTTCATGTACAAACAGGTGCTGTCCGAGGCCACGGGCATCGACGTGATCGTGCGCGGCGAGGGCGAGGAGATCATCGTCGAGCTGATCCGCGCGATGGACGAGGGGCGCTGGCCTGCCGAGCGCGCCTCGATCAAGGGGCTGGCCTATCGCGACGGCGAGGAGATCGTGGCGACGCCGGCGGCCTCGACGGTGAAGGACCTCGACGCGATCACGCCGGACTGGTCACTGCTGAAATGGGACAGCTACATCTACGTGCCGCTGGGCGTGAAGGTGGCGATCCCGAACATGGCGCGGGGCTGTCCCTTCACCTGTTCCTTCTGCAGCCAGTGGAAATTCTGGCGCGATTACCGCGTGCGCGATCCGATCAAGGTCGTGGACGAGATCGAGACCCTCGTGAACGAGCATGGGGTGGGGTTCTTCATCCTGGCCGACGAGGAACCGACGATCAACCGGCGCAAGTTCATCCAGTTCTGCGAGGAGCTGATCAAGCGCGACCTGCCGCGCCGCGTGCAATGGGGGATCAACACGCGGGTGACGGATATCTACCGCGACCGGGAGTTGCTGAAGTTCTACCGCTCGGCGGGGCTGGTGCATATCAGCCTCGGGACGGAAGCCGCGGCGCAGCTGAAGCTCGACCAGTTCAACAAGGAGACCAAGGTCGAGGAGAACAAGGAGGCGATTCGTCTGCTGCGCGAGGCCGACATCTTCACCGAGGCGCAGTTCATCGTGGGGCTCGACAACGAGACGCCGGAGACGTTGGAAGAGACCTACAAGATGGCCTGGGACTGGCAGCCGGACCTCGCCAACTGGGCGATGTACACGCCCTGGCCCTTCACGCCGCTCTTCCAGGAGCTCGGCGACAAGGTCGAGATCTTCGATTTCTCGAAATACAATTTCGTGACGCCCATCATGAAGCCCGAGGCGATGGACCGCGACGAGCTTCTGGATCGGGTGATGAACAACTACCGGCGGTTCTATTCGAAGAAGGCGCTGTTCCATTACCCGTGGCGCGGCACGGGGTATCGGCGGAAATACCTGCTGGGCTGCCTCAAGGCCTTCATGAAGGCGGGTTTCGCGCGGCAGTTCTACGACCTCGGCAAGGTGGATTACTGGGGGCCGCAGTCGAAGGGGAAGCTCAACTTCAACTTCGACCGGACCCGGACGATCGCGCAGGCGCAGACGGACGATTGGCAGTCCAAGCAGGATATCGCGGCGCAGAAGCGGGCGGCGAAGATGTCGCGGAACGGGGAATTCCTGATGCCGAACGGGGCGGTGGCGGGGCGCGATCCGGCCTCGGTCAAGGCCTGTGGCGGGGGGACCGAGCAGATGCGCGAGGACCGCGTCACGGAACCGGCGGAGTAGCGCCCCATGGCGGAGGCGCGCGCGAGAATCGGGCCGAACGCGATCCTGCAACTGGTGCCCGTGCTCGAGGAGTCGGCGGGCCGCGACTGGACGGCGCATGTGCTGGCGATGGCGGGCATCTTCGAGTTGCCCGATCCCGCGGGGGGCCTGATCGACGAGGCGCCCGCCGCCCGGCTGCACCAGGCGATGCGGCTGGAGATGCCCGAGGTGGCGCCGATGCTGGCCCGCGAGGCGGGCTGGCGGACGGGGGAGTATATCCTCGCCCATCGCATTCCGAAGGGGGCGCAGCGGCTGCTGCGGGTCTTGCCCGCGCGGCTGGCGGTGCCGATCCTGTCGCGGGCGATCGCGAAACATGCCTGGACATTCTGCGGATCGGGGGCGTTCCGGCTGGTGTCCGCCTGGCCCGCGGTCTTCGAGATCGCGGACAACCCCGTCGTGCGCGGGGAACGCTCCGACGTGCCGCTCTGCCACTGGCATGCGGCGGTCTTCGAGCGGCTCTTCTCGGCCTTGTGCGGCCCGCGCTGGCGGGTCGTGGAGACCGGGTGCTGCGCGCAGGGACATGCGGCCTGCCGCTTCGAGTTGAGCCGGGCGCCGCGCGGGACCTGAGCGGGGCCTTGCCGCGCATCTCGGCCTGCGGCCTGCGTAAGCGACGGCGGTGGCACCCCGTTCCGGGGTGCGGCTGCGCCCGACATGGCTGATGTCGCTTCGGGGCGGGGGCGGTGCGCCGGAAGTGGGGGGCTCTGCCCCCGGCCTTCGGCCTCCCCCCGCCATACTTGAGGGATAGAGATGCGGGGCCCTTGGACCGGGGTCAGTCGTCGGCGTGCTCAGGCGTCTGGAAGCGGCGGATGTGGCCGGTGGCGTCCGTGATGGTGACCGTGGCCAGCGGGCTGAGGATGCCCTCGCCGAAGACCTCGGTCAGCAGGAAGCGGATCGGGTTGGTGCCCGGGTCGATCTCGACCGTGTAGGCGTAATCCCAGGGGCAGCCGGTGAGGCGCCCGGACCAGCCGGTGTCCGCGCCCGTGACCGGCGCCGGGCCGAGGCAGGTGGTGGCGTCCGACATGGTGACCGCCAGGAGGTCGGGATCGAGGCTGACGCGCACGGGCGTGGCGGGGCCGGTGGCGCAGGCGGCCAGTGTCGCGAGCGGGACGGTCAGGGCGATTGCAATGCGCATGGAATGGCCTTTCGGGTCGGTCAGAGGGGCCAGATCAGCGGGATGGTCAGGCAGACCACCACGCCGAGGCTGAGGTTGAGGGGAATGCCGATCCGCATGAAATCGGTGAAGCGGTAGCCGCCGGGGCCGTAGACCAGCATGTTGGTCTGGTAGCCGATGGGCGTGGCGAAGCAGGCGGAGGCCGCGATCATCACGGCGACGACGAGGGGGCGCGGATCGACGCCGGTGGCCTGGGCCAGCGCGATGGCGATGGGGGCCATGATGACGGCGATGGCGTTGTTGGAGACGAGCTCGGTCAGGATCGTGGTGATGAAATAGACCGCCCAGACCAGCACCCAGGGCGGCAGGTCCATGAGCGCGGGCGCGACCTGTCCCACGATCAGCTCGATCGCGCCGGTGTGGTCGAGGGCGGCGCCCACGGCGAGCATGGCGAAGATGAGGGCGAGCAGGCGGCCCTCGACGAAGGAGAAGGCCTCTTCCGCGTCGATGCAGCCGGTGAGCAGCACGACGGCGACGGCTATGACGGCGAGGACGAGGATGGGGGCGACGTCGAAGGCGGCGAGCGCCACGATGCCCGCCATGGCGGCGATGGCGATGGGCGCCTTGGCCCGGCGGTAGGCGCGTTCGGAGGGCTGGGAGACGTCGACGAGGTCCATGTCCGCGGCAAGCCGCTGGATGTCGGCGGGGTCCCCTTCGAGGAGCAGCGTGTCGCCGACACGCACGGTGAGGTTGTCGAGCTGGCTGCCGATGTTCTGGTTCCGGCGGTGGACGGCGAGCGGGTAGACCCCGTAGCGGCGGCGCAGGCGCAGGTTGCCCAGCGTGCGGCCGACCATGCGCGCGCCCGGGGTGATGAGGACCTCGACCGTGGTGGTCCGGACCGAGGAGAGCTTGTCGACGGTCTTGAGCTCCTTGGAGGCCTGCAGGCCGAGGACCTCGGACATCTCCGTCCTGAGGACGATGCGGTCGCCGGCCTGGAGCACGACGCCCGACATGTCCCGGCGGAGCGAGGCGTCGCCGCGCAGCACGTCGATCAGGCGCACGCCGTCGCGGCGGAACAGGTCGACCTCGGTCACGTTCTGGCCGATCAGGGCGGAGCCCTCGGGCACCGCGACCTCGGTGAAGAACTTGGCCCTGGAGCGGCCGGCGCCGAGAAGGGCGGCCATCGAGCTGCGTTCGGGCAGAAGGCGGCGGCCGATCAGGAGGAGGTAGATCATCCCCCAGCCGACGACGACGAGGCCGATGGGCGTGATCTCGAAGATGGTGAAGGGCGCAAGCCCCTCGGCGCGGGCCACGCCATCGACCAGCAGGTTCGTCGAGGTGCCGATCAGCGTGAGCGTGCCGCCCATGATCGCGGCGTAGCTGAGCGGGATCAGCAGCTTGGAGGTGGCGGTGCCGAGGATGCGGGCGATCTGCACGAAGACGGGGATCATGATCACGACGATGGGCGTGTTGTTCATGAAAGCCGAGGCGATGGCGACGAAGCCGAGAAGCGTGGCGACCGCGAGGGCGGGGTTCGACGCGGCGCGGGCCTCGGCGAACTTGGTCAGCCGGTCGAGAGAACCCGTGCGCACCAGCGCGCCCATGACGATGAACATGGCGGCGATGGTCCAGGGGGCGGGGTTCGCCAGCACCTCGGTCGCACGGTCTGTGGGCAGGAGGCCCAGGATGAGCAGAAGCGCCACGCCGCCGATGGCGACGACCTCGGTCGGCCATCGTTCGCGCAGGAACAGGACGAACATGGCCAGGAGGATGGCGAGGGTCAGCAGGCCGTGGCCGGTCTGAGACAGGGGAAGCTCGATCATTCGTGTCCCTTCGCGTGGGCCGGGACGGCCATGTCGCGAGGTCTCACTCTAGCGATGCATGGGCGTGCGGGCGGCCCTGATCCTGCAGACGGTTCTGGGGCTCGATGCCGCGCGCATCGCGCGGGCCTTCGTGGTGCCGCCCGCGACGCTGGGCCAGCGGCTCAGCCGGGCCAAGGCCAAGATCCGGGGCGCGGGCGTGCCGTTCCGTGTGCCGGGGAAGGGCGAGATCGAGGGGCGGCTCGATGATGTGCTGCTCGCGATCTACGCCGCCTACGGCCTTGGCTGGGAGGTGCCGGGCGGTCTGGCTGCGGGGCGCGGGCGCGAGGACCTGGCGGGCGAGGCGCTGTTTCTCGCGCGGCTGGTGGCCGAGCTGATGCCGGAGGAACCGGAGCCATTGGGCCTGCTTGCGCTGGTCCTTTATTGCGAGGCACGGCGCGGCGCACGGCGGGATGCGACGGGCGGTTATGTCCCGCTCGCGGCGCAGGATCGCGCGCTCTGGGACGGCGCGATGGTGGCCGAGGCCGAGGCGAGCCTCGAGGCCGCGGCGCGGATGGCGCGGCCGGGCCGGTTCCAGACCGAGGCGGCGATCCAGTCGGTGCAGGTGCAGGCGGCCAGGGGCAGCACGGGCGATCCGGCGGTGCTTTCCGCGCTCTACGATTTCCTCGTCTCTCGCTGGCCGAGCCTCGCGGCGGAGGTCGCGCGCGCCGTCGTGCATGGCGCGGCGCGCGGACCGGAGCGGGGGCTGCAGATCCTCGATGCGATCCCGGCCTCCCGCATCGCGGCCTATCAACCCTGGTGGGCCGCGCGGCTGGAGCTGTGCCTGCGCGCAGGCGACACGCCCGGGGCCGAGGCCGCCCGCGTCCAGGCCATTGCGCTGACCGACGATGCGGCCGTCAGTGCCTGGCTGGCCCGGCGGTTCTAGCGGGGCGCGGGGTTCAGCCCCTTGTTGTAGGGGTGCCAATCCTCGATGTCGGGGTAGTAGCGCCGCCGCCATTCCCGGACGCGCGGGTTCATCACCCGTTTCCAGAGCGGCGGGATCATGGCTGCCACGGTCATCACCGGGTAGCCGAAGGGCAGCTGCGGCGCATCCTCATCGGTGTAGTTCTGAAGCAGCGGGAAGCGGCGGTCGGGCTTGTAGTGATGATCGGAATGCCGCTGCAGGTTGATCAGAAGCCAGTTCGACGCCTTGTGCGCCGCGTTCCAGCTGTGGCGCGGCAGGACATGTTCGTATCTTCCCTCGCCGAGGTGCCGGCGCGTCAGGCCGTAGTGCTCGATGTAGTTGGTCAACTCGAGCTGCCAGATCGCGGTGAACGCCTGGAGAAGGAAGAGCGCGACACCCAACCAGCCACCAAGCGCGAAGGCCGCGACAAGACAGGCGCCCTGCAACGCCCAGTACCGCCAGAAGGGATTGGCAGGGTCGGTCCACGGCTGGCCCTTGCGCGCGAGCATGGCCTTTTCCGCTGCAAAGGCGCTGACGACGCTTTGGCGCAGGACGCGCGGGAAGAAACGGTGGAACCCCTCGTTGTAGCGAGCCGTCACCGGGTCGCGGGTGGTGCCGACATAGCGGTGATGGACGAGCAGGTGTTCCGAGCGGAAGTGCGAATAGAGCACTGTCGCCAGCAGCAGGTCGGCCAGCCAGCGTTCCAGCCTGTTCTTCTGGTGCATCAGCTCGTGGGAGTAGTTGATCCCGATGGTGCCCGAGATCAACCCGACCCCGAAGAAGAGACCGAACTGCTCGAGCGTCGAGAGGTGCGGCGCGCGGGTGGCGTACCAGATCAGCGCGAAGATCGTGACGACTTGCAGCGGGAACCAGATGAGCGTGACAAGGCGATACCAGAAGAGGTGATCGTCCGGCGTGTCCGGGTCGGCGTTCTCCAGCTCGAGCCCCAGGGCCGCGTCAAGCCCGCCGAAGAGCCACCAGGTCGCAAGCGGCATGACGATCAGCCACCATCCCCCCTGCGCCGCGGCAAGGGTGATGAGCGGGAACAACCCGAGCGACAGCCAGAAGGGAAGCGCGCGGCTGATGCGGGCAACCTGCGTGGCGGGGATCATCGGCCGGTCCACTCCTCGTCCTCCGTCGCATCGAGGGTCGCGCGTGACGGGGTAATCGTCAATCCTCGGGCCAGGCCCCTTCGGCCAGGTCCCAGGCCTTGCGCATGACCGTAGGCAGGCTTGCGGGCCGGAATGTGGCGCGATCGTGAAACTCTCCGCGCGCGGGCGACACGTCAAGCGGCACGCGGGCGAGGCGAAGCGCCAGGCGCAGGTGGAAATGCGTGAAGGTGTGGCGCAGCTCAAGCCCCGGGTCGTGCCAGGGGGCGGGAACGGGCGGTGCGGGTTCGGGCGGGCCCTCGGTCCAGTCGGTGCCGGGCCAGCCGAGCATGCCGCCGAGAAGACCCTTCTGCGGGCGCGTCTCGAGCAGGACGGCGCCATCCGCGCGCAAGGCGATATAGGCGATGCCAAGTCGGGTCGGCTTGGCCTTCTTCGGCAGCTTGCGAGGCAGGTCGGCGGCGATACCCCCGGCGCGGGCCGCGCAGAGCGACATCAGCGGGCAGATCCCGCAGGCCGGTGATTTCGGCGTGCAGACGGTCGCGCCGAGGTCCATGACGGCCTGCGCGTAGCACCCGGGGCGGATGTCCGGGGTCAGCCGCTCAGCGAGGGCGCGCAGCTCGGGCTTGGAGGCGGGCAGCGGCCTCTCGACCGCGAAAAGGCGGGACAGGACCCGTTCCACGTTGCCGTCCATGACGGCGGCGGGACGGTCGAAGGCGATGGCGGCGATGGCCGCCGCGGTATAGGGGCCGATACCGGGCAGGCTGCGCAACCCGTCTTCGGTGTCGGGGAAGACGCCGCCATGGTCCCCGGCCACCACGCGCGCGCATTTCAGAAGGTTCCGGGCCCGGGCATAGTAACCGAGGCCCGCCCATTCGGCCATGACCTCGGCATCCTCGGCCCCTGCCAGCGCGGCGACGGTGGGCCAGCGCGCGGTGAAGCGGTGGAAGTAGTCGCGGACGGCGGCCACCGTCGTCTGCTGCAGCATGATCTCGCTCAGCCAGACCCGGTAGGGGTCGGGGCGCTCGCCCGCTGCCAGCGCCTCGGGTCCGGTGCGCCAGGGAAGGGCACGGGCATGCCGGTCGTACCACGGCAGGAGAGCCGCCGCCGGCGCGTCGTCGGAAAAGCCGTGGGATCGCCCGTCACGCAAGGTTTATCTGCGTCCTCGCCGCCTGTTATTGGTTAGCATCGCGTTACGGCATAGAGTGCCTGTGAACCGAGGAAAGCAACCCATGCCGCGCAGCACCACCCCCAAGGAGACACAGCCGCCCCGGCGCCGCATGCGCGGCTTCGAGACGGCGGCGGCGCTCCTGTCGCGGGAGATGAAAGCGCTCGCCGAGAAACGCGGGTTCGGCGAGGCCAAACTGCTGACGCATTGGCCCGAGATCGTGGGCGAGGACCTCGCCGCGATCGCGCGGCCGGTGAAGATCACCTACGGGCGCGGCTTCGGCGGGACGCTGGTGGTGCTGACCACGGGCGCGAACGCCCCGGTTCTCGAGATGCAGAAGGAGCGGATCATCGACCGGGTGAACGCCACGTACGGCTATCGCGCCGTGGCGCATGTCCACGTCACCCAGACCGCCCCCACCGGCTTTGCCGAGGGGCGCGTGGCGTTCCGGCCCGCACCGCCGGAGGCCCCCGCCAAGCCCGACCCCGCCCGGCTCGCCCGCGCCTTGCAGGCCGCCGAGGGGATCGAGGACGAAGGGCTGAAACAGGCCCTCGCCCGCCTTGCCGAAAACGTGTTAACCCCGCGAAAATCTTAAGGAGAGAAATCCACCATGGATCGCAGGACCCTCTTGATGGGCGCCGGAGCCGGCGCCGTGGCTGTCGGAACCTACGCGCTGCTGCGCCCCGGGCAGGGCACCATCCCGCTTCTGCCGCGGCCCGCCAATGCCCAGGACGCCTCGGGCGCGATGGGCGAGACGCCCGAGATCGTCGAGATGGTGCTGGGCAATCCCGACGCGCCGGTCGAGGTGATCGAATACGCGTCCTTCACCTGCCCGCATTGCCGGAACTTCCACGCGAACACCCTGCCCCGCCTCAAGGCCGACTACGTCGACACAGGGCAGGTGCGGCTGGTCTACCGCGAGGTCTATTTCGACCGCTTCGGCCTCTGGGCCGGGATGGTCGCGCGTTGTGCCGGGCCGATGCGCTATTTCGGGATCGTCGACATGATCTACGAGCGGCAGGCCGAGTGGACCCAGGGCTCGCCCGCGGAAGTGGCCGAGAACCTGCGCCGCATCGGGCGCACCGCGGGCCTCAGCAACGAGCAGCTCGACGCCTGCCTGACCGATGCCGCCATGGCGCAGGCGCTGATCGATCACGACACGGCGAACCGGCAGGTGCATGACATCCCCGGCACCCCCGCCTTCGTGATCGACGGAACGCTGCACGGGAACATGAGCTACGAGGATTTCTCGGGCCTGATCGACGCGGCGCTCGCCGCGCAATGACCGCGCCGCTGAAGGGCGTCCGCGTCCTCGAACTGGCGCGCATCCTGGCCGGCCCCTGGGCCGGTCAGACGCTGGCCGACCTGGGCGCCGAGGTCATCAAGGTCGAGGCGCCCGAGGGCGACGACACCCGCCGCTGGGGCCCGCCCTTCGTCGAGCGGGAGGGCGACCGCTCGGCCGCCTATTTTCACGCCTGCAACCGTGGAAAGCGGTCCGTGACGGCGGACTTCCGCACCGAGGAAGGCCGCGCCCGCGTGGTCGCCCTCGCCCGCGGGGCGGATGTCCTGATCGAGAACTTCAAGCTCGGCGGGCTCGCGAAATACGGCCTCGACTACGAGAGCCTTAGGGCGGTGAACCCCGGGCTGATCTATTGCTCGATCACCGGCTTCGGCCAGACCGGGCCCTATGCGCACCGGGCTGGCTACGATTACATCATCCAGGGCATGAGCGGGCTGATGTCGGTGACCGGCGCACCCGAGGGGCAGCCGCAGAAGGTGGGCGTGGCGGTCACCGACATCTTCACCGGGCTTTATGCCTCGAACGCGATCCTCGCCGCGCTGCACCTGCGGCAGGCGACCGGCACGGGCCAGCATATCGACATGAGCCTCCTGGACACCGCCGTGTCCGTGATGGCGAACCAGGCGATGAACTACCTGACGACCGGCGTCGCGCCGGAGCGGATCGGGAACGCACACCAGAACCTGACGCCCTACCAGGTCTTCGACTGCGCCGACGGCTGGATCATCATCGCCACCGGCAATGACGCGCAATACCGGCGGCTCTGCGGCATCCTGGGGCTCGGCGAGATGGCAGGGCATCCCGACTACCTGACCAATGCCGACCGGATCGCGCATCGCGCCGAGATGACCCGGCGCCTGACGGGTGCGACCCTGACCTGGGCCAAGGCCGACCTGTTGGCCGCCTGCGAGGCCGAGGGCGTGCCCGCGGGGCCGATCAACGACCTGGCCGAGGTCTTCGCCGACCCGCAGGTGAAGGCACGCGGCGCACGGATCGAGCTGGACGGCGTGCCGGGCGTGCGCCCGCCCTTCCGCTTCTCCGACGCGGAGGTGGCGCTTGAGCGGCCCGCGCCGCGGCTCGGCGAGGATGACGCCCGCGACGGCTGGAGCCCGCGGGACTGACCCGGCCCACGCGCTTGCGTGTGGGTTGGGCGAAGCCCGTTGCAACGGGCTTGTCACGCGATTTGCAAATCGCGTCGAAAGCGCCTTGCAAGGCGCTTGCAAGCGCCTTGCCGCCCGTGGCGGGCCTCAGCGCTGGAGGGCCGGGGTCTGGTGGACGTGGCTGGCGTCCTCGGCGGCGTGGACGAGGAAATGGGCCACGTCGGCACGGCTGATGAGCCCCTGGCGCCAGGTCTCGGGCTCGACCAGCACCTTGTACTTCCCGGTCATCGCGTTGTCGTTGAGAAGGCCGGGCCGCGCGATGGTCCAGTCGAGCGACGAGGCCTTGATCATTTCCTCCTGCACCGCCTTGTCGGCGTAGGCGCGGCCGAGAAGCAGCTTGAAGGGGATCTTTTCCAGCGTCGACAGTTTCGCCTCGCTGTCGCCCGCGCCGAAGCCGGTCACGGCCAGAAGACGCTTGACCCCTGCCGCTTCCATTGCCGGGATCAGCGCGCGTGCAACGGTGGAGAAAAGTGTCGTCGGCTTCACCACGCGCAGGTCCCGCGGTGCGCCGATGGCGAGGATCACGGCATCCACCCCCTCGACCGCGCGGGCGAGGAGCGCCCTGTCCGTGGCATCGCCCGGCATTGCCTCGAAGCCCTCGGCCTCGATCCCCATCTCGCCGGCGCTGCGGGCGACGGCGCGCACGGAATGGCCGCGGCTCAGGGCATAGTCGACGACCTTGCGGCCGATCCCTCGGCTTGCGCCGATGACGGCAAGCTTCATGCGATGTCCTTTCGGATGGGGTCCGGATCAGGCATGCCCGGCCCTGGAGGAGAGGGTCAGGGGCGAGATGCCGAGCGAGGCCAGCGCCGCTTCCCACTTGGCCTCCATGCGTGTGTCGAAGACGATCTTCGGCGCGGCCTCGGTCGTCAGCCAGCCGTTATCGCGGATCTCGCCCTCGAGCTGTCCCGGACCCCAGCCGGCATAACCCAGCGTCAGAAGCGCCTTCGCGGGGCCGGTGCCGCGGGCCATGTCCTCGAGCACGTCGAGCGTCGCGGTCATGGCGAAGCGGTCGTCGATCTCGAGGCGCTCCTCTCGGTCGCCGTGATATTCGGCGGAATGCAGGACAAAGCCGCGGCGCAGCTCGACGGGGCCGCCGTAGCAGACCGAGATGTCGGGCGTGACGGGGCCATGCGTGATCTCGAGCTGGTCGAGGAGCTGCGGAAAGCGCACGTCCGGCATCGGCTTGTTGACGATGAGCCCCATCGCGCCGTCGCCGGAGTGCGCGCAGAGGAACACCACGCTGCCATGAAACCGCGGGTCGCCCATGTCGGGCATCGCGATCAGCAGCTTGCCGGTCAGGTCTTCGGGCGGCGCGGGGTGACGTGTCATGCTGCCAAGGATGGGGTTTGCATCCCCGGCAATCAAGCGGGGCGCGGCAAGGTGGTCACAGACACGGGCGTTTCGCCAAAACGTGACTTTCCATTTCAGTCGTCACTGCCTAGCTCCGGTGAGATGCTCGACACCGCCCGAAAAACCCTCGCCTCGCTCCTGGCCTGCGCAACCGCCCTGTCGGCGGCCCCCGCCTTCGCGGAATTCGAAGGCCGGACGGTCGAGGACGTGGTGCAGGTCTCGTTCCTGCCCGGCTGGCGAATGGCCAACGGGAACCACATGGCGGGCATCCAGATCGTGCTGGCGCCGGGATGGAAGACCTACTGGCGCGCGCCGGGCGAAGGCGGGGTTCCAACGGTGCTGCGCCTGACCGAGGCCGACGGCATCACCGGCATGGCGATCCACTGGCCGCGCCCCGAGGTCTTCTTCACCAACGGCATGCGGTCGATCGGTTATCGCAACGACGTGGTGCTGCCCGTCGAGTTCGCGCTGAGCGGCGATGGCTCGGTCGAGATCGCGGGCCGCGTGGACATGGGTGTCTGTCTCGACGTGTGCATGCCGGTGACACTGGACCTCGAGGGCATTCTGCCCGAGGTGACCGAGCGGGTCCGCGAGATCGGGCTCGCGCTGTCGAACCGTCCGCTGACCGCCGGAGAGGCGGGCGCCGGCCAGGCGACCTGCGCGATCGAGCCGATCTCGGACGGCTTGCGGGTGACGGTCTCCGCGCCGATGCCCTCGACCGGGAACGACGAGACCCTGGTGGTGGAACACCGCGACCCGCAGATCTGGGTGTCCGAGGCGGTCACCCGCCGCGAGGGCGGCACGATCCGCGGAACGGTGGATGTCGTGCCCGCGGACAGCGGACCGTTCGCGCTGAACCGCTCGGACCTTCGGATCACAGTGATCGGGACCCGCATGGCCGTGGAACTGGACGGCTGCACCGGCTGAGGGCCGTGGCCATCACGACAGCATCGCGGCGCAGGTGCAGCGTGGCGGGCGGCGGGCAAGGGCGCCCGCTCTACGTCGTGCGGCGACTGACAGCGTGCAGCAGCGCGGCGACGATCCAGGCCGCGACGCAAAGCATCGCAGCTCCGCCAAGGAACACCCCGAGCGCCGGTCCCGTCCCGTCACCCAGCCCGGCAAGCGGGCCGATCATGCCGCCCGTCGCCAGCGCGCTGCCCAGCGTCGCTGCGAAGAGGCCGGCAAGCGCCACGCCCAGCGCGCCCAGACCCAGCCCCATCGCCGGATGCCGCGAGAGCGTTCCCGTGGCCCGGCGGAGCGCCGTCAGCTGCTTGGCGAAATCCTGCTGCATGGCGAGGATGGCTGGCACGACCAACAGGACGATCACCATGCCGAAACCAAGGCCATAGACCAGCGTGATGACCGTCGGCTTCAGGAACTGCGCATCGGCCGACCCTTCGTAAAGCAGCGGCGCAAGCCCGAGAACGGTCGTGAGCGTGGTCAGGAGCACGGGCCGCAGGCGGTCGCAGGTGCCGTCGATGATCGCGGGGATCAGCCCGCGGTCCTCGGCGTATTCGTCGATGGTGGTCACCAGCACGATCGAATCGTTGATGATGATGCCGGTCATCCCGATCAGCCCGACGACCGTGAACATCGAGAGCGGCACATCCCACAGGACATGGCCGTAGATCGTGCCCACAAGGCCGAAGGGGATGATTGCCATCACGACCATCGGCCGGGTCCAGCTGGCGAAGATCCAGGCCAGCACAAGGTAGATGCCCAGCAGGCACAGGACGAAGCCGGTCATGGCGTCGTCGAGGAACTCCCGCTCCTGCTCGGCCAGGCCCGAGAGCCGCGTGGCGACGCCGAAGCGTTCCTCGATCCCCGGTATGATGACCTCCTGCAGCTCGGTCATGATCTCGGCGGCGCGGGCGGGGTCATCCTCGGACAGGTCGCCGGTGACCGAGATCAGGCGCACGCCGTTCTCGCGCTGGATCGTGGAAAAGCCCTGCCGCGCGGTGACGGTGACGATATCGGCCAGCGGCACGTATTGGCCCGAGGCCGCGCGCAGAAGCGTGCGGTCGAGGAAATCGGCGGTCAGCTCGCCCGCCGGCAGCTCGACCCGGATCGAGGCCGTGCGTGGCCCGTCGGGATAGGTCGCCGCCTCGATCCCGCCGAGGCGGTTGCGCAACACGCGCCCCAGCGCACCGATCTCGAAGCCAAGCGCCTCGCCCTGCGGGGTCAGTTCGAGCGACAGTTCCTCGCGGTCATAGGCCATGCTGTCCTGCAGGCCCGAAACCTCGCCGAAGCGGCCGAGCTGGGTTTGCAGAGAGACCGCCGCCGCCTTCAGCGTCGCGGTGTCGGCGCCGAAGATCTGCACGTCGATGGCATCGCCGCCCGGCCCGCCGCGGAAACCGCGGAAGCTGACGGTTTCGGTCAGCGGAAGCTGGCGCACCTCGTCCTGAAGGGCGGCCACGAAGGCGAAGCTGGAATAGGGGCGCAGGTCGGCGTCGATCAGTTCGATCGCGATGGAGCCGAGCAGGTCGGCATCCTTGTTGTCGACCCCCGAGAGACCGCCGCCCGTGTTCCCGCCGACCTCGGCCAGCACGTAGAGCAGCGGATTCAGCCCGTGTTCTTCCTCGTAACGGGCGGCAACCGCCTCGGTGGCGCGCTGCATCTCGCGCACCATGGCAAGGCTGTCTTCGCGCGTCGCGCCGTCGAGCATGGCGAAGTTGCCCGAGACCGAGCTGAGCTCGGGCGCGTTGAAGAAACGCCAGGTCACGTCACCCCGGATGAAGCTGGCGACCTGCGTGGCAAGGACAAGGATGACCGCTGCCAGCACCGGGTATCGCGCGGCGATGACAAGCCGCATGGCGGGGCGGAAGAGCCGTTCCTTCACCCAATCGAAGCCGCGGTTCACCACGCGCGAGGGGATGTCGTACCAATGCGTCTTCGCCGAGTGGGCGAGCGCATGCGCCATGTGGTTGGGCAGGATCAGGAAGCACTCGACCAGCGAGGCGATCAGCACAACGATCACCGTGAAGGGGATGTCGGCGATCAGGCTGCCGAAGCGCCCGCCGACCGAGGTGAGCGCGGCAAAGGCCAGAACGGTGGTGATCGTGGCCGAGAAGACCGGTGCGGCCATGCGGCGGGCGGCGGTTTCGGCAGCGGTTACCGGGTCTTCGCCCAGCTTCCGGGCGCGGTAGTCGGCGTGCTCGCCCACCACGATGGCGTCATCGACGACGATCCCGAGCGTGATGATCAGCGCGAAAAGCGAGATCATGTTGATGGTCAGCCCCGCCACCCACATCAGCGCGATGGCCGCGGTCAGCGCGACGGGGATTCCCGCGGCCACCCAGAAGGCCGTGCGCGCGTTGAGGAACAGGAAGAGCAGGCCCACGACGAGGGCAAGACCGAGGAGCGCGTTGTCCAGAAGGATGTTGAGCCGCCCCGTGATCGCATCGGCCCGTGTGCGGATCAGGTCGATGGTGGTGCCTTCGGGCAGGGTCGCCTGCATCTCGGCGGCGACCTCTTCCACCACGCGCTGAATGGCGATGGCGTCACCGTCCTCGGAGCGGTCGACGCGGATCGAGATGGCGGGGTTCTCGCCGACAAAGTAGGCGCGCTCGCGGTCGACGCCCTCGGTCCGGACGACGGCGACGTCGCCGATGGTCAGAGCCGACCCGTCCGCGTTGGTCCGAAGGGTCAGCGCGGCGATCTCGGCGGCGCTGCGCTGCGCGGCCCCGGTGCGAATGCGGGCGTTGGCCGCATCGACGTCGCCGGCCGGCGAGGTCGACGCGGCCGCTGCGATCACCTCGGCGATCTCGGCCATCGAGACGTCGTAGCGGATGAGCGAGGCCGAGGGGACCTCGACCACCGTCTGCGGTGCCGCGACGCCCCGGATCGTGGCGCGCGTGACGCCCGCATCGAACAGGCGGGCGACGAGTTCGTCCGAGAAGCGGCCCAACTGCGCGGGCGCGACGGGGCCGGTGATGACGACGTCGGTCACGCGGTCCCACCAGGCACCGCGGCGCACTTCGGGGTCGCCGGCGTCTTCGGGCAGGTCGGTGATGGCGTCCAGCGCCTGCTGCACCTCGTCTGCGGCGCGGCCCATGTCCCAGCCCGGCTCGAATTCCAGCGCGATCGAGGTCCGCCCCTCGCGGCTGTTGGCCGAGGATCCGGCAACGCCGGGCACGGCCAGCAGAACGGGCTCCATCACCGCGACGATGGCCTCGTCCACATCCTCTGCGCCGGCGCCGTCCCAGGTCACGACGATGTCGATCTCGTCGGAGACGACGTCGGGAAAGAACTGCGCCCGCATCTGCGGCATGGCCGCAAGGCCCGCGACGACCATGAGAACGAGAAGCAGGTTCGCCGCCGTGCGGTGACGCGTGAAATAACCGAGGATGCCGGCGCCGCCGGGGGGAAGGCTGCGCATGGCCTAGCTTCCCATCCGGCTTTCGAGGCGGGCGACCATCTGGGCCGGCACCTCGTCCTGCTGGAGCTGGTTGAGCATCCGCGCCTTGACGTCGGATGGGATGAAACCGTTGGCCTCGACGAAGGCAATGAGGCGCGCGCGCCGTTCGGGGTCCAGCGCGATGGTCTCGGGTTCGACCGGGCCGGCGTCCGCGTCACGGATCGGGTTCACGCGGATGCCGTCACCCAGGACGGGGGTGCGCGCAAGCACCACCTCGCGGCCCTGCAGGCCGCGGGCGCGGATCAGGACGTCGTCGCCCTGACGGCGGAGCAGCTGGACCCCGACGGCCTCGAGCCGGTCTTCCTCGCCGAGGACAAGGATCTGCCCGTCCGAGCCCAGCGCGGTGGCGGGCAGGCGGGCGACGAACTCCAGCGGCGGTTCCTCGACTTCCACCCGCACGAAATCGCCAACGCGCAACCCGCGCGGGTCGTCGATGCGGGCGAAAAGCAGGCGGCCCGATTGCCCCTCTTCCACCGCGCCGGATTCGCGGGTCAGCACCCCTTCGGCCACCATGTCGAGGCCGAAGACATCGAGGATCACGCGCACACCCGCCTGCGGCAGCGTGCCGGCCTCGCCGATCAGCTGGACGTATTGCGCGGTCGAGATGCGGAAGGACACCTCCAGCGCGTCCGGGTCGATCAGCCGGGCCACCTGTTCGTTGCGGTTCACCAGCCGACCGGCGACGACATCCACCTCCGACAGCACGCCATCGAACTCGGCGGTCAGCGTGGTGCGCGCCAGCCTCCGCTCGGCCTCGGAGAGCGCGATGCGGCGGCGGTCGAGCGCGGTTTCGGCCTGCGCCACGCGGGCCTCGGCGCTTGCGAGCGCCTG
>WVSO01000001.1:50000-158574 GCA_015689745.1 Rhodobacterales bacterium HKCCSP123 | reverse complement strand
GGTCCATGCCGTCGAGGGCGACGCGACGCTGCTCGCTGCCCTCGGCCATGCCACCCGCCACGCGCAGGGCCTGCGCCCGGTGACGACCGAGGCGCGCGACCTGTTCCGCAACCCGCTGTGGCCCGAGGACCTGTCGCGCTTCGACGGTGTCGTCATCGACCCGCCGCGCGCAGGGGCCGAGGCGCAGACCGCGCAGATCGCCAGGGCGCAGGTGCCACGTGTCGCCATGGTCTCCTGCAACCCCGTCACCTTCGCACGTGACGCCGCGCTGCTCACGACGGCGGGCTATCGCCTGAATTGGGTGCAACCGGTCGATCAATTCCGCTGGTCGCCCCATGTGGAGCTTGCGGCCAGCCTGTCCCTGCCCCATCTGACAGGCGAATGAGGGAGCGCGCATGAGTGACAGTGTTTCCCCCGCGCAGGGGTTCCGGACGCGTCTGGCCGAGTGGCTGGACCGCCCGTCGGTGCGCAACACCATCATCGGCGTGATCCTGTTCAACGCCGTGATCCTCGGGATGGAAACCTCGCCCGGCATCATGGAGGCGGCGGGTCCGCTCATCGTCGCGTTCGACCGCGCCTGCCTGACGATCTTCGTGATCGAGATCGCGCTGAAGCTGATGGCCCATGGCGGGCGCTTCTTCCGCTCGGGCTGGAACCTGTTCGATTTCGTGATCGTCGGCATCGCGCTGGTGCCTGCGGCGCAGGGCCTGTCGGTGCTGCGCGCGCTGCGCATCCTGCGGGTCCTGCGCGTGATCTCGGCCGCGCCGCGCCTTCGCCGTGTGGTCGAGGGCTTCATCACCGCCCTGCCGGGCATGGGCAGCGTGTTCCTCCTGATGGGGATCATCTTCTACATCGGCGCAGTCATGGCGACGAAGCTGTTCGCCGCCAGCTTCCCCGAGTGGTTCGGCTCGATCGGGGCATCGCTCTACACGCTCTTCCAGGTCATGACGCTGGAAAGCTGGTCGATGGGCATCGTCCGCCCCGTGCTCGAGGTCTACCCCTATGCCTGGGTCTTCTTCGTGCCCTTCATCATGGTCACCACCTTCGCCGTGGTGAACCTGCTGGTGGGTCTGATCGTGAACTCGATGCAGGACGCCCATGCCGAGGAGTCGAACGCGGCAACCGACGCCTACCGCGACGAGGTTCTGGAGCGCTTGCGGAAGATCGAGGAGCGGTTGGACAGGTCGTAGGGTGGGCAAGGCTGCCCACAACACCGTCCCATCAATCCAGCGGAATGCTCAGCCGGAGGTGGAGCGTTTCCATGCCTGGATTGAGGGCCCCGATGTCCGCATTCGACCGGTGGTCGTAGGAAATCCCCCAACGCCAGCCGTTGTTGGCCTCGTACCCGATCTCGAAACCCGAGCGGAACTGGATCTCGTGGCCAAGGTCGGGGCCGTCACCCAGCGCATAGAGGCCGGGCATGATATGGAACTGGATGAACAGGTCGTCACCGGGAAAGTACGTGGTCCAGACCGCACCCGCGCCGACCCAGATATCGCCGTTCGACGTGGCCGAGATGCCGACCGAGGGCTGGAAGGGGCCATAAGCGGTGCCGGCATCGTAGCGCAGGTAGATCTCTTCGCCGATGCTGTTCTCCTGGAAGAGCACGCTGCCACCCGATATCGCGATGCGGCTGTCGACGCTGTTGGGCGCCACGCAGCCCGTCGCGCAGTGGTTCAGCCCCATGTCCGTCAATCCGATGATCAGGGCAATTACACCGAGCGTCCCGTCCATGAGAAATCCTCCGTGACAATACCCCCCAGATAGCCGTGTTGCGTCCGGTTGTCACGACGGACCGGAGACAGTCCGGCATGTGGTGCAGCCGCGCAACGTTGCCTCCCTCAGGCGCGCCGTTCCATCCGTGCGATGCCCAGCACGTCCAGCACTCTCGCCTCGATATCTCCCGCGTTCATCCGGGCGACCGTATACATGTCCTGCGGACTGGCCTGGTCGATGAAGATGTCGGGCAGGACCATCGAGCGATACTTCAGCCCGCTGTCGAACACCCCTTCCTCGGCCAGCAGATGCGCGACATGGGAGCCGAAGCCGCCCACGGCGCCCTCCTCCAGCGTGATCAGCGCCTCGTGGTGGCGGGCCAGCTGCAGGATCAGGTCGCGGTCGAGCGGCTTGGCGAAGCGCGCGTCGGCGATGGTGGGGGTGATGCCCTTCTGTGCCAGCGCCTCGGCGGCCTCCTGCACCTCCTTCAGCCGCGCGCCGAAGTTCAGGATGGCAACCCGGTTGCCCTCGGCGATCATGCGGCCGCGGCCGATCTCCAGCACCTCGCCCCGCTCGGGAAGTTCGACGCCCACCCCCTCGCCGCGCGGGAAGCGGAAGGCCGAGGGGCGGTCGTCGATCGCCACGGCGGTGCGGACCATGTGCATCAGTTCCGCCTCGTCCGAGGCGGCCATGACGACGAAACCGGGCAGGTTGGCGAGAAAGGCAATGTCGTAACTTCCCGCGTGGGTCGCGCCATCAGCGCCCACCAGCCCGGCGCGGTCGATGGCGAAGCGCACCGGAAGGCGCTGGATCGCCACGTCATGCACCACCTGGTCATAGCCGCGCTGCAGGAAGGTGGAATAGATCGCGGCAAAGGGCTTCAGCCCGCCCGCGGCCATGCCCGCGCAAAAGGTGACGGCGTGCTGTTCCGCGATCCCCACGTCGAAGGTGCGCTCCGGGAAGCGCGCGCCGAAGATATCGAGGCCCGTGCCATCCGGCATCGCGGCGGTCACGGCGGTGATCCTGGGGTCGAGTTCCGCCTCCTTGATCAGCGATTGCGCGAAGACCTTGGTGTAGCTCGGCGCGTTCGAGGGGGCTTTCTTCTGCTCGCCCGTGCGGATGTCGAATTTCGCCGTCGCGTGGCCCCGGTCGGGGCGATGCTCGGCGTAGCCCTTGCCCTTCTTGGTGATCGCGTGGATCAGGATCGGCCCGTCGGCGCGCGCCTTGACGGTGCGCAGGATCGCCAGAAGCTGCTCCATGTCATGCCCGTCGATGGGGCCGACATAGGAAAAGCCCAGCTCCTCGAACAGCGTGCCGCCCACGGTCGCGGCCTTCAGCAGCTCCTTGGCGCGGCGCGCGCCCTCCTGGAAGGGTTCGGGCAGAAGCGAGACCGCGCCCTTGGCCGCGGCCTTCAGCTCCTGGAAGGGCGCACCGGCATAGAGCCGCGACAGGTAGGAGGACATCGCCCCCGTGGGCGGTGCGATGGACATCTCGTTGTCGTTCAGGATCACGATCAGCCGCTTGCCCAAATGGCCCGCGTTGTTCATCGCCTCGTAGGCCATGCCGCCCGAGAGCGCACCGTCGCCGATCACGGCGATGGCGTCGCCATGCCCGGTGTCGCAGTCGCCGCCAAGGTCGCGCGCGACGGCAAAGCCGAGGGCCGCGGAGATACTTGTAGAAGAATGCGCCGCGCCGAACGGGTCATAGGGCGACTCCGACCGCTTGGTGAAGCCCGATAGCCCGTCCTTCTGGCGGATCGTCTCCATCCGGTCGCGGCGGCCGGTCAGGATCTTGTGGGGGTAGCACTGGTGGCTCACGTCCCAGATCAGCTTGTCGCGGGGCGTGTCGAAGACGGCATGGATCGCCACCGTCATTTCCACCACGCCAAGGCCCGCGCCGAAATGGCCGCCGGTCCGGCTGACCGACCAGATGGTTTCCGCCCGCAGCTCGTCGGCGAGGCGGCGCAGCTCGGTGTCGGTGAAGCGCTTGAGATCGGCGGGCGAGGCCACGCGATCCAGAAGCGGCGTGCTGGGGCGGTCGGTCATGTCTGCGACCTCCTTCCGGGCTTACTTGTCACGGTCGATGATGTAACGCGCCAGCGCGGCGAGGTTATGCGCCCTTTTGCCATAGGGCGAGAGCGCCGCTTCGGCCTCCTCCACCAGCTCGGCGGCGCGCGCCTTGGCCCCGGCCAGACCCAGCAGCGAGACGAAGGTCGCCTTGCCCGCCTCGGCATCCTTCTGCAACGCCTTGCCGGCGGTGGCCGCATCCCCCTCCACGTCGAGGATGTCATCGGCGATCTGGAACGCCAGCCCGATGGCCCGCGCGTAACTGCGCAGCGGCGCGGGGTCGGCCCGGCCAAGGATCGCGCCCGCCTCGGCTGGCCATTCGATCAGGCGGCCGGTCTTGTTGCCCTGCAACTCCGTGATCTGCGCCAGTGTCAGCGGGGCGGCAGCGGTCTCGGCGGCGATGTCCTGCGCCTGACCCAGCACCATCCCCTGCGCGCCCGAGGCACGGGCGAGCGAGGCCACCAGCGCCACGCGCTGCGCATCGTCCCCCGCGCGGGGATCGGCCAGAAGCTCGAAGGCGAAGGTTTGCAGCGCGTCGCCCACCAGAACGGCGGTCGCCTCGTCCCATTTCACATGGACCGTGGGCCGCCCCCGGCGCAGGTCGTCGTCATCCATGCAGGGCAGGTCGTCATGGACAAGGGAATAGGCGTGCAGGCATTCGACCGCCCCCGCCGCGAACAGCGCCTGACCGGGGGCCACATCGAACAGCCCCGCCGTTTCCAGCGCAAGGAACCCGCGCAGCCGCTTGCCGCCATCGGTGGCGTAGCGCATCCCCTCGGCCACGCGATCCCCTCCGAACCGCGCAAGTTCCTCTGCAAGAAACGCGGAAATCGCCCCCTGGGCCGCGCCGAGCGCCTGCTGGAACACCTGTCAGAGACCTTCGACCGGAGTACTGCCCGTGGGCTGGCCACTCGCGTCAAGCGTGATCTGGGCGACCTTCTCCTCGGCTTCCTTCAGCTTCGCCTCGCAGCGGGCCTTGAGCGCCGCGCCGCGTTCGTAAAGCGTGATCGACTCTTCCAGCGCGACATCGCCGCGGTCGAGCGCTGTCACCACCTGCTCCAGCGCCTTGATCGCCTCTTCGAAGCTCATCTCGCCGATGGGTTTGCCGTCGCTCATGCGCCCCGCTCCTTCAGTTCCGTCACATGTACCGCGACCGAGGCCGCCAATGCGGGCAGATCATAGCCGCCTTCGAGAGTCGAGACCACGCGCCCGCCACACAGCTCGTCGGCGATGTCGCAAAGGCCCCGGGTGACCCAGGCGAAATCCTCCTCGGTCCAGGTCAGGTTGGCGAGCGGATCGTCGACATGGGCGTCGAACCCGGCTGAAATCAGGATCAGCTCGGGCTCCCAGGCCCGCAGCCGCGGGAAAACGCGCGCCTCGTAGGCGGCGCGCATCTCGGCCCCGCCGGTGCCGGGCGCGAGCGGCACGTTCATCACGTTGTCCGTCGCCCCGCGTTCGCTGGCGGCCCCGCTGCCGGGGTAAAGCGGCATCTGGTGGCTGGAGACGAACAGCGCGCGGGGCTCGTCCCACAGCACATCCTGCGTGCCGTTGCCGTGGTGGACGTCGAAGTCGACGACGGCGACGCGGGACAGCCCCCGCACCTCGAGCGCATGGCGCGCGGCGATGGCGATGGTCGAGAACAGGCAGAACCCCATCGCGCGCGTCTTCTCGGCATGGTGGCCGGGCGGGCGCGTGGCGACGAAGGCGTTGTTCGCGCGCCCGTCGAGAACGGCATCGACGGCAGCGATGCAGCCGCCCACGCCCTTCAGCGCCGCCTCCCACGAGCCGGGGCTGGCCCATGTGTCGGGGTCGAGCGCGGTCTGGCCAGCTTCGGGGATCTGCCGCCGCACGGCATCGACATACAGCTGCGGATGCCCCAGCAGCAGCGTGGCCTCGTCGGCCATCGGCGCCTCGATGCGGTCGAGCGCGTCGAACTCGGGCACCGACAGCACCTCGGTGATCTCTTCCAGACGCTCGATGCGTTCCGGGTGGCCCGCGGGCGTCACGTGATCCAGCCCCGCGGGGTTCTCCACAAGCAGTGTCATCGCAATTGCCTCAGGTCAGTCCGGTGCCAGCATGTAGCCCGCCCCGCGCACCGTCTGCAAATAGCGCGGCTGCTTGGGGTTCACCTCGATCTTGCGGCGCAGCCGCGTGATCTGCACGTCCACGGCGCGCTCCTGTACCTGCTCGGCCCCGGTCTTGTCACGGTTCAACAGGCTCACGAGTTCGGCCCGGCTGATCGGACGATTCGGCGCGGCGGTGAAGATCCGCATCAGGGCGGCCTCGGTCGCCGTCAGGCGCACCGGCTGCGTCCCGTGCCACATCTCGGCCCGTTCCAGGTCGTAGCGGATCGGCCCCAGGTGCAGGACCTGGGGCAGTTCCGCCTCTTCCTGCGGTTTCGGCATCCGACGCAGGATCGCGTTGATCCTGAGCAACAGTTCCTTCGGCTCGAAGGGCTTGGCGAGGTAATCGTCCGCCCCGGCCTCCAGACCTGTGATCCTGTCCGAAGGGTCGCCCTTGGCCGTCAGGAGCAGGATCGGCGTCCCGTTCCCGGCGCGCAGGTCGCGGCAGAGGCTGAGCCCGTCCTCGCCCGGCATCATCACGTCCAGCACGATCAGGTCGAACGCGAGCCCAGACAGGAGCCGCCGCGCATGCGCCGCATCGCGCGCCACGGTCGCCATGAAGCCGTTGCGCATCAGGAACTTCTGCAAGAGGCCGCGGATGCGCTCGTCGTCATCGACGATCAGCAGATGCGCGCCGATATCCTGCGTCATCGCGAACTGTCCCCGCCATCGAGGTAATGGCGCTTCATGTCGGGGTCCATCATCTGCTCCAGCACCGCACGGAACCCCGCGACGGCCTCGGGCCCGGCGGCGCGGAAGGCATCGCGCATCCGGTTGCGCTGCGCCTCCGAGAGCGCCCGCTCGAGGCCCGCGCCCTTCTCGGTCAGGTAGAGATGCCGTTCGCGCTTGTCGCGTGTGCCGACCCGGCTGTCGACGAGGCCGTCCTCGACCAGCGTGCGCAACACCCGGTTCAGCGATTGCTTGGTGACGCCGAGGATCGACAGGAGGTTGTTGACCGTCGTGCCAGGCGAGCGGTTGATGAAATGGATCGCCCGGTGATGCGCGCGGCCATAGCCGTATTCCTGCAAGATGCGGTCGGGGTCGGCGGTGAAACCGCGATAGGCGAAGAACATCGCCTCGATCCCGCGGCGCAGCTGGTCGTCGGTCAGGAACAGCAGGCTTTCCCCGCGTCCCATCAGGTTCGCCGCGTTGCGATCGGCCATCTCTGTCCCTTCCTTCGGACCCCTGGCGGGCCTTTCGCGCAGTTTATGTCAGCCTTGTTGACTTTCCAAGAATCAATTGCTAGCGATGAGGGCGTTTTGCGCAACTTTATGCCCGATCCGGACGTAATTTGCGCAACTTTCGAAAACAAACCGGATGGAAGAGCCGGTTAACTGGACGAGGATCGGACCGATGGCCGGAGCCTATGATGATCGTGACGGCAAGATCTGGATGGATGGCAAGCTGGTGGAGTGGCGCGATGCGAACGTGCACATCCTGACCCACGCGATGCACTACGCCTCGTCCGTGTTCGAAGGAGAGCGCGCCTATAACGGCAAGATCTTCGAAAGCCGCCGCCATTCCGAGCGCCTCATTGCCTCGGGCAAGATGCTCGACATCGACATCCCCTGGACCGTCGACGAGATCGAGGCAGCGAAGTACGAGGTGATGAAGGCCAACGGGCTGACCGATGCCTATGTCCGCGCCGTCGCATGGCGCGGGTCGGGCGAGGACATGGGCGTCAGTTCCGCCCGCAACCCCGTTCGCCTGGCCGTCGCGACCTGGGGCTGGGGCAACTACTATGGCGATGCCAAGATGAAAGGCGCGAAGCTGGATATCGCCCGCTGGAAACGCCCCTCGCCCGAGACGATCCCGGTTCATGCCAAGGCTGCGGGGCTCTACATGATCTGCACCATGTCCAAGCACGAGGCCGAGGCCAAGGGCTGCTCGGACGCGCTGTTCATGGATTACCGCGGCTACGTGGCCGAGGCGACCGGCGCAAACATCTTCTTCGTCAAGGACGGCGAGGTGCACACGCCCTTGGCCGACTGCTTCCTGAACGGGATCACCCGCCAGACGGTCATCGGCATGCTGAAGGAGCGTCAGATCGCCGTTCACGAGCGCCACATCATGCCCGAGGAACTGGAAGGGTTCGAGCAGTGCTGGCTCACCGGCACCGCCGCCGAGGTCACGCCGGTCGGTCAGATCGGCGACTACACCTTCGAGGTCGGCGCCATGACCCGAGGCATGGCCGAGGCCTACGAGGCCAAGGTTCGCGCCTGACGCTCCGCCCGGTTTCGAGACCGCCCGAAGGCCCCGCCAACGCGGGGCCTTATCCGTTCGCGCTTGATTTCCACACGCATCGCGCCCACCATCCTTTCATGGTGATGCATTTCCAGCCCAACGGGCCCGCCGCGCGCACGGAACAGGTTGCCTTCGACCGCAGGGAGCTTGGCGTGATCCTCGGCCTCTACGGGCGCATGGTCGCCACCGGAGAGTGGCGCGACTACGGCATCTCGCACCTGAGCGACGTGGCGATCTTCGCCATCTTCCGACGTACCGCCGAACACCCGATCTACCGGATCGAGAAGCGGCCGCGCCTGCGCGAGAAGCAGGGGCAGTACTCGGTGATCGGCATGGACGGTCGCATCCTGAAACGCGGCCACGACCTGAAGACCGTGCTCCGCGTGCTCGAGCGCAAGCTGATCCGCGCGGTCGAGATCTAGGCCAGCCCCGGCAACCGGCGGATCGAGGTGATCTGCCCGAATTCCTTTCCGCCGATCCGCTCCACCGCCTCGTCGAAGGGTTCGTATGCCACGGCCATGTGATGCGCGTTCGCGTGCAGCAGCATCGTCGGGCTCGACATGATGCCGACATGCCCCTTCCAGAACACGAGGTCGCCGCGCCGAAGGGGTTCATCCTCCGGCAGGGCCTCGCCCAGCACCGCCTCCTGCTGGTCGCTGTCGCGGGGGCAGTCGATCCCGCAGGCGAGGAGCGCGGCCTGCACCAGCCCCGAGCAGTCGATGCCCCAGCGGCTTGTGCCGCCCCAAAGGTAAGGCGTGCCAAGGAACATGTCGGCGATGCCGACGGGATCGCCGAAGCGCGCCTTGAGCGGCATCAGGTGCTGGCGCGGCACGTGGTGGCCGGTCTGGATGCGGTAGAACCCGTCGCGCTCGCCCATCACCGTGACGCGGCTGCCGAAGAACAGGGCCACGTCGGGCGGCGACTTGATATCCGGCTTGGGGTAGAGATGCGTCGCGGGCGACACGACCCAATGGGTCGCCTCTTCGGCGCCGGTCAGCGCGCCCGACAGGATGTAGCCGACGTAACCGTCCCGCTCGGACACGCCGAAGGCAAAACCGTCCGCCGTCTCGAGCGCGAGGAACCGCTCGCCGAACAGAAGCTGGCTGGCCCGTTGCCCGCGCGGTGCGTCCGACAGGTTGACCATCGGCTGCTGCACCATCATCCAGCGGCCCTTCACGAAGCGTTCGGCCTCGACTGCGCCTTCGAGCGAGACATGGGCGACGCGGCCGTTGCTGGCGGTGATCCGCGGGTCCATCGTCATGCGCCGGCCTCCTCCGAGAGCACGCGGAAGAGCGCGCGCGCGCCTTGCCCCACGCCCCCCTTGGGCCGGGCAGGGGCGGCGGAGGGGCACCAGCCGTAGATGTCGAAATGCGCGTAAGGGCGCGCGTCGCCGACGAAACGGCGCAGGAAGAGCGCGGCCGTGATCGACCCCGCGAAGCCGCCCGAGGGCGCGTTGTCGAGATCGGCGATGCCCGGCTCGATCATCGCCTCGTAGGGCGCGTGGAACGGCAGGCGCCAGACCGGGTCGGCCACGGCGGTCGCGGCCTGCGACAGCGCGCCCGCCAATGCCTCGTCATCGGTGAAGAAGGGCGCGATATCGGGCCCGACGGCCACGCGCGCCGCCCCGGTCAGCGTCGCCATCGACACGATGCGGTCGCAGGGTTCCTCGGCGGCGTAGGCCAGCGCATCGGCCAGCACCAGCCGTCCCTCGGCGTCGGTGTTGTTGATCTCGACGGTCTTGCCGTTGCGCGCGGTGAAGATGTCGCCGGGGCGGAAGGAGCTACCCGAAACGGCGTTCTCGACCGCCGGGATCAGCACCCGCAGCGACAGGTCCAGCCCCTCGGTCATGATCATCCGGGCAAGGCCCAGAACCGTGGCCGCGCCGCCCATGTCCTTCTTCATGAGCGCCATGGACGAGCCCGGCTTGAGGTTCAGGCCGCCGGTGTCGAAACAGACGCCCTTGCCCACCAGCGTGAGCGTCCGCGTGCCCGTGCCCCAGCGCAGCTCGATCAGGCGCGGCGCGCGTGCGGCGGCGCGGCCGACCGTGTGGATCAGCGGGAAGTTCCGCGCGAGCAGGTCCTCGCCGGTGATGACGGAGACCTCGGCCCCGCATTCGGCGGCAAGGTCGAGCGCGGCCTTTTCCAGCGCGTCCGGCCCCATGTCCTCGGCGGGCGTGTTGATCAGGTCGCGGGTCAGCGCCTCGGCGCACGCGATGCGTTCAAGACGCGCGGCATCGACGCCTGCGGGCGTGACAAGCGCGGCCTTGTCTGGCGACGGCTTGCGATAGCGGTCGAACCGGTAGAGCGACAGGAGATAGCCAAGCGCGATCTCCTCTCCCTCCGCTCCGGCCAGCGGCGCGTCCAGCGCATAGGTGGCGCGCGGCAGGTCGGCGATGGCCGCGCCGATGGCGAACCGCTTGCGGAGGCGATCGGCCGCGGTGCCGGTGCCGATCAGCACCAGCGCGGGCGCCCCCCCCTCGCCGGGCAGGGCACAGGCCTGGCCGAGCGTCCCCGCAAAGCCGTGGTGGTCCGCCCAGCCGCGATGGGCCGCCGGCAGGGCGGCGAGTGCCGCCTCGGCCCCCTCGGGTGTGATCAGCCGGATCGGGATCGCACCATCGGTCGGATCGGCAAAACGCAAGGCTTGGGGCATGTCGTGTCGGGCTCCGCTGGATCGGGCGCCACACTAGCGCCGCGCCCGGTCGCCGCAAGTGGCCTCAGCCCGAAAGATCCTCGAGGTCCCAGACCGCATGGATCGACCGGTCGCCGATCCGCTCGAGCCGGGCCAGCGTGGCGGCAAGCGCCGTCGGATCGCCCCCGTCCAGACAGCCGAGTACATGGCCGCCGACGCGCGCCAGCGTTGCCATTCCGATCAACTGCGCGTCACGGATGAGCGCGTCCAGAACCTCCTCCAGCTGGTCGCGCTGGCCGGTGTCGCGCAGCTTCGCCACCTCGGCCAGCAGCGTCGAAAGGCGCTGAAGGGCGAAACCCACCTCGGCCTCGGCCCGGATCTCGCCCAGCCGGTTGCACAGTTGCTCGAGTTGGCCGGGGTTGAAGCGCGCAGGCTCCTCCAGCGGCAGCACGGTAATTCCCGCCCTCATTCACTCGCTCCACGTCACGCCCCCACCAAAGGCAGGGCCGATCCTGTCCCGAGGGTCTGAAGAAAGCCTTATGGGCGCGGCAACAAGAGCCTCCAATTTTTCCCGTATGCCGGGTATCAGTACGGTCGGACGCACCAAGGACACTGCCCCGACATGCATCGTGTGAGATCGCTGCCCGACTACCTGCTCGACCGCTACAAGGACTGGAAGTCGCATGATTTCCCCGGAAACCGAGACCTGTTCCGCAAGCTTGCCATCGAGGGGCAGAACCCCCGCGCCATGGTCATCGCCTGCTGCGACAGCCGCGTGGCGATCGAGTCGGTCTTCGCCCAGCAGGTCGGCGAGGTCTTCGTCCACCGCAACATCGCCAACATGGTGCCGCCCTACACGCCGGACGGCCAGCATCACGGCACGGCGGCGGCGGTCGAATTCGCGGTGAAATACCTTCATGTCAGCCACATCATCGTGATGGGCCATTCCAATTGCGGCGGCGTGCGCGGCTGCCTGCAGATGTGCGCGGGCGAGGCACCCGAGTTCGAGAAGACCGAAAGCTTCATCGGCCGCTGGCTCGACGTGCTGCGCCCCGGCGTGGCCCGGATCGCGGACATCGCCGACCCGGTCGATCGCCAGACCGCTCTGGAGAAGGAGGGCATCCAGATCAGCCTCGAGAACCTTCTGGGGTATCCTTTCGTCGCCGAGGCGGTCGACGAGGGGCGGGTCACCCTGCACGGTCTCTGGACCGATCTCGCCGAGATGGACCTCGAAACCTTCGATGGCGCGGTGCGGCACTTCGTGAAGGGCTGACTTGACGCGGGTGCCACGGGCCGCCATGGCGACCCGAACGGGAAAAGGGAACAGCGATGGACGGCATTCTCGCGCTGGCGGCGGACAACCTCCTGTCTCCGATCATCCTGTTCTTCGCGCTGGGCCTGCTTGCGGCCTTCGCCCGCTCGGACCTGTCGATCCCCGAGGCGATCGCCAAGGGGATGTCGATCTACCTGCTGTTCTCCATCGGCTTCAAGGGCGGGGTCAGCGTGGCGGATCACGGGATCGACCAGACGCTCCTTCTGTCGCTGGTCGCGGGGCTGATCCTGTCCTTCGGCCTTCCGATGATCGCCTTCGGGCTCCTGCGCGTGATGACGCGGCTCGACGTGACCGATGCGGCGGCCGTCGCGGGGCACTACGGTTCGATCTCGATCGTCACCTTCGTCGCCGCGACCTCGGTCATCGGCTCGGCGGGTCTTGGCTCCGAGGGCTACATGGTCGCCGTCGCCGCCGTGATGGAGGCACCCGCGATCCTCTCCGCGCTCTGGCTGATCGCGCGGTTCGGCAAATCCTCGGCCGAGATGGAAGAGGGGCTGATGCGCGAGATCCTGTTGAACGGGTCCATCGTGCTGCTCGTCGGCTCCTTCCTGATCGGCTGGATCACCGGGGCCGAGGGGATGGACAAGATCGCGCCGCTGGTCGTCGCCCCATTCCAGGGGGTGCTCTGCCTCTTCCTGCTCGACATGGGGCTGGTCGCGGGCCGCGGCCTGCGCGACGCGCGCGGGGTGCTGACGCCGGGCGTGTTCCTTTTCGGTGTCGTCATGCCGCCCATCGGCGCAAGCCTCGGGCTGGCGGCGGGCCTCGTTCTGGGGTTATCGACCGGTGGCGTGGTCCTTTTCATGACACTCTGCGCCTCGGCCTCCTACATCGCGGTTCCCGCGGCGATGCGCGTGGCCCTGCCCGAGGCGAACCCGTCGGTCTATCTCACGCTGTCGCTCGGCGTGACATTCCCCTTCAACCTGACGCTCGGAATCCCGCTTTACCTTGCGGTGGCCAGCGCCGTCGCCGGAGGCTGAGGCCCATGCAGACCCACCAAGCCAAGCGTGTCGAGATCACCATCGAGGCGGTGATGGAGACCCGGCTGACCAATGCGCTGATCAAGGCCGGGGTCACCGGCTTCACCGTGCTGCCGGTTCTCGGCGGTTCGGGCCGCTCGGGGCAATGGAGCCGCGAGGGGCAGGTCAGCCGCGCGGGCGGCATGGTCTGCGTCGTCTGCATCATCCGCCCCGAGCGCCTGGATGCGCTTCTCGATGCGGCCTTCTCGGTGGTGGAGCGCCACATCGGCGTGGTCAGCGTTGTCGATTGCGAGGTGCTGCGGGCCGAGAGGTTCTGACACCCCCCGCCCGCCCGCTGCGAAAGACCCCGAGGGGCGCGCGCTTCAGGGCCGCCAGGTCAGCCGCTGATCCTCGGGCCAGTCGAGCGACACCTCCATCTCGACCAGCGCCGTCTCGCCCGGCGCCACCGCCAGCGACCAGGCGTGCACGCCGCGCAGGTCATCCACGTCGCGCTCGCCCGGGGCGGGTGTCAACGCCAGCTCAAGGCCCAAGTCCTCCTGCTCGGCGAAGGGCGTCGCGTAGAGAAGGCGCACCGTCTCGGCCTGGTCCGAGGTGTTCTCGACCCCGAAGGCGATACGCCGCTCCTGCGTGCTGGCGGTGGTGAAGACGCCACGGTCCCCCTCGGCCAGCGAGCGGTCGATCCACACGAGCCGCAGGTGGTCGAGCGGGCCAAAGGCCATCTCGGCCTCCGCCCCCGCCGCGATCAGCGGCAGAAGGTCTTCGCCGACCAGCGCCCCGTCACGGTAGAAGCGGGCGTAGCCCGGCAGGATCGGCTCAGCGCTCTCGTTGGTGGCCGTGGCGACGAGGAAGGCGGTCTCGTCGAAGCGCGGCACCGCGCGCGCCTCGGTCTCGGCTTGCAGCGTTAGCGCGTCGAGCGGCAGAACCGCCTCGCCCGACGGGCCGATGCTGACCGGCGTCTCGTAATCGTAGCGGACCGAGAGCCCCTCGATCCGGAGCGCCGCGCGGTCTTCGGCCATCGCCGCCTCGATGACCGGCACCGCCTCCGGCTCCAGGAGCCGCTCGATCGACGTCGAGAATCCGGCACCGTCATCGGCGCGGCTGCCGGGGGGCGGCGGCTCGACGATGCGCGCAGGCGTCGGGGACAGAACCGAGGGCACACGCCGGCGGTTCGGCTCCGCGGTCGAAAAGGACATCTGCACCCCCTGCCACCGGCCCGGTCCGGCCGCGTAGGCCGTGATGAAGCGCGCGAGCTCCAGCGCGCCCGTCTCGCTGTCGAGACGGATCTCGTAGCTGGGCTCCCAGCCGGCGCCATAGGTCAGGTAGTCGAGGCGGATCACCCCTTCGGTCTGCTCTGCGCTCAGCACGGGTACCGCGATCACGTCCACCGCGGTGCCAAGGGGCTGCAGCCTGGCCAGCGCGTCGCTGGCGGCGGCGAGCGCGACCTGCGCGTCCGTCACGGCCTCGGCAAGGATGCGCCGCTCGACGCGCGCGGCCTGCACCTCGGCCTGCACGCGGGCGGTCTCGGTGCCGAGGGTTGCCAGCGCCTGCGCCACCACGGCGGGATCGGCGGGCATCGTCGCGCCCTCGGATCCGCCCCGGGTCAGCGCCGTGAGATAGGCCATCTGCGCCTCGAGCGCGCGGATCGCCCCGTCGGCCCCGGCAAGGGTATCCTCGGCGGCGCGCAGCGCCTCTTCGGCGGCCTCGAGATCGGCGCGCGCGCCGGCCTGCGCGTCGTCGTCGAGCGCGCCTTCCGCGATGGCGTAGCCCGAGATCCGTTCGATCGGGCCGAGGGTCAGGCCCCCGGGCCCCGCCACGGCCAGCCGGTCCGCCTGCGCCGCGTCGGGCATTGCGATCAGCAGGCGATGCGCGCCCGCGGGCAGCGTGACCTCGGCGCTTCGGGTGACATCGGCACCAGACAGGTAGACCGTCGCGGCGCTGATGTCGGCGCGGATCAGGATGTCATCGGCGTGGGCTGCGCTGCCCAGGAGCAGCGCGGTGAGAGACAGGGCGAAACGCATGGTGTGGTCCTTCCGGTGGCGGTCCCGCCCCAGAAGTGCGCCCAAGCCTCTCGGCGAACAACGGGGAAACTCCGCCATTGCACCGCATGGGCGAAGCGCCGCCGAGCGCGGTCCCGGTCCCGGTACCGGGGCCGCGCAGGAGCGTTCGGGCCTAGCCCTTTTTCAGGACGCGATTGCCCAGGGTTTCCGCGATCTGCACCGCGTTGAGCGCGGCGCCCTTGCGGAGGTTGTCGGAGACGCACCAGAGGTTCAGGCCGTTCTCGATCGTCGAATCCTGGCGGATGCGGCTGATGAAGGTGGCGTAGTCGCCGACGCATTCGATCGGCGTCACGTAGCCGCCGTCCTCGCGCTTGTCGATCACCATGATCCCGGGTGCCTCACGCAGGATGTCGCGGGCCTCCTCCTCGTCGAGGAACTCCTCGAACTCGATGTTGATCGCCTCGGAATGGCCGACGAAAACCGGGACACGCACGCAGGTCGCGGTCACCTTGACCTTGGGGTCGAGGATCTTCTTGGTCTCGGCGACCATCTTCCACTCTTCCTTGGTCGACCCGTCCTCCATGAACTTGTCGATGTGGGGAATGACGTTGAAGGCGATCTGCTTGGTGAACTTGGACGGCGCGCGCTCCTGACCGGGGACGTACATGCCCTTGGTCTGGTCCCACAGCTCGTCCATGCCTTCCTTGCCCGCGCCCGAGACGGACTGGTAGGTCGAGACCACCACGCGCTTGATCTTTGCACGGTCGTGCAAGGGCTTGAGGGCAACCACCATCTGCGCGGTCGAGCAGTTGGGGTTGGCGATGATGTTCTTCTTCGCGTAGCCATCGACGGCCTCGGCGTTCACTTCGGGAACCACCAGCGGCACGTCGGGGTCGTAGCGGTAGAGCGAGCTGTTGTCGATCACGACACAGCCGGCCTTGGCGGCCTTGGGGGCATATTTCTCGGTCGCTTCCGAGCCGATGGCAAAGAGCGCGATGTCCCAGCCGGTGAAGTCGAACGTGTCGAGATCCCTGGTCTTCACGGTCTTGTCGCCGAAGCTGCATTCGGTGCCCAGCGATTTGCGGCTGGCAAGGGCTGCGATCTCGTCGACGGGAAACTCCCGTTCGGCGAGGATGTTCAGCATTTCACGACCCACGTTGCCCGTGGCGCCCGCGACGACGACTCGGTATCCCATGATGCTTTTCCTTCACGCTCAGGATGGGCGGCGCTTACAGGAGCGACCCGCCAAGGGGAAGGGGCCGGGCGCCGTTGGGCGGCCGCTGTGGCCGAAAAACGGCGTACATATCCCGTACACACCGCGTACACACCCTGTGCATACTCGCGACGCGGCGCTTGACTTGTGCCCCCGGAGCGCGCACATGCCCCTCATGTCGCCGCACTGCCGCGTGAGCAGTCGGCCGGGACGCTTCCCGCGACCCGATGGCCTGACGGTGACAGACCTATCCCCAGTTCCCCTTCACGCAGGGTTCTGACGATCCGGCCGAACCGCGGCCCGGTCGCACCCTTCGTCTGCCGCACCCGATGTGCGGCCCGCTCTTGTGGCGACCGCGAGGACCGCGGCGCCCGAAAGGATATGATTTGTTCGACTTCGACATGCTTGGCCTGAACAAGGTTCTGCGCAACGCGCTCAAGGCCGGTGGCTTTGACAAACCGACCCCGATCCAGAACCAGGCGATCCCGCTTGCGCTGGAAGGTCACGACATCCTGGGCCTTGCCCAGACCGGCACCGGCAAGACGCTGGCCTTTGGCCTGCCGCTCATCGCGCATCTGATGGAAGAGGATACGCGCCCCCAGACCCGGACGGCGCGCGCGCTGATCCTGGCACCGACGCGGGAGCTGGTGAACCAGATCGCCGACAGCCTGCGGCATTTCACGATCAACACGCCCATCAAGATCGCCACCGTCGTGGGCGGCCAGTCGATCAACCGCCAGATCGGCACGCTGGCCCGTGGCACCGACATCCTTGTCGCCACGCCGGGCCGGCTGATCGACCTGATGGACCGCCGCGCGGTCGACCTGCGGCAGGCGCGGCACCTGGTGCTGGACGAGGCCGACCAGATGCTCGACCTCGGCTTCATCCACGCGCTGCGGCGGATCGCGCCCGCGCTGGGCACGCCGCGGCAGACGATGCTGTTCTCGGCCACCATGCCCAAGCAGATGGAAGAGCTGAGCCGCGCCTACCTGACCAATCCGCGCAAGGTTCAGGTCTCCCCCCCTGGCAAGGCCGCGGACAAGGTCACGCAATCGGTGCAATACATGGAAAAGGCCGATAAGCCGCGCAAGCTGCGCGAGATCCTTGACCGCGATCCCGACGCGCTGACGCTGGTCTTCGCGCGCACCAAGCACGGCGCGGAGAAGCTCATGAACGGGCTGGTGGCCGATGGCTACAACGCCGCCTCGATCCACGGCAACAAGAGCCAGGGCCAGCGCGACCGCGCGATCAAGGCGTTCCGCGAGGGGACGATCACCACGCTTGTGGCGACCGATGTCGCCGCGCGGGGCATCGACATTCCGGGCGTCGCCTATGTCATCAACTACGAGCTTCCCGACACGCCGGACAACTACGTCCACCGCATCGGCCGCACCGCCCGGGCGGGCCGCGAGGGCGAGGCGATCGCCTTCTGCTCGGCGGAGGAGGTCGACCTGCTGGTGCAGATCGAGAAGCTGATGAAGGTGGAGATCCCGGTCTCGTCCGGCTCGCGCCCCAAGGCGGTGAAGATGGAGAAGCCCCGCCGCGGTGGCGGTGGCGGTGGGGCCGGTCGCGGGCGCGGTGCGCCCAAGGCGAAGGCAAAGCCGCAGCACGCGGAGCAGCGCCCCGGCAACCCCGGCCAGAAGCGCCGCCGCCCGCGTCGTCGCGCAGCGTAAGGCGTCGGCGCGGTGGGCGGCAGCGCCCACCCTGCGTCAGCCGGTCCGGTCCTCGGCCCGGCTGTAGATCGCGAGGCCGATCAGGATCGCGAGGCCGATGAGGCCGAAAAGCGCGCCGTAGGCCTCTGCCCCGGTGCGGGTTTCGGCCAGGGTCGCGAAAGTGGGACCGGAGGCGAACTGCATCACTCCCGCCCCGCCCATTCCGAACAGGTTCAGCAGCGTCACCCCCCGCCCCGTCAGGTGCGGGGGGCAGAAGCTGCGCCCGTGGCTGATGACGATGGGATAGGACGCGCCCAGCAGGCCGATGAGGGCGAACATGGTGATCGCCGCCGCGGCGCTTGACGGGGGCATCGCCCAGAACGCGAGGCAGAGGGCCGCGACACCGAGATTGCCCACCAGGATCGGACCCTTGCGGCTGCGAAACAGGCGGTCGGCGGGGCCATAGGCGAAATTGCCCGCCACCATGGCAAGGCCCATGACGAGGGTCGCGGTGCCCAGTTGCGCAAGCTCCGCGCCGAAGCGGTCGGCGAGGTAGGGGCTGATCCAGAGGCCCCGCAGCCCGGCAGCCGGGAAATAGCAGACGAACATCATCACGAGGATCGGCCAGAGCTGCGGCATGCTGAGCAGGTCCAGGAGCGAGCCCCTCGCCTCGCCATCCGGCTTTTCCGGGTCGCGGACGAGGAGGGCTATGGCGATGGCGATGGCCGCCGTGAGCGCGGCGAAGCCGCCGACGGTGGCGCGCCAGCCGAAGGCCTCGATCAGGGTGGCCAGCGGCGCCGCGGCGAGGATGTTGCCGAGCGAGGAGAGCCCGACCGTGACGCCCGCGAGCGTGCCGAAGATCGCCGCCGAAAAGGTCCGGGCGAAGATGTAATAGGTGGACATCAGCACGGGCGCGCAGCCGATGCCGATGAGGACCATCGCTGCCGTCAGCATGCCGGGGCTGTGCGCCGTGGCAAAGAGCGTGGCGCCGCCTGCGCCGCCGAGAAGGAACAGGGCCGAGGCCGTGCGCCGCGGCCCGAGGTGGTCGAGCGCCCAGCCCACCGGCAGCTGCATCAGCGCGAAGGCCGCGAACCACAGCCCCGAGGCGCGGGCGAGGTCGCCCGTGGTCGCCCCGAGATCGGCCTGCAACGCAGGGGCCAGCACCGCGAGGAAGGCGCGGTAGAACTGGCTGAGCATGTAGGCGGCGATCAGGAAGGCGATCCCGGCGCGCATGGTGGTTCCCCCCTCTTGCGGGCGGACCCTGCACCGGGGGCCGGGCCGCGACAAGCGGGCGCGGTTTCTGATCCTTTTTGTCGGGATTGTTGACAGCGGCCGCGCGATGGGGTTCAAGGGCGGCAACCCAGCTGAGTAAATCAGTCAGGTATATCCGTTGCAGATCACCAGGGAGTCTCACATGACCCGCACGCTTGCCGCCCTCCTGGGCACCGCCATCGCCGCCTCGACCCTGACCGCGGCGCAGGCGCAGGAACTGAACCTGTATTCCTCGCGCCATTACGACACCGACGAGCGGCTCTATTCCGACTTCACCGAGGCCACCGGCATCACCATCAACCGGATCGAGGGCAACGCCGACGAGCTGATCGCGCGGATGCAGGCCGAGGGGGCGAACAGCCCGGCCGATGTCTTCCTGACCGTCGACACCGTGCGGCTGGCCCGCGCGACCGAGATGGGGCTGTTGCAGCCGGTCGAGAGCGCGGTGCTGGAGACGCGCATCCCGGCCTACCTGCAGGATGACGGCAACCACTGGTTCGCCTTCTCGCAGCGCGCGCGGATACTGTTCTACGACAAGACCGAGGTCGAGAACCCGCCGCTGACCTACCAGGATCTTGCGAACCCCGAGTACGAGGGGATGGTCTGCATCCGGTCTTCGACGAACGTCTACACGCAGAACATCACGGCGGCGCTGATCGCGCATCTGGGGCAGGAGGCGGTGGCCGACTGGGCCGAGGCCGTGGTGGGCAACTTCGCCCGCGCCCCGCAGGGCGGCGACACCGACCAGCTGCGCGGCATCGCCTCGGGGGAATGCGACATCGCGATGTCGAACACCTATTATTTCTCGCGGATCATCCGCGAGGGCGACGACCAGATCACGCCGGAGCAGCTGGCCAACATCGGCTGGGTCTTCCCGAACCAGAACGACATCGGCGCGCATATGAACGTGTCGGGCGGCGGCGTGGCGGCGCATGCGCCGAACCGCGAGAACGCGGTGCTGTTCCTGGAGTATCTCGCGTCGGAGCAGGCACAGGAGTATTTCTCGGCTGGCAACGACGAATACCCGGCGGTTCCGGGCGTGGGCCTGTCGCCCTCGGTCGCGGCGCTGGGGATCTTCCGGCCGGACACGATCGACCTGAGCGACATCGCGGCCAACGTCGGCGCGGCGGTCGAGGTGCTGAACGGGGCCGGGTGGGAGTGATCCCTACGACGGCTGAGGATGGAAGCGGGCGCCCGAAGGCGCCCGTTTTTTGTGGGGGCGAAAGGTCAGGGATAGGGGACCGCGAAGGCCGGAGAGCCGGTGTTCGTTCCTCGACACACCAAGGCCAGCTGTGCGGGCGACGCGGCCCTTGGTGATGCCCTTGCCCGGCTTCCGGAAGGCGATCGGAAGGTCCGATATCAATTTATAAACATTGGCAATATTTTGTTGCGCAAATTTCATTCCTCTACCCAAGATGAATTGCGCTGACCGGCGGCGGTTCACCGTGTCCTGGTTAACGGGTGCCGTGCGTTGGCGTCAGTGGGCAAGACAGGGAGGAAAACATGGAAGTCACACGTCGGTTCTTCACCGCTATCGCTCTGGCGGGACTGGTTCTCGGCAGCGCGGCGCAGGCGCATGACGATGCGCCGCCGCATGACACGCACCGGATCGTCATCCAAGTCAGCGATGACAGCCCGGGTACGTTCACGAAAGTCCTGAACAATGCGTCGAACATGTCTCAGTACTTCCTGGAGAGGGGAGAAGACTACGAGATCGAGATCGTGGCCTACAACGCCGGTCTCCACATGCTCCGCACCGACACGTCACCCGTCCTGGAGCGTGTCCTGAGTTTCACGGACAGCGTTCCCAATGTGACGATCTCGGCGTGCGGCAACACGATTGCCGGGATGAGCAGGGCGGCGGGGCAGGACATCGAGATCGTGCCGAATGCGCGGGTCGTTCCCGGCGGAATCATCCGCCTGATGGAACTCAGCGACCAGGGCTACTTCATGATCCGGCCCTGACGACCGCCTGCGGCGGCAGCCCGTCCGATCCCCGGACGCGCGCGTCCGACCATGGGTAGAGAAGCTCCGTGACCAAGGAGCCCCGGTGTCCGTCCGGGGCTCGGGGGGCGTGCGGTCCCTCACGCTCTACCGTGAACGCCCCCCTCACACCCCCCGCTGCACCTGCCCCTGGGCTGCGTCCACGGCGTTGCCGACGGGGCGGCTCTCGCGCCCGATGCTCCAGCACAGGATCGCCACGGGGATCAGGCCGACCGCGCCGATGACGAGGCTGGGGACGGCGGCCTCAGAGAGGCGTTCGTCGGAGGCGAGGCGGTGGGCCTGCACCGCCAGCGTGTCGTAGTTGAAGGGGCGCAGGATGAGGGTGGCGGGCAGCTCCTTCATCACGTCGACGAAGACGATCAGGAGCGCCGTCAAGATCGAGGGTTGCAGGATCGGGACGTGGATGCGCCTGAGCATCGGGGCGGGGCCGTGGCCGAGCGTGCGGGCCACCGCGTCGACATTGGGGTTCAGCGTGGCGAGGCCGGATTCGTAGGTGTTCAGCGCGACGGCCATGAAACGGACCATGTAGGCCGCGATCATCAGCCAGATGGAACCGGTGATGAGAAGGCCGGTGTCGATGCCGAAATTCGCCTCCATCACCCGGTCGAGGGCGTTGTCGAAGGCGGCGAAGGGGAACAAGAGCCCCACCGCGATCACGCCGCCCGGCACGGCGTAGCCGATGCCCGCGATGCGCATGGCGGTCCGCGCGCTGCGGGTGGGGTGCAGGCGGGCGTTGAAGCCCATCGTGATGGCGGCGGCCACCGTCAGCAGCGCGGCGATGGAGGCCAGCGTGAGGGAGTTCTGCAGGAAGCCGAGGTAGCGGGGGGTGAAGAGCAGTTGGCTCGAGTCCCATGCGAGCGTGACCAGCAGGAGCGTGGGCAGCAGGAAGCCGAAGAGGACCGGCAGGCCGCAGACGATGATCGCCCCTGCGGCGGCGCGGCCGCGGAGCTGGGGCGGCTCCATCCGCTCGAAGCGGCGCCCGGCGTCGTGGTGGCGCAGGTGGCGGCGCTGGCGGCGCTCGATGGTGGCGAGGGTGAGCGCCACGACCAGCAGGCAGAGCGCCAGCTGCGCGGCGGCGGCGCGGTCGAAGAGGCCGAACCAGCTGACATAGATGCCGGTGGCGAAGGTCTGGACGCCGAAATAGGCGGTGGTGCCGTAATCGGCGAGCGTCTCCATCAGGGCAAGCAGGACGCCGCCCGCGATGGCGGGGCGGGCGACCGGGACGGAGACGCGGAAGAAGGCGCCCCAGGGGCCCTGCCCGAGCGTGCGGGCAGCGATATAGGCGGTGGAGGATTGCCGGAGGAAGGCCGCGCGGGCGAGCAGGTAGACGTAAGGGTAGAGGACGAGGGTGAGCATCGCCGCCGCCCCGCCGAGCGATCGGATTTCCGGGAACCAGTAGTCGCGCGGGCCCCAGCCGGTGAGGTCGCGGAGCGTGGATTGCACCCAGCCGGGGTGGTCGAGCAGGTCGGTATAGGCATAGGCCAGCACATAGGCCGGGAGGGTGAGCGGGAGGGCGAGCGCGATCTCGAGGATGCGGCGGCCGGGGAAGCGGGTGGCGGTCACCAGCCACGCGGTCGAGGTGCCGATCACGGCGGTGCCGATTCCCACGATCACCACGAGCAGCGCCGTGGTGCCCGCGTAGCGCGGCAGGACGCTGCCCGCGAGGCCCGCGAGCGTGCCCGGCCCGCCGCCCATCGCGGCGATGGCCACGGCGACCATCGGCAGGATGCAGAGGCTCGCGGCCAGCCAGGCCAGCGCGGTCAGGCGGCGCGGGTGGTGGGATCTGGCGCGGTGGGCCATGGCCTCCGGGTCCTTGGTGTCGTCAATCCGATCTCTTTTGTCAGGATACGGGGCATTTGCAAGCGCTGCCCCGGGGGCGCGTGGGTCTGTCGCAAAAGCTTCACTTGTTTCGGGTACCAAATTCGATAATTCACGAATTATGGAAATAGAGATCACCGAGAGATTCGCCGCGCTTGGCCATCCGGCCCGGCTCGACGTGCTGCGCCTGCTGATGCGTCGGCATCCGGACCGCGTTCCGGCAGGCGAGATCGCAGAGGTGCTGGGTGTGAAGGCCAACACGCTGAGCGCGCACCTGGCCGAGTTGATGCGGGTGGGCCTGATCCTGCGGGAGCGGGCGGGCACGTCCCTGCGCTACGGTGCGGACCTTCAGGGGTTGCGCGGGATGACCGGGGCGCTCTGGACCGACTGTTGCCGGGGGCGGCCGGACCTGTGCCCGCCCGTGGCGTTGACCGACACGAGGGGGGCAAGACCCATGAACGACCCGCGTTACCGCGTTCTGTTCATCTGCACGGGCAATTCCGCCCGCTCGATCTTTGCCGAATCGATCCTGCGCAAGGAAGGCGGGGGCCGGTTCGAGGTGTTTTCGGCGGGCACCCGGCCCCAGTCGCAGCTGAACCCGCTGGCGGTGAGGATGCTGGCCGACAAGGGCTATGACACCGCCGCGCTGCGCGCCAAGGACGTGACCGAATTCCAGGGCGCGGACGCGCCGGAATTCGATTTCGTCTTCACGGTCTGCGACCGTGCCGCGAACGAGGAATGTCCGACCTGGCCGGGCCAGCCGCTGACCGCGCATTGGGGCACGCCGGACCCGGTGAAGGCCGAGGGGACCGAGGCCGAGCGGATGCTCGCCTTTCAACAGGCCTACGGCATGTTGCGCCACCGGATCAGCGCCTTCGCGGCGCTGCCGCTGGAGGCGCTGGACCGGATCGCGCAGCAGACCGCGTTGGACGATATCGCACGGCAGGAGACGCCCGAATGACCACCTATGCGCTGAACGGCCTTGGCCGGATCGGGAAACTGGCCCTGCGACCCTTGCTGGAGCGGGGGGCGAAGATCGCCTGGCTGAACGACGCGGTGGGGGATGCGGCGATGCATGCGCATCTGCTGGAATTCGACACGGTGCATGGGCGGTGGGATGCGGAGTTCGCGTCGGATGACGCGGCCCTCACCATCGACGGTCTGCGCTTGCCGGTCTTCAACGAACGTGATCCGGCGAAGCTGCCGCTCGACGGGGTTGACGTGGTGATCGACTGCACGGGCGTGTTCAAGACCGAAGCGAAGCTTCAGCCCTATTTCGACGCGGGCGTGAAGCGGGTTGTCGTGAGTGCGCCGGTCAAGGACGGCGGGGCGGCGAATATCGTCTATGGCGTGAACCATGACATCTACGACCCTGCCGCGCATCGGATCGTGACGGCGGCGAGTTGCACGACCAATTGCCTAGCCCCGGTGGTGAAGGTGATCCACGAGGTGTTGGGGATCAAGCACGGCTCGATCACGACGATCCATGACGTGACGAACACGCAGACCATCGTGGACCGGCCCGCCAAGGACCTGCGCCGCGCGCGCTCGGCGTTGAATTCGCTCATCCCCACGACGACGGGCAGCGCCACGGCGATCACGCTGATCTATCCCGAGTTGACCGGCAAGCTGAACGGCCATGCGGTGCGGGTGCCGTTGCTGAACGCGTCCCTGACGGATTGCGTCTTCGAGGTGGAGCGCGAGACGACGGCGGAGGAGGTGAACGAGATGTTCCGCCTCGCCGCCGATGGGCCGCTGAATGGCATCCTCGGGTATGAGACCCGGCCGCTCGTCAGTGCCGATTACACCAATGACACGCGCTCGGGCATCGTCGATGCGCCCTCCACGATGGTGGTGAACGGCACGCAGGTGAAGGTTTACGCCTGGTATGACAACGAGATGGGCTATGCCCATCGGCTTGTCGACGTGGCCTTGATGGTGGGTGCCGCGCCATGAGCGACGGCGCGCGGCCCGAGGGGCTGGCGGCCTATGTCGCGGTCACGGCGGCCTATTGGGCCTTCATGCTGACCGATGGCGCGCTCAGGATGCTGGTCTTGCTGCATTTTCACAGGCTGGGGTTCTCCCCGGTGCAGCTGGCGTATCTGTTTCTTCTATATGAAGTCGCCGGGATCGTGACCAACCTGTCGGCGGGCTGGATCGCGGCGCGGTTCGGGCTGACCTCGACGCTTTACGCAGGGCTGGGGTTGCAGATCGTGGCGCTTCTGGCGCTGGCGCAGCTGGACCCGGAGTGGGGCGTCGCGGCCTCGGTCGTGTTCGTGATGGTCGTTCAGGGCCTGTCGGGCGTGGCCAAGGACCTGTCGAAGATGTCGTCGAAATCGGCGGTGAAGCTGCTGGCCCCGACGGAGGGCGGGGGCCTCTTTCGCTGGGTGGCGCTGCTGACCGGGTCGAAGAACGCGGTGAAGGGGCTGGGGTTCCTGTTGGGTGCGGCGCTGCTGGCGCTGGCGGGGTTCGTGCCGGCGGTGCTGGGCATGGCAGGCGTGCTGGCGGCGATCCTGCTGGCGGTGGCGGTGAAGATGCCGCCAGGCCTGGCCGCGGGCCGGAAGGGGGCGAAGGTCCGCGAGGTGTTCTCGGACTCGGCCAACGTCAACTGGCTGTCGGCGGCGCGGGTGTTCCTGTTCGGGGCGCGCGACGTGTGGTTCGTGGTGGGCATCCCGGTCTATTTCTACGCGGTCCTGTCGGATGGGACGGTCGAGGGGAACCGGGTGGCCTTCTTCACCATCGGGACGTTCATGGCGGTCTGGATCATCCTTTACGGCGCGGTGCAGGCCAGCGCGCCGCGGCTGTTGCGGGCCGAGGCGCGGGGCGATGCGGCGCTGATCGGAAGCGCCTGGATCTGGGCGGGCGCGCTGGCGGTGTTGCCCGCGGCGCTGGCCGTGCTAGTGGCATGGGCGGGCGCGCCCGCGCCGTGGCTGACCGTGACGCTGATCGCGGGGCTGCTGGGGTTCGGCGCGGTCTTCGCGGTGAACTCGGCCTTGCATTCCTACCTGATCCTCGCCTTCACGCGGGCCGAGCGGGTGACGATGGACGTGGGGTTCTACTACATGGCCAATGCCGCGGGGCGGCTTCTGGGCACGCTGTTGTCGGGGGTGAGCTACCAGGTGGGCGGCTTGCCCGCCTGCCTTGGCACCGCGGCGGCGATGCTGGGCCTGAGCGCGGTCTTCGCGCGGCGGCTGCGGCCCGTGGCCTGAGACGTTAAGGGCCTGTTGAGGTTTCGCTGCTAGCACCGCCCCGATCCCGGAGGCCGGTTGCATGGCGGATAACGAGGCGCGCCCCCTCATCATCAAGCGCAAGAAGGTGATCGCCGGGGGCGGCCACCACGGCGGCGCGTGGAAGGTGGCCATTCGGGTCCCTTTCCTTGGTTCTGTCACGGCGTCCCTTCGACGCCAGTTCGATCCGGGTCGTGTGCGACCCATGAGACGCGTCCTTCTGACACCGGCACCCGATCTCTCGGGGCACATCACCCGTTCGGGCGTGGTCGAACCCTGTCGGCGAAAGGCTGAAGAATGCGCTAACCCGCGGGGCGTCTTGCATCGGATTTTAGGTGTATCAGCGCCGGGAGAGGGTCTGGCCGGAGAGTGTAGCGACCTGCTGTCGCCCGCGCGAATCATAGGTCGTCAGCCCGGCCGCCGAACCGGGGCGGGTGCGGGTCCGGGCGCGGGTGACGCCCGCCCGCGCCGCATCGAGCAGGCGCGCGTTGCGCGCGGCAAGGGCGGCGATGCCGGCGAGATCGTCCCGCGACAATCCCGCCCCGGCCAGCCCGTCCACAGCCTGGGCGAGCCGCGTCTGCATGCCGTCCAGCCCGGCGAAATCGCCGGCGAGCAGGGCTTCGCGCTGCGTTTCCATCATGGCGGTGATCGCGCGCAGGACGGAGGCCGGTCGTGTCATGCTGCGCCCCCGGTCCGGGCTGTGAGCGCGTGGAACAGGGATTGTGCGAGGCCGATCCCGCCCCGTGCCGCAAGGGCGCGCGCATGCTCGGCCCGAAGGAGCGAGGCGAACTGCGCTTCCCCCGCGCCCCCGCCGAAGGCGCCGGGGCTCTCGCCGACCCCGGCATGCTTCAGCATTTCCTCGAGGAAGCTCGCCTCGAGCTGTTCGGCGACGGCGGCAAGGGCGGCGTCATCGCCGACGGGGTGAGACGCCTGTCCGGCAGAAGGGCCAACGGGGCTTACGGTCATGCGGATGCCTCGAATTGCAGCGATTTTCCCGAGACTGCCAGAGCGCCGTAAAGAAATCGTAAGGGGAGTTGCGCCAAGACAGGGGGGCACAACCAGGCGGACACCCAGAATGGATGATCTGTTCCAGATAGCGGCCGGATGGTCGCGCCCATCGGGTCGGTCTGCGCCCGACGACCTCCGCTGGCCGGTATCGACCGGGTTCTCCGCGGTGTTCGAGGCCTTCGGCCCGATCCCGGACCTCGAGCCGGAAAGTGACCTGGCCGCGCACGGGCATTCGCCAGCACGGGCGGAGCCTGTCTTGCCGCAGGGCCGCGTCATGCCCGATGACATGCGGTTGTCCGGCGCGGGTCCGATCTTGGCGACGGGTTCGGCCCCCGCGCCGGTCTTTCCTGCGGTGTCGCACGCGCCTGTCGTGCCGCCGCGCCCGGGGGACGAGGGATCACATGCAGCAGATGACACGGAATCGGCTGGCATGGCACCGCCGGCAGCGCCGATGCAGGCAGTCCCGCTGAAGGTCCCCGCGACAGGTGGCGGCGAGTGGGAAAGCGGGATGACGGCCCCTGAAATCCTTGTCATGACGGTGGCCGACGAAAGCCCCCGGGACGCGCCGGTCGATGGGCGACCTGCAGCGGTGCCGCCGCTCTCGCCGGTCGCGATGACGGCAGGGCCCGCGATGATCCGGACCGACAGCGCTTCGCCCGACACGGTCCTCTCGCCAGAGGGAACCGACCCCGCCGGTGCCGGTCAGGCGGAGCGCCCCCATGCGGTTCCGAGGGCACCGGGGGTGTCCCGAGCCTTCGGCGCGCCGGTTCCCGTACTCGCCACGGCCCGCACCGCTGCACGCCCCGACGCCGCCACCCCGGGCGGAGACAGGGACGTTGGTGGCATGGCACGGGGCGGAAGCATGCCTGACGCAGCCTCCCCCGTGCCGTCCCCGTCCGCATCGGGCCTGCACGCGCTCTTGGCCGCCGCCGAGCGGTTGCCGCCCCAACCCCAGCGGCGGATCCCCGGGCCGCCGGGATCCGTCGCCCCGGACATTGCTGGCATGCCCGCGGTGACGGCGCCGCAGGCGGCCGATCCCTTGACGGCCCCCGGCCGCGGGCTCCCCATCGTTGCGGGAGCCGCCGTCCTGTTCGCCCCGGACCCCGACATGCAAGAGGTCGCCACCGTCCGGCCGGGATCACCCGGGGGCAAGGACGTGGCCGCAGGTGTCGAACCCGCGAGGTTGCCCGGCCTCGCCGTGCCGCAGGGGCGATCCCCACGGCTCGACCGAGGCCTCGATGGCGAGAATCGTCCCCACGTGGCGCCCGGTCTTGCGGAGCGGGCCATGATCGCCTCGCCCGACCCGGCGCCCCCTCCCGTGGTACGGGGGCCGGTCGTTTCACCCCACCCGCTCCCCGACGCCGTTGCCGCCGGTCCCGCTCCACCCGCGCCCGGACCTCGACCGGTGATCCGGTCGCCCCGATCGGCACAGGTGGCCCCTGTCGCAGAGGCGCCACTGGCCGGCGAAAGCTCCGCCTCGGGATACGCCGCCCTGTCCGACGGATCAGGGCCACCCGGCGCGCCGCCCGAGATCGCAGGAACCGGGGCATCGACCGGGGCGCCGAACCAGCCGGGGACATCCGTTCAGACGCCAATCCTGCCGACCCCGACGGACCGAAAGCCCGCCGACGCCCCGCCGGTGACGGATGCGGGCTTGGCCCTGGCGGTTCCGCATCCCGATCGGCATGCAACCGTCGCGGATGAAGCCGGCCCCGGACTTGGCGGACCTGTCGCGCCAGACATGCGGACCGCGACGGCGCTGCAGCCGCCGATGGCTCCGGCTCCTGCCGGGCCGGCGCACGGCCTGTCGCGCCAGCTGGCCCACGCCCTCGCCGAGCGGCAGGCGGGCGAGACCGTGATCGAGGTCGCCCTCGACCCGCCGGAACTGGGTCGGGTCAGGCTCAGCTTCTCCGAGACCGGCGGAGCCTTGACGCTGGCCATATCCGCCGACCGGCCGGAAACGGCCGAATTGATGCGGCGTCACCTGTCCCTGCTGACACAGGAATTCCAGAGAGCGGGCCTCGACGCGCCGAACGTCGACATTTCCGACCGTCATGGGGGCAGCCGGAACGAGGGGCGCGCCCGGGCCGACGACCGAACCGTGATCCCGGCCCCCGGGCCGGAAGCGGACGTTGGTCCGCCCCCCTCGCGCAATCCGCGCAGCGGCGCGGACAGCCTCGACCTGCGCCTCTAGACGCCGAGAACCTGTAGGAGACCGGACATGGACATCATCCAGACCCAGCCCGCCGGAGCGGCGGCCTCACCCGGAGGCACCGGGACGACGACGGGTACGATCAGTGCCGATTTCGAGACCTTCCTGCGCCTGCTCACCACGCAGATGCAGAACCAGGATCCGCTCAATCCGATGGAGTCGACGGAATTCGCCAGCCAGCTGGCAGAGTTCTCGGGCGTGGAGCAGCAGGTGCGCACCAACGACCTGCTGACCGGTTTGCAGCGGGGCCTTGCCACGCTGGGCATGGGGCAGCTCGGAGGATGGATCGGCATGGAGGCGCGCGCCGAGATGCCGGTCAATTTCGACGGGCAGACGGTGATGCTGGCCGGCGCGCCCAATGTGCTGGCCGACCGGATGGAGCTGATCGTGCGCAACGAGCGCGGCGACATCGTGCAGGAAATCCCGATTCCACTCAGCGACGAGATGTTCAGCTGGGATGGAACCGGCGCGGACGGTTCGGCCGTGCTGCCCGGACTCTACAGTTTCGCGGTACGGAACTGGTCCGGCGAGGGGATGCTCGAGGAGCGGGGGGCGATGGTCTACGGCACCGTCGAGGAGGCCGCGCTTGTCGGCGGCGAAGTCTGGCTGACCATGGAGGATGGCGTGTCGATCCCCTCGGGCGATGTTCTGGGGCTGCGCGGTTCGGGCTCCTGACCCGCCTCAGGCGAAGGCCATGAGCGCGGCGATGCCGAGACCCAGGGCGATGCCGGCAAGGCCGATCGCGACGCGCTCGGGCCAGGGCGAACGGCGCTCGACCCGGGGAGGATTGGCCTGCGCGAGAAGCGCGCGCTCGGCCAGCGCGGGCAGGCGCGGGCCGAAGCGCGCGAGCACGCGGGCGGTGTGGTAAAGGTCGCGCACGGCGGCCTTGGGACCGACGTTTTCCTTGATGTACTCCTCGACCACGGGGCGCGCGACGGTCCAGATGTTGATCTCGGGATCGAGCGAGCGGGCCACGCCCTCGACCACCACCATGGTGCGCTGCAGCAGGATCAGCTCGGTCCGGGTCTCCATCCCGAAGCGTTCGGTCACCTCGAAGAGATAGGCCAGCAGCCGCGCCATCGAGATGCGGCTTGCGTCCATCCCGAAGATGGGCTCGCCGACCGAGCGGAGCGCCTGCGCGAATTCGTCGATGTCCCGGTCGGCGGGCACGTAGCCCGCTTCGAAATGCACCTCGGCGACGCGGCGGTAATCCTTGCGGATGAAGCCCATGAGGATCTCGGCATAGACCCGGCGCGTATAGGCGTCGAGCCGCCCCATGATGCCGAAATCGAGCGCCACGAGGTCGCCGTTGGGGGCTACCTTGAGATTGCCCTGGTGCATGTCGGCGTGGAAGAACCCGTCGCGCAGCGCGTGGCGCAGGAACATCTGCAGCACCCGCTCGCCCAGCGCGCGCCGGTCATAGCCGTTGGCGTCGATCGTGGTCAGGTCCGACAGGGTCGTGCCGGTCACCCATTCCAGCGTCATCATCCGCCGCGAGGACAGGAACCATTCCACCTGCGGCACGACGAATCCCGCGTCGCCCTGCGTGTTGGCGTGGAACTCGCCGCAGGCCGAGGCCTCGATCCGCAGGTCCAGCTCCTGCATCACGACGCCCTCGAAATGCGCGATCACGTCGCGCGGGCGCAGCCGCCGCGAGGCGGGCGAGAGCGTCTCGACGAACCATGCGATCAGGTAGAAGGCGTCGATATCCTTGCGAAAGGCGCGTTCGATGCCCGGGCGCAGGATCTTGACCGCCACCTCGCGGCCGTCCTCGGCGAGGCGCGCATGATGCACCTGCGCGATGGAGGCGGCGGCGACAGGTTCCGAGAATTCGGAAAACACCGCCTCGAGCGGTTTCTCCATCTCATGCGCGACAACGCGGGCGGCCTCGGCGCGGGGGAAGGGGGGCAGCTTGTCCTGCAGGACCTGCAGTTGCAGCGCCATCTCGTGACCGACGACATCGGGCCGGGTCGACAGGATCTGGCCGAACTTGATGTAGGCCGGTCCAAGGGCGGTCAATGCGCGGGGAACGGGCGGCGCGTTCGGATCGCCGCGCAGGCCGAGCCATTTGAAGGGCCAGCCGAGCACGCGGGCCGCGATACGGATCGCGCGCGGCGCCTCGAGCGCTTCGAGAACTGCCCCCATGGCGCCGGTGCGCTCGAAGGTGGCGCCGGTCCGGACCAGACGCCAGATGTTGTGGGGGCCCTTCACCTCAGATCTTCCACCCCGAATGCAGCGCGGCGATTCCCATCGAGAGGTTGCGGTAGCTCACCTGCTCGAAGCCCGCGTCGCGGATCATCGTGGCGAAGGTTTCCTGATCCGGGAAGCGGCGGATCGATTCGACAAGGTACTGGTAGCTGTCGCGGTCACCCGCGATGACCTGGCCCATGCGCGGGATCACGTTGAAAGAATAGAGATCGTAGAGCTTCTGCAAACCGTCGTGCGGCAATTGGCTGAACTCCAGCACCATCAGCCGCCCGCCGGGGCGCAGCACGCGGAACGCCTCGGAGAGCGCGTCGGGAATGCGGGTGACGTTGCGGATGCCGAAGCTGATCGTGTAGCGGTCAAAGCTGTTGTCCTCGAAGGGCAGCGCCATGGCGTCGCCCACGATCCAGTCGAGCTTCTCGGCCATCTGCGAGGCCTCGGCCCGCTTCTGTCCCTCGATCAGCATCGATTCCGTCATGTCGAGCACGGTGGCCGAGGCCCCCGGCGCGCGCTTGAGGAAGCGGAAGGCCACGTCACCCGTTCCCCCCGCGACGTCGAGCAGGCGCTGGCCGTCGCGCGGCGCCAGCCAGTCCATCATCGCGTCCTTCCAGACGCGGTGGATGCCGACGCTCATCACGTCGTTCATGATGTCGTATTTCGAGGCGACGTTGGTGAAGACGCCGTGGACCAGACCGGCCTTCTCGGTCTCGTCGACCGTCTGGTAGCCGAAATGGGTCGTCCGCCCGGTCGTGTCTTCGGCCATGGGGCTTGTCCTTTTTCTTCGTCGCCCCTTCTTATAGGGGCCGTTTCGGGCGTTACAACGTCGCCCGCGTCATAGGAAAGCCCGCCTTGCCCGAACTTCCAGAAGTCGAGACAGTCCGTCGCGGCCTTGCGCCCGTGCTGGAAGGGGCCCGGATCGCGCGGGCACAGGTCAACCGGCCCGACCTGAGATGGCCCTTTCCCGAGCGCATGGCCGAGCGGCTGACGGGTGCGCGGATCGAGCGGCTGAGGCGGCGGTCGAAATACATCCTCGCCGATCTCGACACGGGCGAGACGCTGATCGTGCATCTGGGCATGTCGGGGCGGATGATCGTCTCGGGCGGCGAAGCCGGGCGGGACATGCTGGCGCAGTTCCATCACCTGCACCCCGCGCCCGAGAAGCACGACCATGTCATCCTCGACACCGAGGCCGGCGCACGCGTCACCTTCAACGACGCAAGGCGGTTCGGCGCGATGGACCTCGCCCCTTCGGAGGCGGTGGAGGACCACTGGCTGTTGAAGGGGATCGGGCCGGAGCCGCTCGGCAACGGCTTCGACGGCCCCTATCTGGTTGCGGCGTTTCGCGGGCGGCGCACGCCAGTGAAATCCGCGCTTCTGGATCAGAAGATCGTGGCGGGCCTTGGCAACATCTATGTCTGCGAGGCACTTCATCGCGCGGGCATCTCGCCCCTGCGCCACGCGGGCCGCATCGCCCCGCCCCGAGTCGCGGCCCTTGTGCCCGTGATCCGCGACGTGTTGACCGAGGCAATCGCTGCCGGTGGGTCATCGCTCCGCGACTACCGGCAGGCGGATGGCGAACTGGGTTATTTTCAACACACCTTCCGCGTCTATGGCCGCGAGGGGGAGCCCTGCCAAACGCCCGGCTGCGAAGGCAAAATCCGCCGAACGGTGCAATCGGGGCGGTCGAGCTTCCATTGCCCGGCATGTCAAAGATAGCTTGAAACCGCCGGTCGGGCTGCTAACCCTCCGCGCCTGAGCAACAGTCGGAGAGCCCGCGCCCATGGCCTACGAGACCCTGATCGTCGAGATCGAAGATCACATCGCGCTCATCAAGCTGAACCGTCCCGATGCGCTCAACGCCCTGAACGGGCAGTTGCTGGGCGAGCTGGCGAAGGCGCTGAAATCGGCCGACGAGAACGACAAGGTCCGCTGCATCGTGCTGACCGGCAGCGAAAAGGCCTTTGCCGCCGGGGCCGACATCAAGGAGATGAGCGAGAAGAGCTTCGTCGACGTCTTCACCTCGGACATGTTCGGGGGCGAGGTCGAGACGATGCTGCGCGTACGCAAGCCGATCATCGCCGCCGTCGCGGGCTATGCTTTGGGCGGGGGCTGCGAGCTGGCCATGATGTGCGATTTCATCATCGCCGCCGACACGGCGAAGTTCGGCCAGCCCGAGATCAACCTCGGCGTTGTCGCAGGCATCGGCGGGACCCAGCGCCTGACGCGCTTCGTGGGCAAGTCCAAGTCGATGGACATGCACCTGACCGGCCGCTTCATGACCGCCGAGGAGGCCGAGCGCTCGGGCCTTGTCAGCCGCGTGGTGCCCGCGAAGAAGCTGATCGACGAGGCGATGGGGGCCGCGGCCAAGATCGCCGAGAAATCCATGCTGGCCACCATGGCCGTGAAGGAGGCGGTGAACCGCAGCTACGAGATGTCCCTGCGCGAAGGTCTTCTGTTCGAGCGCCGGATGTTCCACGCGCTCTTTGCCACCGAGGATCAGAAGGAAGGCATGGCCGCCTTCCTCGAGAAGCGCGAGGCGCAGTTCCGCGACAAGTAAGCGTCGCGGACCCGCCGGTGGCGGGCCCGAGCTGGGCGGGATCGCCCCGCTTACGCGATGTAGTGCAGCCCGTCGAAACGGGCGCGAAGTGCCGCGGTGCGGGGCGCGATGGCGGCGGGATCGTTGGCGGCGAGCGCCTCGGCGATCAGGTCGGCCAGCGGGTCGATATCGGCCATGTCCACGCCCCAGCGCACCAGTTCCGGCGTGCCGATCCTGAGGCCGTTCATGTCGCCCGGCACCCCCTCGAGCGGCAGGCCGATGCCACAGGCAAGGAAGCCCGCTTTCCGCAAGGTCTTCGACGCCGCCTGCCCGCCGCCATAGGCGGCCGCCGCGATGGCGAACTGGTGGCTTTCGGTGGCCCCGCGCGCGGTTTCGAAGACCGGCAGGCCGCGCGCCTTCAGCGCCTTGGCCAATGCCTTGGACACCTCGATCATCTTCGCGGCATAGGCGCGGCCATGCGTCTTCCAGTCGAGCAGGGTCACGGCCAGAGCCGCCGATTTCGCCGCATCGAAATTCGCCGTCATGCCGGGAAAGGCGATGTGGTCGAGCCGTTCGGCCAACCCGGCGTCGTTGGTCACGATCAGCCCGCCCGCGGGCCCGCCGAGGCTTTTGTAGGTGGACATGGTCATCAGGTGTGCGCCCTCGGCCAGCGGGTCGGACCAGGCCTTGCCCGCGATGATCCCGCATTGGTGGGCAGCGTCGAACATCAGTGTCGCGCCGACGCTGTCGGCGATCTCGCGCACGGCGCGGACGGGATGTTCAAAGAGGTTCAGCGACGCGCCCAGCGTGATCAGCTTCGGCCGCTCGCGCGCGGCGAGGTCTGCCAGCGCCTCCACGTCGATCGAGTAATCCTCGGCCGAGACGGGCGCGGGCACCGTGCGCAGACCGTAAAGCCCAGCGCAGCCCGCCGCGTGGTGGGTGACATGGCCGCCGACGCTGGCGGGCGGCGCGATGATCGTGTCGCCGGGTTTGCAGGTCGCCATGAAGGCGAAAAGATTGGCCAGCGCGCCCGAGGGGACGCGGATCTCGGCGAAGCGGGCGTCGAAGACCTCGGCCGCCAGTTCGGCGGCGATCACCTCGATCTCCTCGATGGCCTCGAGGCCCATCTCGTACTTGTCGCCGGGATAGCCGAGCGAGGGGCGCGAGCCGATGCCGGAGGCGAGCAGCGCCTCGGCCCTCGGGTTCATCACGTTGGTCGCGGGGTTGAGGTTGAAGCATTCCCGCTCGTGGATGCGGCGGTTCTCTTCGGCCAGCGACTCGATCCGGGCGATGAGCGTGGCGCTGTCGGCGGCAGCCGTCGCCGCGGCGATGTCCTGCACGCGGGTTTCGCAAGCTTCGGGAACCCAGTTCCGTGTGACGAGGGTCATGTCGGTCTCCATGTTCGGACTGGGCGCAGGATGCAGAGGATGGCGCAGCCGCGCAAAGCAGTTTATCGACGGACAACTTTAGAAAAACTAAGCCTAGAAAATGCCGGTCGCGCCACCTCGCCCCAAGGGTCCACATCTGAACGCGCTCCGTGCCTTCGAGGCCGCGGCCCGGCTGGGCGGGTTCGCCGCCGCCGCCGATGAGCTGGGCGTGACGCCCGGCGCGATCTCGCAGCATATCCGGAGCCTCGAGGCCTGGGCCGGTGGGCCGCTGTTTCGGCGTGGCGCGCAAGGGGTGCGCCTGACTGCGGCGGGCGAGGCGCTGGTGCCGGGCTTCGTCGCCGCCTTCGATGCCATGGGCGAGGCGGTGCGCGCGCTCCGCGCGGTGGCGCCACGGCCCCGGATCAGCATCGCCGCCTTGCCCAGCGTCGCGCAACTGTGGCTGCAACCGCGGTTGCCGGCGCTGCGCGCCGCGCTGCCCGGCATGGAATTGTCCGTCACCGTGCTGGAACAGCCGCCCAACCTGCTGCGCGAGATGTTCGATGCCACGCTGTTCATGCGCGACCCCCGGACGGTCGAGGGCGGCCTTGTTCTGGCGCGGGACCGCATCGCGCCGGTCTGCGCCCCCGGGCTTGCCGAGCGGTTGCGCCACCCTTCCGACTTGTCGGGTCACACCCTGATCCACGACGAAAGCTGGTCGGGGGATTGGGCGACCTGGGCGCGCGCCACCGGGGCCGAGATCGGCGATGCGTCGCGCGGCACCCATTTCTCGCTCTACGGCATGGCGGTGGCCGAGGCGGAATCGGGCGCGGGAGTGCTGCTCGGGCATCTTCCGCTTCTCGACCGGGCACTCGCCGCCGGACGCCTGGTTCTGCCCTTCGATGCCGTGGTGCCGATCGACCTGTCCCTTGTCGCCGAGATCGCACCGGGCCCGATGGCCGGGGCCCTGTCGGCGGCCCTTCGGGCGGATGCGTGATTGGGTGTTTGCATCCGCGCGAAAACCCCGCTATGTGGCGCGCCAGACATGCGTGTGAGGCCCGCCTTGGCCAGAGTCGCCCGGTAGCGAACCCGGGGTCGGGATCTCCCGCGTGAACCGCTTTTGTAGACCCGACGAGACGAAGAGAGACACGACATGGCCAATACGCCCCAGTCCAAGAAGCGCGCCCGCCAGGCCGAGCGCCGTTATGCCGTCAACAAGGCGCGCCGCTCGCGCATCCGCACCTACCTGCGCAAGGTCGAGGAGGCCATCGCCGCCGGCGATCACGCCGTCGCGCAGGAAGCCCTCAAAGCCGCTCAGCCCGAGCTGATGCGCGGTGTGACCAAGGGTGTGTTGCACAAGAACACCGTCGCCCGGAAAATGTCGCGGCTGTCGTCGCGCGTGAAGGCTCTGAAGGCCTGATCGCCTGAAAATTCCCGCGTGGGTTGTGGATTCTGGGGCGCTCCGGGGAACCGGGGCGTCTTCTTGTTAATGAAAATATCATTGAGTCAGAAGCCGCTATTCCGGCGCCGGGGATTCGGGTTCATTTCACATAACTGTCAAGTTCGAAGAGTCGTTGCAGGCCTGCTTTCCAATCCGCTAGCTTGAGCGGGCGATTCAGGTGCCTCTGGGGGGCGGATCGAGGGGACAGGCGGAACGTCGGTCCGGGCGAGAGAGCAGGGTCACCGAACCTTTCTGCAGTCTCGAGTTCGGACGGCGCCGCGAGGGTGACACAACCGGCGATTGTTTCGTTGGCGTGCCCAATTATTGTCTCTGATCCGACTTTCTAGTGCCGGTTTCGAGTATCATTTCGATAGTCCATACGGCCGGCGTTTTTCAGCATCGGATGTGGTGGGACTTTGTGGTGCTTCGAGGTCGGTCGCCTTGCCATGTGACGACGGGGACAGGTCGTCATGGAGGCGCAGGTATCGTACCGGGCCGTCGGGGACAGCGCGGTTTTTTGAATTGAGGTCGTCTGATGAGGCCTCACACAAGAGCCGGAAGGGTGCGGGAATGACGAACGAGACGTGGGGGCAAGTCAGGGGTGAACTCCTCAAGGCAGTTGGGGAGAACAACTTCACGGCCTGGATTGATCCGATCGTCTTCGATCGCCTGGATAACCGCACCGCCCGCTTCCATGTGCCCACCAATTTCCACGGGTCCTGGGTGTCGCAGAATTTCGGCGATGTGATTCTGCGCCATCTGATCTCGGCCGGCGTCGTGGTGGACCGCGTCGAATTCGCCGTCGGCCAGAGGCTGGCCGCGCAGGCGGGCAACACCAACACGGCGCCCCAGCCACAGCCGCCCGCGCCTGTCGCTGGTGCGGCCGCGGTCGCCGGCTCGGTGCGCACCGGAAGCTCGGAACTGCCCGGCGCGACCCTGAACCCGGCCTACACCTTCGACGACTTCATCGTCGGCAAACCCAACGAACTCGCCCATGCCGCTGCGAAGCGGGTGGCCGAGGGGCGTGACGTGACGTTCAACCCGCTCTTCCTCTATGGCGGGGTGGGTCTGGGGAAGACGCACCTGATGCACGCCATCGCCTGGGAGCTGCGCGCGCGCTTCCCCGAGGCGCGGATCCTCTACCTTTCGGCCGAGCAGTTCATGTATCGCTTCGTCCGCTCGCTGCGCGAGCAGGACACGATGACCTTCAAGCAGATGTTCCGCTCGGTCGATGTCCTGATGGTCGACGACGTGCAGTTCATCGCCGGCAAGACCTCGACCCAGGAAGAATTCTTCCACACGTTCAACGCGTTGGTGGAAGAGGGCAAGCAGATCGTCATTTCCGGCGACCGCGCACCTGTCGACATGGAAGAGCTCGACACCCGCATCGCCTCGCGGCTTCAGTGCGGTCTGGTCGTCGACCTGCACCCGACCGATTACGAGCTGCGCCTCGGTGTGCTGCAGCACAAGGCCGAGCGCGCGATGGCGCGCAACCCGCAGATCCGCATGTCCGAGGGCGTGCTGGAGTTCATGGCGCAGCGCATCTCGACAAACATCCGGGTGGTCGAGGGCGCGCTGACCCGCCTGTTCGCCTTTGCCGACCTGGTGCGCCGCGAGATCACGATCGAGATGGTTCAGGACTGCCTGTCGGACATCCTGCGCTCGACCGACCGCAAGGTGACGCTCGACCAGATCATCAAGACCACCTGCGATTACTACAACATCCGGCAGGCGGACATCACCGGTTCCAGCCGCGCGCGGGCCGTGGCGCGGCCCCGGCAGATGGCGATGTACCTGTCCAAGACGCTGACCAGCCGCAGCTACCCCGAGATCGCGCGCAAGCTGGGCGGGCGGGATCACACCACCGTCCTCTACGGCGTGCGCAAGATCGAGGAACTGATGTCGGTCGACAGCCAGATCGCCGAGGATGCCGAGCTTCTGCGGCGGATGCTGGAAGCCTGAAGGCGCGAGTCGCGGACGGCAGGTCCCCGTGAGGGGGCTTGACGCCTGCGGCGCGCGCGGACACTCCTTGAGAAAACGGTTGTGCTGACGGGGGAGGCGGGTAGGCTCGCGGCCCCCGCACTTGTCGGAGCCAGGGCAATGAAACTCTCGATCGAGCGCGCCACGCTGCTGCGCGCTGTCTCTCAGGCGCAGTCGGTTGTCGAGCGTCGCAACACCATCCCGATCCTCGCCAATGTCCTGATCGAGGCCGAGGGCGACACCGTCAGCTTCCGCGCCACCGACCTCGACATCGAGGTGGTCGACAAGGCCCCGGCGATGGTCGAGCGCGCGGGCGCGACCACCGTTTCGGCCGTGACCCTGCACGAGATCGTGCGCAAGCTGCCCGACGGCGCGCTGGTGTCCCTGAGCGAGGACAGCGCGCAGGGCCGCCTGACGGTGCAGGCGGGGCGGTCGAACTTCCAGCTGGCCACACTGCCCAAGGAAGATTTCCCGGTGATGACCGCGACCGAGTATTCCGCGAATTTCTCCTGTCCGGCGCCGGTCCTGCGGCGTCTCTTCGACAAGTCGAAATTCGCCATCTCGACCGAGGAGACGCGGTATTACCTGAACGGCGTCTACTTCCACGTTGCCGAGGGCGAGACCGGCCCGGTGCTCCGCGCCGTGGCGACCGATGGTCACCGGCTGGCGCGGATCGACGCCGCGCTGCCGCAAGGGGCCGAGAAGATGCCGGGCGTGATCGTGCCCCGCAAGACGGTGGGCGAGCTGCGCAAGCTTCTCGACGATGACGAGGCACAGATCGCCGTGTCGGTCAGCGAGACCAAGATCCGCTTCGCCACGCCCGAGATCACGCTGACCTCCAAGGTCATCGACGGCACCTTCCCGGATTACGCGCGCGTCATCCCGACGAACAACACCCGCCGGATGGAGGTCGACGCTTCGGATTTCGCCAAGGCGGTGGACCGCGTGGCGACCGTCAGCTCGGAACGCTCGCGCGCCGTGAAGATGGCGCTCGACGAGGACCGGCTGGTGCTGTCGGTGAACGCCCCCGATGCAGGCAACGCCGAAGAGGAATTGGCGGTCGCCTATGGCGACGAGCGGCTCGAGATCGGCTTCAACGCGAAATACCTGCTCGAGATCGCGAGCCAGGTGGACCGCGAGAACGCGGTCTTCATGTTCTCCTCGCCCGGCGAGCCGACGCTGATGCGCGAAGGCAACGACACGACGGCGATCTATGTCGTGATGCCGATGCGGGTGTGAGGCGGGCGGAAAACACGTGTTTTCCGTGGCGCGAAACTGCCGTTTCGCGTTTGGGAAAACTCAAGTTTTCCCCGCCGTTTTCCTGCAGGAAAACGCGGCCATGACCCCCCATGTCTCCGCCCTGACCCTCAGCCATTTCCGCAGCCACCGCCGCGCGCGGCTGGCGCTCGACGGGCGGCCCGTGGCGCTTTTCGGGCCGAACGGCGCAGGCAAGACCAACCTGATGGAGGCGGTCTCGCTTCTCTCGCCGGGCCGGGGGCTGCGCCGCGCGACCGCCGAAGAGATCATCCGCCGCCCCGAGGCGATCGGCTGGAAGATCACCGCCGAGATCGCAGGCCCCGGCCTTGGCCACGAGATCGAGCTGACCGCAGAGCCCGGTCAGCCGCGCGTGACGCGGATCGACGGCAAGACCGCACCGCAGACAGCCCTTGCGCGGCTTCTCAGGATCGTCTGGCTGGTGCCCTCGCAGGATCGGCTCTGGATCGAGGGGGCGGATGGGCGGCGACGGTTCCTCGACCGGATCGCGCTCAGTTTCCTGCCCGACCATGCCGAGGCCGCGCTGACCTACGAGAAAGCCATGCGCGAGCGGAACCGGCTCCTGAAGGAGCAGGTGACGGATGCGCGCTGGTACACCGCGCTCGAGGCGCAGATGGCCGAGGCCGGCGCTGCGCTTACCGCCAACCGGCGGGATGCCATCGCACGTATCATCGCCGCGCAGGAGGGGGCTGCGACGGCCTTTCCCGCCGCAGACCTGATGCTCGAAACCGATGACCTGACCGCGCCCGGCGACTACGCCGCGGCCTTCGCCGAAAGCCGGGGGCGCGACATGGCCGCGGGGCGGACGCTTGTGGGGCCGCACCGCGCCGACCTGCAGGCGACCTATGTCGACAAGGCGATGCCTGCCGCGCAATGCTCGACCGGCGAGCAGAAGGCGCTCCTGATCTCGCTGGTGCTGGCCAATGCCCGCGCGCTCAAGGCGGAAACCGGGGCCGCGCCGTTGGTGCTGCTCGACGAGGTGGCGGCGCATCTCGATGCGGGCCGCCGTGCGGCGCTCTTCGACGAGATCTGCGCGCTCGGGTGCCAGGCCTGGATGACCGGTACGGGGCCGGAACTGTTCGCGGAGCTTGGCACGCGGGCGCAGCATGTCGCCGTGACCGAAGCGGGCGGCGAAAGCCGCGTCGTCCCGCTTGAGGGGCCACCGTGACCGATCTGCCGACGACGACCCCTTCCCCCCTGCCGGAGCCCGACGCCACATGACCCTCACCGCCGCGCAGCTGGCACTTTACGCGGGCGCGCTTTTCGTTCTCTTCATCACGCCGGGGCCGGTCTGGCTTGCCACGGCTGCCCGTGCCTTGGCCCATGGCTGGCGCGCCGCCATCCCGCTGGTGCTTGGCGTGGCCCTTGGCGATGCCGTCTGGTCGGTGACGGCCGTGCTGGGGCTGGCCTGGATCGTCGGCACCTACGGCTGGGTGATGGAGGCCTTGCGCTGGGTCGCCGTGGGCGTCTTTGCCCTGATGGGCTGGCTCCTGATCCGGCATGCCGACAAGACCATCTCGGCGGACAGCGCGCTGACCCGGCCCGGCGCCTGGGCGGGATTCGCTGCCGGGATCGCCGCGATCCTCGCGAATCCCAAGGCGGTGCTGTTCTACATGGGCATGCTGCCCGGCTTCTTCGACCTCACGACGGTGACCGCGGCGGACATCGCCGTCATCGCCGCGGTCTCGATGGGCGTGCCGCTGATCGGCAACACCGGCTTCGCCTATCTCGTGGACCACGCGCGGCGGCGATTTTCCAGCCCCGAGCGGCTGGCGCGGATCAACCGGATCGCGGGCGCGCTCCTGATCCTCGTGGCTGTGGTGATTGCCCTGTCTAACCCCTAAATATTGGGTTGCATCGCGTGACATTCCCCCCCTCGGGGGGTATAAAATCGCGACAAAGAACAGGCAGAGCACCCCATGGCAGACCAGCCCAAGGCACCCGAAGAATACGGCGCCGATTCCATCAAGGTTCTCAAAGGCTTGGAGGCGGTTCGCAAACGCCCCGGCATGTATATCGGCGACACCGACGACGGGTCGGGCCTGCACCACATGGTCTACGAGGTCGTGGACAACGGCATCGACGAGGCGCTGGCGGGCCATGCGGACGCCGTGACGGTCACGCTGCACCCCGACGACAGCGTCTCGGTCAGCGACAACGGCCGCGGCATCCCGGTCGGCATCCACGAGGAAGAAGGCGTTTCCGCGGCCGAGGTCATCATGACCCAGCTCCACGCGGGCGGGAAATTCGACCAGAACTCCTACAAGGTCTCGGGCGGCCTGCATGGCGTGGGCGTCTCGGTGGTGAACGCGCTGTCCGACTGGCTCGACCTGCGCATCTGGCGCGACGGGAAGGAGCATTTCGCACGTTTCGAGCGTGGCGATACGGTCAAGCACCTGGAAGTGGTCGGCGACAGCGGCGGGCGCACCGGGACCGAAGTGCGCTTCCTCGCCTCGACCAGCACGTTTTCGAACCTCGACTACAGCTTCAAGACGCTGGAGAACCGCCTGCGCGAGCTGGCTTTCCTGAACTCCGGCGTGAAGATCGTGCTCGAGGACCTGCGCCACCCCGAACCCGTCCGGGTCGAGATGGAATACGAGGGCGGTGTCCGCGAATTCGTGAAATACCTCGACCGGTCCAAGACCCCGATGATCGCCGAACCGATCTATGTGGAAGGCGAGAAGGACGGCATCGGCGTGGAAGTCGCGATGTGGTGGAACGACAGCTACAACGAGATGGTGCTGCCCTTCACCAACAACATCCCGCAGCGCGACGGCGGCACGCATATGGCGGGCTTCCGCGGTGCGCTGACGCGGACGATCAACCTTTATGCGCAATCCTCGGGGATCGCGAAGCGCGAGAAGGTGAATTTCACCGGTGACGACGCGCGCGAGGGGCTGACCTGTGTTCTGTCGGTCAAGGTGCCCGACCCCAAGTTCAGCTCGCAGACCAAGGACAAGCTCGTCTCGTCCGAAGTGCGCCCGGCGGTCGAAGGCCTGATGAACGAAAAGCTCGCCGAGTGGTTCGAGGAACATCCGCAAGAGGCCAAGATGATCGTCGGCAAGATCATCGAGGCCGCACTTGCGCGCGAGGCGGCGCGCAAGGCGCGCGAGTTGACGCGGCGCAAGAACCCGATGGACGTGGCAAGCCTGCCCGGCAAGCTGGCCGATTGTCAGGAAAAGGACCCGGCGAAATCCGAGCTGTTCCTTGTCGAGGGCGACAGCGCCGGCGGCTCGGCCAAGCAGGGCCGCTCGCGTCACAACCAGGCGGTGCTTCCCCTGCGCGGCAAGATCCTGAACGTCGAGCGCGCGCGCTTCGACCGGATGTTGGGATCACAGGAGATCGGCACGCTGATCACCGCGCTCGGCACCGGTATCGGGCGGGACGAGTTCAACATCGACAAGCTGCGCTACCACAAGATCGTCATCATGACCGACGCCGATGTCGATGGCGCGCATATCCGGACGCTGCTTCTGACCTTCTTCTTCCGGCAGATGCCCGAGATCATCGAGGGGGGCTATCTCTACATCGCGCAGCCGCCGCTCTACAAGGTGAGCCGCGGCAAGTCCGAGGTCTACATCAAGGACCAGGTGGGCCTTGAGGATTACCTGATCGCGCAGGGGATCGAGGGGGCCGTGCTGCGCCTTCCGAATGGCGAGGAGATCGCCGGGCAGGATCTTGCCCGGGTGGTCGAGGCCGCGCGCAGCTTCAAGCGAATCCTCGAGGCCTTCCCGACGCATTACCCCCGCCACATCCTCGAACAGGCGGCCCTTGCCGGGGCCTTCGATCCGGGCCGGGCCGACGCCGACCTTCAGCGCGTCGCCGACGAGGTCGCGCAGCGGCTCGATCTGGTCGCCATGGAATACGAGCGCGGCTGGCAGGGCCGGATCACGCAGGATCACGGCATCCGCCTGTCCCGCGTGCTGCGCGGGGTCGAGGAAATACGCACCCTCGACGGTGCCGTGTTGCGCTCGGGCGAGGCGCGGAAGCTTTCCGAGGTCAGCCGCGACAGCCGCACGGTCTATGTCGATCCGGCGCGGCTTGCCCGCAAGGACCGCGAGCAGCTGATCCACGGGCCGACCGAGCTTCTGTCGGCGATCCTCGAGGAAGGGGCCAAGGGCCAGCAGATGCAGCGCTACAAGGGTCTGGGCGAGATGAACCCCGATCAGCTGTGGGAAACCACGCTGGACCCCGAGGCGCGGACGCTCCTGCAGGTGAAGATCGACGATCTGGCCGAGGCGGACGACATCTTTACCAAGCTGATGGGCGACGTGGTGGAACCGCGGCGCGACTTCATCCAGGCCAACGCGTTGAGCGTCGAGAACCTCGACTTCTGACGCGCGGCGAAGGCGCGGGCCGCAGGAAAGGGCGCTGATGTCCGACGGCTTCACCGAGATGGTTCGCACGGCGCAGGGGTTTTTCGCCCGGCTGGGCGAGACGAACACCAAGGCGTTCTTCGAGGCGCACAAGGCGCTTTACGTCGAAGAGATCCGCAAGCCCTGCGAGCTTCTGGCGGATCTCTTCGCCGAGGATCTCGCCCGTCTGACGGGCAAGCCGCATGGTCCGAAGCTCTTCCGAATCCATCGGGATGTCCGCTTCTCGAAGGACAAGACGCCCTACAAGACCCACCAGCACATCCTGTGGTCGCGTCCCGGCATGGATGCGGCCCCGGCGTGGTTCTTCGGAATCGCCCCCGAGGGCTGCGTCATGGGCATGGGTGTGATCGGGTTCGAGAAGGACACGCTCGCCACCTATCGCGGGATGATCGCCCGGGAGGGCGACGCGCTGACCGACGAGATCGACGCCGCCGCGGCGGATGTGGGAGCGGCGCTGGCCGACTGGGGCGCGCCACCCCTCAAGCGTGTGCCGCAGCCTTACGACGCCGACCATCCCCACGCCGACCTCTTGAGGCGAAAGTCCTTTGCCTTGCGCGCGCACCTGCCGGATGGGTGGGAAGACCACGGGCTTCTGCCGAGCATGGTGCAGACGGCGACCGGCCTTCTGCCGGTGTGGCGGCGTCTCGGGGCGCATTTCGGCACCTGACGCGATTCGGGTGGGCGGATCCGCTCGACGCGGGCCTGCTCGGCAGGGGCAATGGCCAGCCGCGAGCCCACATTGCCCGGAGATGACAGGCCGATATCGGGCGACAGGGGGCTGACGGCCCTGTCATCGGCCAGTCGCGTGGTCGGAAGACCACTTTACGTGAAATCACGATTATTAAAATAAATCAGATATTTGGACCGCTGTCATTCGATAGCAATCGGCCGTCATCGCCTTTCTTTCCGGTGAAATTGCCTGACATCCGGGGCTGGGGCCAGGGTCTGGTCATCGGCTCACGGGGCGCACCGCCCAGCCCGGGCCGCACACCACAGCGAACACGCAACCCAACGCAAGACATCCGGAAGAAGGACCACCAAGATGACCATGTCGATCCTGAAGACCGCCGCCGCCTCCCTCGCCCTCGTCACCGCGCTTTCGGCGCCGGCACTGGCCACCTGCAACACCGCCTACACCGAGCAGTGGGGCGGCGGGAACGGAATCTCCATCGGGCAGAGCGGCTATTGCAATGGTGCCTCCGTCATCCAGGATGGCTGGGGCAACACCACCATCTCGGCCACCGACGGCGCGTTCAACACCACCGCGATCGGCCAGTCGGGCTGGCACAACCGCGTCATTTCCAACCAGCGCGGCTGGAACAATGCGAACGGTGTCGCGCAGTTCGGTGCGAACAACTCGGCCGAGATCTCCACCCATGGCGCGAACAACGCCGTCGGCGTGATCCAGGTCGGCAACGGCAACACCGCGACGGCCCGGTCCTCGGGCAACGGCAACGTGACCCTGATCATCCAGAACTGACCGGCGCCGGTCGCGCCCTCCGGGGGCGGGTCCCCCCTCCTCCCGCCCGCCTCCGGCCCCAACGCTTACCGAAAGGATGCCCCGATGCTCTTCACAGCCCCCAGGATCGCCCTCGCCACCGGCCTCGCGGCCTTCGCGCTGGGATGCACCGCACTGGCCGACCAGTCGGGTGCGCCCGAAAGGGGCCCGCTCAGCTGTTCCGTCGACGTCACCGGCCGTGGCGGGATGCTCACGCTTGAGGGTGTCGTCACGAGCAACGCCGCGCTCAGCGGCGAGTACCGCCTTCGGGTCGAACGCCGCGGCACCCTGATGAACCAGGGCGGACCGTTCCGCGTGGCCCCCGGCATCCCGGCCCGCGTGGGGCAGGTGACGCTCAACGGACCCGCGAGCGGTCTCGACGCCGAGCTGACGCTCGAAGTGTCCGGCCGAACCTATCGCTGCCCGGTCGATCTCTGACCGGGCACCGCGCCCTCACCGAACCCCTTCGCCCCCCCGTATCTCGAAAGGATCACTGCCATGTTCCGCAAGACCCTTCTCACCGCCGCCCTCGTCGCCGCCACCGCCCTTCCCGCAGCCGCCGGCGGCAGCCTGAGCCTGACCGTCAATGCCGCCAATGCCGACGAGGCACGGGCGATCCGCGCGGGCCTCGCCCTCTACCAGATCGCGCGAGGTGTCGAGAGTGGCGCCTTCGTCCACCAGGACGGCTCGTTCAACGGTGCGGCCATCGCGCAGGTCGCCGGAGGCAGGTCGCTCGGCGTCATCCACCAGGAGGGCAATGGCCATGCCGCGACGCTCGATCAGCGCGGCCGCAGCCAGGCCCACGGTATCTTCCAGTTCGGCAACGGCGCCCGCGCCAATGTCCTCCAGACCGGTCACGGCCAGGCAGGCCTGACCTTCCAGTTCGGCTTCGACTGATCCCCGTCGAAGACCGGAACGGGCGCCCGGCCAATTTTCACTGGTCCCCACCCGGTCGGGCGCCCGACCCCGTTCCCGCACCTGCCCCCGGTTGAATGCCGGGGGCCTTCTTGTCAGGCGAGCGCCATGAGCGCGGCCTCGGTCGCCTCGTCCATCGGAAAGAACAGCTCGATCCGGAGGTCCTCGAGCAACAGGTCTTCCGGGGTGCCGAACTGCGCGAGGGTCGAGAACAGCGACAGCCGGGTGTCGCCCAGCCGCAGGTTCACCGGAACCACCGGGCCGGTGGACGTGCCGCGGGGTGGCGGCGTCCGCGCAAGATGCGCGGCGGCGGCGTCAAGGCGGGGCACCCCGCCGCGGGCGGCGCTTTCAAGCCGGAGCCGCGTGGCCGTGTGGTGGGCGACCTCCGGCCAGTTCTCGACCAGCACGGGCAGCGCGTCGGAGACCATCAGGTCGAGAAAGCTGCCGCCTTCGGAAAGCCCGAGCTGACCGAACAGCGCGGCCGCCGCCGGGTTCAGCCCCAGCACCGTCCAATCGGCATCGACGGCGAGGCCCGGAAAGGGCGCATGGCTGGCCAGCATCCTGCCGACAGCCTGCCGGATCGGCTCCATCTCGGCGTCGTTCCAGTCGCGTGATGCATAGGCGGCGGCAAAGCCCGCGCGCGTCAGCATCTGGTTGCGCGCATCGAGCGGCAGGGCCATCGCCGCGCCGAGACGCCCGATCATCTCGGCGCTCGGGCGTGCCCGTCCGGTTTCGAGGAACGAGATGTGCCGCGCCGAAACCCCGGCCTCGAGCGCGAGGCCGAGCTGCGACAGGCGGCGGGCCTGCCGCCAGAAACGGAGCGTATCGGCGAACCGGGTCATGTCCTCGCCTTAGCACGCCCGCAAGCCCGCGTCGCTTACCACCAAGGTAATTGCGACGATGACCTGTGCCGGGCGAGGAGGGGCCGCAAGATCACGGAACAAGGAAACCCGGACATGACCCTTCAGACCCAGAAACGCTGGCTGCGCATCAGCGCCCTGGTGATCGGCGGATTCGCGCCCTTCCTGCTGCTGGCGACGATCCCCGCCACGGCAGGCCCGGCCGAGTGGGTGATCGACCTGCTGGGCCTGCCGCTGGATGGAACGGTCAGCCTCGCCTCGCCCGAGGCGCGGTTCCTCTGTGGCTTGATGGCGGGGTTTCTCGGGGGATGGGCCGCGACCGTATGGCTCCTGTCCGGCGCGGCCTTCGATGCCGCACCGGAAGCGGTCCGCCGTGCGGTGGTGGGCGGCGCCCTCCTGTGGTTCACCGTGGACAGCACCGGCTCGATCCTGTCGGGGCATGCCTCCAACGCGGTCTTCAACATCGCGGTGCTGGCTCTTGCGGTCGGTCCGCTCTGGCGTCGCGCGGAGATCTAGGCCCTAACCCAGCCCGCCGGGCCCGTCGCGCAGGATGACCGGAACGATCAGGTCTTCCTCGTCGGTCAGGTGGCGATCGATCAGGCGCTCGAGGCCGGTCAGACCATCGCGCAGCGCGCCTGCCGCGGTCTTCGGGTCCCGGCCCGACGCACCCCGGATCGCGCCGTTCGCCTGGTCCACGAAGCGGGCAAGGATGCCGTCGAGCGCGTGGTGATCGCTGTCCAGCAGGTCGAAGCCGCGGGTGATCCGCGCCTCGCGGTCGCGCAGGATCGGGAAATAGTGGTGATCCTCGATCTGGTGGTGGCCGTGCAACTGGTTCACGAACAGGCCGCCATAGCGCCCGATCCCTTGCGCGAAACCGGCGGGGTCTCGGTTGCCGTCGAGAAAGGCCTCTGTCTCCCGCGTCATGTGATCCATCAGTTGACGGAACATCATGTGCCGCTCCAGCCAGAAACTGACGAGGCCGTGAAACTGCGGATGCGCGGCCCAGCCGTCGCGCGGGTAATCGGCGAGGAGAACGCGAAGCGCCTCGGGCAGGCCGGTGCGGGTGTCGAGGGAAAGATCTGTCATGTGGCCAGAGCTAGCCCCGGTCGAAGCCGGGGCAATGGAAGTGTGACGCCCCGCTCAGCCGAGGCCGCGAAGCGCCTGGATGGTGGCGTCGATCGAGCCGCCGTTGCGGTCCATGATCGAGCCCACCTCCGACCGTTCCGAGATCACGAGCGAGACGCCCTCGATCAGCATGTCGATGAAAAGCGGGCGGCCCGAGCGGTCCCAGACGCGGAAGCGCACTTCGAAGGGCGCGCGGCCGGGGATGCGCACGTTCGAGATGACCTCGACATAGCGGCCGGTGTCCTGCGCGCCCTCCACCGCGACGGTCCCGCCGATGAACTCGCGGAAGCGGCGGCCGTACTTGCGCGCCATGTAGGCCTGGAACGCGTCGGAGAAGGCCGACAGCTGCGCCCGGCTGGCCGTTCGTGCGGGCGGGCCGAGCACCGACTGCGCGATCGTGGGCATGTCCGCGTAGCGCCCCATGAGCCGGTTGAAATCGCCGATCATGGCGGATTCGGACTGCCCGGAGTTGATGATCCGCGTGATCTCGGCGGCGACCTGGGTGACGAGGCCGGAGGCCTGGCCGGTGGTCAGCGCAGCCGCCGCGCGGGGCAAGAGCGGCAGCGCGAGGCCGGCAAGGATCGTTGACAGGAGGGCACGGCGGGTTGGTCGGATGTCAAGGCGCATAGGGGTCAATATAGGGGTCTGAATAAGGATCTGCAGAGGGGTCAGTATAAGGATCGGAATAGGGATCCGCATAGGGGTCGGCGTAAACATCGTCGCCTGCACCGGCGGTGTCGTAGCTCAGACCCGGGCCGCGCAGTTCGAACCGGCGGTTCTGCAGGTAGAGCGAGCGCAGCTGCGCATAGCTGTCGCTGCTTTCGTAGAGCACGCTCTCGAATATGTCGCGGCTGTCGTATCGGTCGCCGAACCGGTCGAGGAACCCGACCCCCGTCACGTAGGGCCGGTAGGTCTCCGGTACGGCGTGGCGGACAGGGTTGAGCGCCATGTCGACCACGAGCCCGACGGTGTCCCGCCTCGTTGACGGGCCGAAGACCGGCAGCATGACGAAATCGCCTTCGGGCACACCCCAGACATGCAGCGTTTCGCCGAAGTCGGTCTCCTCCGAGTCGAGGCCCAGGGCGGTTGCCGGATCGAAGAGCCCGCCAAGACCGATGGTCGAGTTCACCAGGAATCGCAGCGTGTTCTGAGAGGCCTGCCCGAGACGGACCTGCAGGAGGTTGTTCACGATGTAGGATGGCTGCGCCAGGTTCGAGGCGAAGTTGCCGACACCCTGACGCACCGGTTCCGGCACGGCCGAGCCGTACCCCTCGGACGCAGGGCCGACCAGCGCGCGGTCGAGCGACAGGTTGAACCGGTGCACGGCGCGGTTCTGTGCCTCGTCCGCGTCCACGATGCTGTCGCCGGGCGGCAGCGCAGCCGGTCCACAGGCCGTCAGGACGACGAGAAAAAGCGCCGGAAGGGCGGCCCGAAGCCGAACGACTGTGCTGGTGCAGGGCAAGGCAGCTTCCCCGTGGGATCGTGAGCGTAAGGGTGAGCTAGCCGAGCGAAACCGTATTGAAAGGGGTCGGACGGTATCTAGCCACCGGGGCGTCCTCTTTGTTAGACGTGTCCGGGCGGGCCGGAGTCAAGGGCCGCCCCCCGGGCCTGGCCCGATTTGCACGAGGACGATTGCCGAGATGTCTCGCAGTTCCGGGGCCGGCCCCGACGACCTGACGCGGTTCCGCAGACGGAACGCATGGCTTCTGTGGTCGGTGGCGCTGTTCAGCATGGCGGTGAACGCGCTGATGCTGACCGGGCCGCTCTACATGTTGCAGGTCTACGACCGCGTTCTCGGCTCCCGTTCGGAGGAAACGCTGGTCGCGCTGACCGTGCTGATCGCCTTCCTGTTCCTGATGATGGGGGTGCTCGACTTCGTCCGCGGCCGTGTCGCCGCGCGCTACGGGGCCCGCCTGCAGGAGGGGTTGGACGGCCGCATCTTCCGCGCGGCGCTCGCGCGGGCCCATGCCACGGGCGAGCGGCAGACCGCGCTGCAGGACATGGGCGCGGTTCAGCGCCTGGTGGCCTCGCCGGTCTTCATGGCTGTCTTCGATCTGCCCTGGACGCCCCTGTTCATCGCCGCGATCTTCCTGTTTCACCCGTGGCTCGGCTGGCTCGCCGTCGGCGGGGCGCTGGTGCTGATCGCGATCACGTTCCTGAACCGGTCGATGACGCGGGGGCCCATCGCCGATTCGGCGGCCGCCGCGCAGGGCGCCGACCGCATGGCCGGAGAGATGCAGGCCGAGGCCGAGCTGATCCGCGCGCTCGGCATGCAGACCAACGCCTTTGCCCGCTGGCGCCGCCAGCGCCGCGTCGCACTGGGCGAGGGGATGCGCGCGGCCGACCGCGTCGGCGGCTTCACCGCGATGACGCGCACCACACGGCTCTTCCTGCAATCCGCCATCCTGGGCCTCGGCGCCTATCTCGTGCTGCAGGCCGAGATGACGGCAGGCGCGATGATTGCGGGCTCGATCCTTCTGGGGCGGGCGCTCGCGCCGATCGAACTGGCGATCGGCCAATGGAACACCATCGCCGAGGCCGGCCAGGCCTGGAACCGGTTGCGCGGCCTGCTCGCCACCCAGCGCGAGACGCCGCAGAGGATGTCCCTGCCGAAGCCAAGGGCGCGGCTCGAGGTGACCCAGTTGACGGTGGTGCCGCCGGGCGCGCGCGCTCCGACGCTGCGCGGCGTGAGCTTCAGGGTCGAGCCGGGGCAGGCGGTCGGCGTGATCGGTCCCTCGGGCTCGGGCAAGTCCACGCTCGCACGCGCGATCACCTCGGTCTGGCCCCCCGCGACCGGGCAGATCCGTCTCGATGGCGCCACGCTCGACCAGTACGACCCCGACGAACTGGGCATGCACATCGGCTACCTGCCCCAGGCGGTGACGCTTTTCGAGGGCACCATCGCCGAGAACATCGCCCGCCTGGCCGAAACGCCGGATACCGACAAGGTCGTGGCGGCGGCCAAGGCCGCGGCGGCGCATGACATGATCCTCAACCTGCCCGCGGGATACGAGACCCGCGTTTCGGGCCTTGGCGCGCGGCTCTCCGGCGGACAGATCCAGCGCATCGGCCTTGCGCGGGCGCTTTACGGCGACCCGGTACTTCTGGTGCTGGACGAGCCGAACTCGGCGCTCGACAACGACGGCTCGATCGCGCTCAACACCGCGGTACAGGAGATCAAGGCCGACGGGCGGGCGGTGCTGATCATGGCGCATCGCCCCTCGGCGATCCGGGAATGCGACCGGCTTCTCGTGCTGTCTGGCGGGACGCCGGCGATGTTCGGCCCGACACGCGAGGTTCTTCAGAAGACACTGGCCAATTACGCCGATATCCAGAACGCCGCGGCCCCGGGAGGTGTGTCATGAGCAGCCCGGATCCCGCCCGCGCCTGGTCCGTGCGCGGGCCGCTTCTGACCGGGCTCGTCGCGATGTCGCTGCTTCTTGGCGGTTTCGGCGGCTGGGCGGTCATGAGCGAGCTGTCGGGCGCGGTCATCGCGACAGGCCGCATCGAGGTGGACCGCAATCGCCAGGCGATCCAGCATCCCGAGGGCGGTGTCGTCGCCGAGCTTCTGGTTGACGAGGGCGACCGGGTCGAGGCGGGCGATGCGATCCTGCGCCTCGCGCCGGGGCAGCTGGCACGCGACCTGGCCGTGGCCGACGCGCAGCTTTTCGAGGTGCGCGTGCGCCGGGCCCGGCTGGAGGCCGAGCGCGACAGCGCTGCAGCGGTGCGCTTCCCCGCCGATCTTGTCGCGCGCGCTGCCGGGGACGCGGAACTCGCCGATCTGTTGCAGGGTCAGGAGAACCTGTTCGACGCCCGGATCGAGACGCTGAACCGCGAGACCGAGCAATTGCGCGGGCGCATCACCCAGATCGAGGCGCAGATCGCGGCCCTCGACGCGCAGGAGGTCGCCCTCGAGGAACAACTCGCCCTCGTCGAGACCGATCTCGAGCGTCAGCAGGGGCTTCTCGAACGCGGCCTGATCCAGTCGGACCCGATCCTGCGTCTGCAACGCGACGCGGCGCAGCTGCGCGGGTCGCTTGGCCAGCTCGAGGCGCGCAAGGCCGAGGCGGCCGAGCGCATCATCGAGACCGACCTCGCCATCCTGCAACTCGACACCGCCCGGCGGGAGGAGGCCATCGCGCAGCTGCGCGAGATCCGCGTGACCGAGGAGGAGCTGCGCCAGCGCGTCGGCGACCTTGATCGCCGCATGGGCGAGCTGGACCTGCGGGCACCGGTCGCGGGCCGAATCCTCGGGCTGCGCGTCTTCGGCCCGCAATCGGTGGTCCGCGCGGCCGATCCGGTCGCCTACCTGGTGCCCGAGGGGCGGCCGCTCATCATCACCGCGCAGGTGCCCGCGATCGATGTGGACCAGGTCTTCGTCGGGCAGGAGGTGACGCTGCGCTTTCCCGCATTCGACATGCGCAACATGGCCGACCTGATCGGCCAGGTCAGCCAGGTCTCGGCCGACATCTTCACCGACGAGGGCAGCGGCCTGAACTTCTACCGGGCCGAGATCGTGCTGGACGAAGGCGAGATCGCCCGCCTCGCGCCGCGGCAGCTTCTGCCGGGCATGCCGGTCGAGGCCTATATCCGCACCGAGAACCGCACGCCGATGGCCTACCTGCTGGAGCCCTTCATCGCCTATTTCTCGCGCGCCTTCCGCGAAAGTTGAGTGCGATCCCGCCGGGCCCCTTTTCCTTTCACCGGCGGGCCGCTAGCTTCGCCCGCGACACACAATCCGGAGGGACGTCCGACATGGCTGGAGAGATCGACGCGCGCTTGGCAGAGCTTGGGATCGTGCTGGACGCACCGCCGCCCGCCCCAGGCGCCAATTACGTGCCCTATGTCGTCGCGGGCGACATCGTCCATGTCTCCGGGCAGGTGCCGATGACCTCGGCGGGGCTTTCCACCCTCATCAAGGGGCGTCTGGGCGAGGACATGGAGATCGAGGCCGGGGCCGCCGCGGCGCGGCTTTGCGCGATGAACCTTCTCGCGCAGGTCAAGGCGGCCTGCGGCGGCGATCTCGACCGGCTGGTGCGGGTGGTCAAGCTGACCGGCTTCGTCAACTCCACGCCCGGGTTCGGCGACCAGCCCAAGGTCGTGAACGGAGCCTCCGATCTGTTCGTCGAGGTTCTGGGCGACAAGGGGCGGCATGCCCGCTCGGCCGTCAGCGCGGGCGCCCTGCCCTTCGGCTGCGCCGTCGAGGTGGAAGGCATCTTCCAGATCGACCCGGCCTGAGGCCACGTCATGCCCGAGCTTCCGCGATCCTTCACCGCGCGGCCCATCGCGCATCGCGCGCTCCACGACGCCGCTGCGGGCGTGATCGAGAACAGCCCGACGGCGATCCGCCGGGCGATCGGCGCGGGCTACGGCATCGAGCTGGACCTGCAGCTCAGCTCGGACGGCGTGGCGATGGTCTTCCACGATGACACGCTTGACCGGCTGACCAGCGCCCGGGGCCCGGTTCGCGGGCGCACGGCGCGGGAGTTGGGGGACCTCCGCCTGACCGGCAGCGAGGATCGAATCCCGACATTGTCCGAGGTGCTGGAGATGGTGTCCGGCACCGTACCCCTCCTGCTCGAACTCAAGGACCAGTCCGGCGGGCTGGGGCAGGCCGGGGCCGATCTCGAGGGCGCGGTTGCCAGGGATCTGGACGGATACGGCGGCGATGTCGCGGTGATGTCCTTCAACCCCTACATGATCGCGCAGATGCGTGACCTTGCCCCCGGAGTGCCGCGCGGGCTGGTGACGAGCGGCTTCATCCCCTCGCAATGGCCGCACCTCGCGCCCGAGACCTGCGCCGCGCTGCGCAGCATCGCGGGCTTCGGCCAGGTGGGCGCACGCTTCATCAGCCATGACTGGACAGACCTCGGCAGCCCGCGGGTGGCCGAGCTGAAGGCGCAGCGCGTCCCGATCCTGTGCTGGACGATCCGCAGCGCGCAGGACGAGGCGCAGGCGCGTCGCGTCGCCGACAGCGTGACATTCGAGGGCTACCTGCCGCCGCTCGACCCGCCGCAGGATTGACGCGGCCCGCAGCCGACCCATCTGGTGCGGCGTCCCATGCAGAGGCCGGAGGCATGCCCGTGGACGGAAGCCAACCCATCGAGATCGAGGTCCTGTCGTCGCTCGCGCAAATCGACGCCGCCGACTGGGATGCCTGTGCCTGCCCCGAGGCGTCGGACGGCGGTCGGCCCGGCGATCCCTTCACGACGCACCGCTTCCTTTGGGCGCTTGAACAATCGCGCTCGGTCGGGACCGGCACCGGCTGGGCGCCCCGTCACCTCGTGGCCCGCGCCGAGGGGCAGGTGATTGCCGTAGCCCCGCTCTATGCCAAGGGGCACAGCCAGGGCGAATACATCTTCGACCACAACTGGGCCCATGCCTACGAGCGCGCGGGCGGGCGCTATTACCCGAAGCTGCAGATGGCCGTGCCCTTCACGCCTGCCACCGGGCGGCGCTTCCTGACGCGCCCCGGCTGGCGCGAGACGGGGATGGCCGCGCTGGTGCAGGGTGCGGTGCAGCTGGCCGACGAGAACGACCTGAGCTCGCTTCACATCACCTTCTGCACCGAGGAGGAGGCCGAGGCCGGCGCGCAGATGGGCCTGATGGCCCGCGCCAGCCAGCAGTTCCACTGGGAGAACGACGGCTACGCCGATTTCGACGGCTTCCTTGCCTCGCTCAGTTCGCGCAAGCGCAAGAACATCCGCAAGGAACGCGCCGAGGCGCAGGGTTTCGGCGGCGAGATCGTCGCCTTGACGGGCGATCAGATCAAACCCGAACATTGGGATGCCTTCTGGGTCTTCTACCAGGACACCGGCGCGCGGAAATGGGGGCAGCCCTATCTCACGCGGTCCTTCTTCGACCTCGCCCATGACCGGCTGCGCGACGACATGCTATTGGTGCTGGCCCTGCGCGACGGGCAGCCCGTGGCGGGTGCGCTGAATTTCATCGGGCGCGACGTGCTGTATGGCCGTTACTGGGGCTGCACCGAGCATCACCCCTGCCTGCATTTCGAACTGTGCTACTATAAGGCGATCGACTTCGCCATCGCCCACGGCCTGTCGCGTGTCGAGGCGGGCGCGCAGGGCATGCACAAGCTCGCGCGCGGCTACATGCCGGTGCAGACCCAGTCGCTGCACTGGGTTCGCGACGCGGGCTTCGCGCAAGCGATCGCGCGCTACCTCGAGGCCGAGCGCGAGGCGGTGGACGAGGAGATCGAGGTGATGACGGGCTACGGGCCCTTTAAACGGACACAGGTGGAGGAGCAGGACTGATGCAGGCGCACAAGCTGGAGGGGGCGGACCTCGACAAGGCCGTCGCAGCGCTGGCCGAGCATGGCTGGGCCATGGCCGAGGGGCGAGAGGCGATCACCAAGCGCTTCGTCTTCGGTGATTTCAACGAAGCGTTCGGCTGGATGACGCGGGTGGCAATGGTGGCCGAGCACATGAACCATCACCCCGAGTGGTTCAACGTCTACAAGACGGTCGAGGTGACCCTCGCCACCCATGACGTCGGCGGTCTGAGCAATCTCGACGTGGCGATGGCGTCCAAGATGGACCGGCTGGCGGGCTGAGCTTGGGCCGGACTGCGGCCGGGCCCCCCGGGGGGGCGCGGTCCGCCTGCCGCTTCAGATCACGTCGAGAAGTGCCTCGCCGGTCGAGATGGCACACTCGCCGGGCTTCTCGAGTTGGAGGACCGTGACCACACCATCCTCGGCCACCAGGGCATAGCGCCGCGAGCGATCGTAGAAGCCGACCTCCGGCTTGTCGAAGTTCAGACCCAGCGCCTTGGTGAAGCCGGCGTCGCCATCGGCCAGCATGGTGATGCCGGCCGCCGTTGCGCCCGTCGTCTCGCCCCACAGCCGCATGACATGCGCGTCGTTGACCGACACGCAGAAGATCTCGTCGATGCCCTTGGCGTCGAACTGAGGCTTGGTGCGCACGAAGCTCGGCAGGTGCTTGCCGTCGCAGGTGGGCGTGAAGGCGCCCGGCACCCCCACGATCACCACGCGCTGCCCGGCGATCCGCTCTCCCAGGTGGATCTCGGAAGGGCCGTCGGGCCCCATCACCTGAAACCGTGCGTCCGGCAGCTTGTCCCCGACAGAGACGACCTTGGCCATGGTCACATCGTCTCCAGCAGCTGTTCGCCCTTCGAGATGTCGCAGACGCCGGGCTCGTCGACATTGGCATGGGTGACGACACCGTCATCCAGCACCACGGCATAACGGTTCGACCGCCCGATCAGGCCGATCTGCGGGGCGGTGAATTCCATCTTCAGGGCATGGGTCAGCTTGCCCTCGGCATCGCCGAGCATGGTGATGCCGGCCGCCGTCGCGCCGGTGGCTTCCCCCCATGCCTTCAGGACGAAGGGATCGTTGACCGCGATGCAGATGATCTCGTCGATGCCCTTCTCCTTGAAGGCTTCGGCCGTGCGGATGAAGCTCGGCACATGCGCCGTGCTGCAGGGGCCGGTAAAGGCACCGGGCAGGCCGAACACGATCACCTTGCGGCCCGCCACGTAATCGGACAGGCCCAGGAGCTTCGGGCCGTCCTCTGCCAGGATCGAGAGCTGCGCATCGGGAAATCTGTCGCCGACGGAAATGGTCATCTTTGGGGGTCCCCTTGGCTTGTGTATCCGTTCGCACGCCATATAGGGTCCGCGGGACTGGCGGCCAACGCGAAAGGTGAATGCGATGGACAGGATCGTTGTGATCGGTGCGGGGCAGGCCGGCGCTTCCTGCGTGGCGAAGCTGCGGAACGAGGGGTTCACCGGCGCGATCACCCTGATCGGCGAGGAACACGCGCCGCCCTACCAGCGCCCGCCGCTGTCCAAGGGCTACCTCCTGGGCGAGATGGCGCTGGAACGTCTCTATCTCCGCTCCGAAGGCTATTATCCCGAGAACGGGATCGATCTGGTCCTCGACACCCGCGTGACCGCGATCGACCGGGCGGAAAAGCAGGTTGCCGCGGGGGGCACCGCCTATCCCTACGACGCGCTCGTGCTTGCGACCGGCTCTGTTCCGCGGCGGCTGCCGGCGACGATCGGCGGAGACCTGAACGGCGTCCACCTGGTCCGTACGCTGCGCGACGTGGACGCGATGGAACCGGGCATGCAGCCCGGCCGCCGTGCGCTGATCGTGGGGGGCGGCTATATCGGGCTCGAGGCCGCCGCCGTCGCCCGCAAGAGGGGCATGGAGGTGACGCTGATCGAGATGGCCGACCGCATCCTGCAACGCGTCGCCTGCGCCGAGACATCGGATTTCTTCCGCGCTCTGCACAAGTCGCACAGTGTCGATATCCGCGAAGGGGTCGGCCTCACCTGCCTTGTCGGCGTGGACGGGCGTGTCACCGGCGCGATCTTCTCGGACGCGACGGAGCATCCTTTCGACATGGTGATCGTCGGCATCGGCATCACGCCCGCGACGGCGCTCGCCGAGGCCGCTGGCCTCGCGGTCGAGAACGGCATCGCGGTGGATGCACGGGGGCGCACCAGTGACCCGGCCATCTGGGCGGCAGGGGATTGCACGAGCTTTCCCTACCGTGGCGGGCGCATCAGGCTCGAGAGCGTGCCGAACGCCATCGATCAGGCCGAGACCGTGGCGAGGAACATACTCGGCGCGGGCGAGGATTACGTTCCTCATCCATGGTTCTGGTCGGATCAGTACGACGTGAAACTGCAGATCGCGGGGCTGAACGCCGGCTACGACCGCGTCGTCGTCCGCGACGGTGGCCCTGCCCGGTCGCATTGGTATTACAAGGGCGAGACGCTGCTGGCCGTCGACGCGATGAACGATCCGCGCGGGTACATGATCGGCAAGCGCCTGATCGAGGCGGGCAAATCGCCGGCGCCCGAGATGGTGGGCGATCCCGAGGCCGACCTCAAACCCCTGTTGAAGGGTTAGGCGCCCGTGAGGATCGTTGCCGGACGGTTGCGGGGCAAGACGCTTGCCGAGGTGGGCGCGGGCGATGCAGCGGCGCATCTGCGCCCCACGACCGACCGGGTGCGCGAGAGCTTGTTCAACGTCATCACCAGCGGCAAGCATGGCGACCCGATCACGGGCAAGCGGGTGCTCGACCTGTTTGCGGGGACGGGCGCGCTGGGGCTCGAGGCGCTGAGCCGCGGCGCGGCGCATGTGACCTTCGTCGATGACGGAACGGCGGCGCGGGCGCTACTGCGCGAGAACGTCGGGCTTTGCGCGGCGCAGGGCGTCACCAAGATCTTCCGCCGCGACGCCACCGACCTTGGGCTGGTGAAGGGGTCGGGCTTCGACCTCGTGTTCCTCGATCCGCCCTACGGACGCGGCCTTGGCGAGCGTGCGCTGGCCTCGGCGCTTCGGGGCGGCTGGATCGCGCCCGGCGCGCTGGTGGTCTGGGAAGAGAGCGCCCCACCCCTGCCGCCGCCGGGTCTGGCCCTGCTCGATCAGCGCAGCTATGGCGGCACGGTCATCACCCTTTTGCGACACGAGGCGACATGATGCGGCCCGACCTGGTGATCTTCGATTGCGACGGCGTCCTGGTAGACAGCGAGGTCGTCTCGAACCGCGTGCTGGCTGCAAACCTTGCGCGCCACGGCCTGACCCTGACGCTGGAGCAGTGCATGGCCACCTTCATCGGCGGGAGCATGGTCACCGTTCGCGATACCGCCCGCAAGATGGGGGCGGATCTTCCCGGGACCTGGATCGACCTGATCTACGCCGAGATCTATGACGCGCTCCGCGCGGGCGTCGACGTGATCGCGGGTATCCCGGCGCTTCTGGATACGCTGGACGCGGCGGGCATCGCCTATTGCGTCGCGTCGAACGGCAGCGACGAGAAGATGGATATCACGCTCGGCGCCACCGGCCTTGCTCCGCGCTTCGACGGGCGGCGCTACTCGGCGCATGCCCTGGGCGTGTCCAAGCCCGACCCGGACCTTTTCCTGATCGCGGCCGCGGAGGACGGAATCGAGCCGTCCCGCTGCCTTGTGATCGAGGACAGCGCAAGCGGTGCGATCGCCGCCCGGCGGGCCGGGATGGCCTGTCTCGGCTACGTGCCCGAGGGCCATCCCGACCGGCTGAGCGCCGAGGGCGCGACGATCATCCGGCACATGGATGCCGTCGCGGCCCATATCGGGCTGGCGCCCGGTCAGTCGGTGTAAGGCGCGGGCGCGCTGCCGGTTTCCGCCGCAACGGCCCTCCGGGCGGCCTCGACCAGTGCCGCGCCATCGAGACCACGGGCGTCGGCCTCGACGATCCAGTCGGCGATGACCTGGTCCCCCAGCGCCGCGATCTCGGCGGTCAGTTCGGGCGACATCTCGGCAATCGTGTTGCCGGCCTCTTCCATCGCAAGCCGCCCCGCGGCGTCGCCGATGTCATGCGCCCGGCCCGCCCAGGCCGAGGCCATGAGGCCCGAATTCGCGTCGATCACCGCGCGCAGGTCGGGGGGCAGCCCCTCGTAGCTGTCGCGGTTCATCGCCCAGAGGAAATAGAGGTTGTAGAGCGAATGATCCCCCGCCACGTCGGTGTGGCTCTCGGTCAGTTCGTCCAGCCGGAGCGAGGGCGCCTGTTCCCAGGTGATCACGCCGCCATCGACCACCCCGCGCGACAGCGCCTCGGGGAAGGCGGGCACGGGCATCCCGACAGGCGTCGCGCCAAGCCGTTCCAGCAGAAGCGTGGCGGCGCGCGACGGGCCGCGCAGGCGCAGGCCGTTGAAATCGTCGAGGGCCTCGATCGGCGGGGCCTGCAGGTGGATCAACCCGCGCCCGTGCATGTGGGCGGCGACGACATGGACATCGGCGACATCGTCCATCAGGAACTCTTGCGTGAAGGCCCAGGCCGCGCGGCTGGCCTCTTCGGCGGATTTCGTCGTCATGAAGGGCAGTTCCAGCGCCTCGGCCTCGGGGAAGCGGCCGGCCTGGTAGCCGGGGATGACCCAGCCGCCGTCGATCACGCCGTCGCGGATCAGGTCGTATTGATCGGGCGCGGACCCGCCGAGCTGCATGAACGGGTAGATCTCGACCCGGATGCGGCCGCCCGACTGCTCCTCGATCGCTTCGGCCCAGGGCTGCATGAAATGCGTGGGATTGGCGCTGGCGGGCGAGACGAAGTGCTGGAAACGCAGCGTCACTTCCGGCTCGGCCTGCTGCGCGGGTGCGGCGGTGGCCAGCGTGATCCCGAAAAGGGTCGCGGTCAGGGTCTTCGCAAGGGTCATGTCGTCCCTCCTTCATGGCGAAAGGTCGGTCACGGGTCCGCCTATCGAGGGCGGGACCTGCATGTAATGGGGCAGCGTGACGCTGCAATGAGGGGCGCTGGGGGGAATATCTTGTGGATGTCCCCGCACCTTGCCCCCGATCTGGCGGTGGAAGGCTTGTTAACGCCTTCTCAACATGGGAGAGTCCATAAAAATCGAGCAAAAAAAGAGTGACCCGACAGGCCCCCATGCAGGACGCGACCGCCCTCCTTTCCTCCGTCTTCGGATTCTCGGCCTTCCGCCCCGGCCAGGCCGAGATCGTCGAGGCGGTGGCGCGGGGGCGCAACGTCCTGGCCATCATGCCGACGGGTGGGGGCAAATCGCTCTGCTTCCAGCTGCCCGCGCTGATGCGCGAGGGGGTGACGGTGGTGATCTCGCCGCTCATCGCGCTGATGCGCGACCAGGTGCGGGGCCTGCGCGAGGCGGGCGTGGTCGCAGGCGCGCTGACCAGCGGCAACACGCCCGAGGAAACGGATGCCGTCTGGACGGCGTTGGAGGACGGGACGCTCAAGCTTCTCTACATCGCGCCCGAGCGGCTGGCGTCCTCGGGCACGGAACGGATGCTGAAGCGCGCGGGCGTCAGCCTGATCGCGGTGGACGAGGCGCATTGCGTCAGCCAGTGGGGCCATGATTTCCGCCCCGATTACCTGCGCATCGGGGAACTCCGCCGGTCGCTTGGCGTGCCGCTTGCGGCCTTCACCGCCACGGCCGATGCCGAGACGCGGGCCGAGATCGTGGAACGCCTGTTCGACGGGGAGCCGCCCGAAAGCTTCCTGCGCGGCTTCGACCGGCCGAACCTGGCGCTGGCCTTCGAGGTCAAGCAGAACCCCCGGCAACAGATCCTGTCCTTCGCCGCCGCCCGCAAGGGGCAGTCGGGCATCGTCTATTGCGGCACCCGCGCCAAGACCGAAACCTTGGCGCAGGCCCTGCGCGAGGCCGGGCATGTCGCCTGCCACTACCACGGCGGGATGGAGGCCGAGGATCGCCGCAGCGTCGAAGGGCGTTTCGCCACCGAGGACGGGCTGATCGTCGTGGCGACCATCGCCTTCGGCATGGGCGTGGACAAGCCCGATATCCGCTGGGTCGCCCATGCCGACCTGCCCAAGTCGATCGAGGGCTATTACCAGGAGATCGGTCGCGCGGGCCGCGACGGGGCGCCGGCCGACACGCTGACGCTGTTCGGCCCCGACGACATCCGGTTCCGCCGGTCCCAGATCGACGAGGGCCTCGCGCCGCCCGAGCGGAAGGAGGCCGACCACGCAAGGCTCAACGCGCTTCTCGGGCTGGCCGAGGCGCTGGGCTGCCGGCGGCAGGTGCTGCTTGGGTATTTCGGCGAACAGGCGGAACCTTGCGGGAATTGCGACCTCTGCGCCAACCCGCCCGATGTGTTCGACGCGACCACGCCGGTGCGCAAGGCGCTGTCGGCGATCCTGCGCACCGGCGAAAGCTTCGGCGCGGGGCATCTGATCGACATCCTGACGGGGACCGACACCGACCGGATCCGCCAGCGCGGCCATGACCGGCTGCCGACCTATGGCGTCGGCACGGAATTCGACAAGCGCGGCTGGCAGGCGGTGTTCCGCCAGATGGCGGCCCATGACCTCGTCCGCCCCGACCCGGCGCGGCATGGCGCGCTCAGGATGACCGAGGCCGCGCGCCCCATCCTGCGCGGCGAGGCCGAGATCACGCTTCGCCGCGACACCATCGCCAAGGCCCCGCGCCGCCCGCAGGTCAAGATGCTGGTCAGCGAGGAGGACGCGCCGCTTCTCTCGGCCCTCAAGGCCAAGCGCCGCGCGCTGGCCGAGGCGGCGAAGGTGCCCGCCTATGTCATCTTCACCGACAAGACCCTGATCGAGATGGCCGAGACGCGGCCGGAAACGCTGGACGCGATGGCGCGGATCGGCGGCGTGGGGGCGACAAAGCTTGAGAAATACGGCGCGGCCTTCCTGTCGGTCATCACGGGCGACCAGCCCGAGGATCAGCACCCCGCCCGCCGCAAGCTGGCGGGGCGCGACGCGGGCGCGCTCTATGACCGGCTGCTTGCCGTGCAGGCCGACCTGGCGCGCGGCGAGACGGGGACGGACAAGCCGATGACCTGTTCCTCGTCCCAGATCGCCAGGGTGGCCGAGGTGAAGCCGGGCGACCTGTCGACGCTGACCCGGCTTCTGGGGGAACGCCACGCCGAGCGGTTCGGCGACGCCTTCCTCGAGGTTCTGCGCGAGGCCGGCTAACCCCGGCGGCGGCGCGCGTCCTGAGTCACCGCTTCGCCGATGATGGCCGTTGGTCCGAGCGGGCGGTTGCGGTCTGTGTCGAGGTCCGGCAACCCCTCGCGCGAGAGAAGGACGGCGACTGACCGAAGCCATGGCACATGGCTGCAGACGATCATCGTCGCCACCATGATGGGCACGGACAGGAACATCCCCGCGATACCCCAGACAGACCCCCAGAAGGCCAGCGCGACGATGATCCCGAAGGTCGACAGGCGCAGCGCGCGGCCCATGAGCCAGGGGTCGATGACATTGCCGTTGACGAACTGGATGACCCCCACGGCAAGGAAGAAGGCCAGCGTCGGCGCGGGTTCGCCCAGTTGCACGTAGGTCACGAAGGTCGCCAGGACGGTCGCCACGATCGAGCCAACATTGGGGATGTAGTTCAGCACGAAGGTGATCATCCCGATGGCGACGGCCAGCTCCAGCCCGAAGACGAGCGCCACGCCATAGACCATCAGCCCGGTGATCGCGCTGACCACGGTCTTGACCAGCAGGTAGTAGTTCACCCGATGCATGATCGTGCCGATGATGCGCTGGGCGTGGCGCGCGCGCTCGCCGTCGCCGCCCATCAGGCTCGTGAGTTTCACGTCAAACCAGAGCCGCTCGGCAAAGAGAAAGCCGACGAAGAGGATCACCAGAACGGTGCCCTGCATCAGCCCGCCCGCCTGCCCTGCCATCGCGCGCAGGTAGCCCGAGACATCGACGCTGCGGATCGCGCTGGCGATGGCGGTCTCCACCTCGGGACCCATCCACGCGAAGAGGTCGGCCACGGCGGCCGGCGCGCGGTCGGTGTAGGTCAGCGTGGTCGACAGGACCGTGTTGACCTGCGACAGGATCAGCGAGCTGAGCATGAACAGCCCGGTCGAGATCAGCAGCACCGCCGCAAGGCTCGCCACCCAGTTGGGAATGCGCAGGGGGCCGAGCTTGATCCGCGAGATGAAGCCGATGGCGTCGCTGGTCAGGCTGAAGACGATGATCGCCACCGCGAGCGATGTCAGCATGAAGCGCGCCTGCACCAGCAGGAACAGCACCACCGCCGCCGCGATGATGACGAGGGCGGCCGTTTGCAGCCGGGTTCGGGTATCTTTCGCCGTGCTGGCGTCCTGTGGGTCTGTCACTTGTATCCTGCGCGTTGATCGCCCCGAGTGTGGAACGCCCGTGCGGCGATCTCAAGGCAGGACTGGGGTGCATCGGGTTGCCCGTTGCCGTGGGTGGCGCTACCTCGGGCAGAAGGAACGGACGAAAGGAGCTGCCGCATGCTGACCGTGATTTCCCCCGCCAAGCGCCTCGACTGGGCCGACCGCGACGTGGAGATGACGGAGCCTTCGTTCCGCGACGACGCGGTGACGCTGGCACGCGCCGCGAAGCGGTTGAGCCAGAAGGAGCTGGCCGAGCTGATGGACCTGTCGCCCGCGCTCGCCAAGCTGAACGCCGACCGCTTCAAGCGCTTCGAGGAGGCGGCGGGCGATCTGCGCCCCGCCGCGCTGGCCTTTGCAGGCGACACCTACCAGGGGCTTGAGGCGGCCAGCCTCGATGCCGAGGACATGCGCTTCGCGCAGGAGCGGCTGCGCATCCTGTCGGGGCTTTATGGCATCCTGCGCCCGCTCGATGCGATCCAGCCCTACCGGCTGGAGATGGGCAGCCGGTTGAAGACCCGGAAGGGCGCGAACCTTTATGCCTACTGGGGCGACCGGTTGGCGAAGGCGCTGAACGCCGAGGGTGAGCGGCTTGGCACCGACACGCTGATCAACTGCGCCTCGGTCGAGTATTTCTCGGCTGTCGACGCGGACGCTCTGGCGCTTACGGTGATCACGCCCCAGTTCCTCGAGGACAAGCCGGGCGGCCCGAAGATCGTCAGTTTCTTCGCCAAGAAGGCGCGCGGCGCGATGGCGCGTTTCATCATCGAACGCCGGTTGACGGACCCTGCCGGCATCCTCGACTTCGACACGGGCGGCTACGCATACGCCCCCGACCTGAGCGCGCCGGGCAAGCCCGCCTTCCTGCGGCGCGAAGCGGCGGCGGCGAGCGCGGCCTAGCCCGCGCTGGGCGGCGCCAGGACCGCCGAGGTCAGGATCATCACCACGAGGACGAAGGTCAGGAACAGGAGCGTGTTGCGCTCGGACCGGTCCTCGGGCGCGCGCAACCAGCGGCCCGCCTGTTTCAGGACCTGGCCCGGGCCGGAAAAGGTGTTGCCCGTCTCGGCCTCGGCGCGGCGGCGCCACAGGAACAGGGTTCGGAACATCAGCGCCGCCCAGGCGAGGAAGACGAGGCCCTGCAGGACAAGCTGGATGATCTGCCCGGTGCTCATGGGTCGTCCTTTCGTGTCAACTGGCGCAGACACCATATCGCCGTGCCCCCGAAGAAGGCAGTCCCGATGATCGCGATTTCCAGCGACGCAATGCCGCCGATCCCGTTGAAGGCATAGGCCCCGATCAGCAGGGCAAGCCCCGCAAGGCTGATGCCGAGGCGCAGCTTTATCTCGCCGCGACTGGGGCCGAACCTGCTCATCACGTTGGGGTCTTGGGCGACAGGCTCAGGCCATCGGTGCCGACGACGGTCGGCCCCCCGAACACGGGCGCGACGGCGGCCAGCCAGTCGGCCTCGGTGATGCCGGGGTCGTCGGCGGGGATCAGGTGGTGCAGGACCAGCATTCCGACACCCGCGGCAGCCGCGATGCGCGCGGCATCCACGGCCTCGGTATGGGAGCGCGTGATATGCGCCTTGAGCCGCGAGCCGTTCCCCGTGCGCGCGACCAGCCGGTCGACGCCGCGTTCCAGCATCGCCTCGTGCACGAGGATGTCGGACCCGCTTGCGAATTCCGCCAGCGGCGGGAAATGCGCGGTGTCCGACGAGAAGGTGACCGACCACTCGGGGCTGTCGAAGCGTAGCGCGAAACAGTCGATGACCGGCGGGTGATCGACGCGGAGCGCGCTGACCGAAAGGCCATCGACCGGCAGCGGCCCCTCGGAATACTCCTGAACCTGCACGAGGGTGCGCAGATCGGGACGCCCTTCGTCCTCGATCCGAAGGTCGATGTCGTAACGGAGCGAGGCGACGAACCCGTCCCAGACGGCCTGCGTGCCCGGCGGGCCGAAGACCTGCACCGGGGTCGCAAGGCCCGTGGTCCAGGCGGTGTGCAGGAGCGGCCCAAGCTCCAGCACATGATCCGAGTGCAGATGGGTGATGAAGATGAGGTCGAGCGCCTTCAGGTTCACGCCCGCCTCGACCAGCCCCCTGGACACGCCGAGGCCGCAATCCACCACGCAGCGCCGTCCGCCGATCTCCAGGAGCGACGCGGTCGGCATCGGTCCGCCCGGGCGGATCGCCGGCCCGCCCTTGGTGCCGAGCAGCACCAGCCTGTCCGCAATCTCCATCTCTCGCCCCCGGCCGCTTGTCCTTCGGCCAAGCCTACTTTCGCCCGGGCGTTCCGTCGAATTTCTTTTCGAGGCTGTCCCAGCAGTCGATGTAATCGTCCTGCAGTGGCGCCTCGGTCGCGGCGAAGGCGGTCAGGTGCTGGGGAAAGCGCGTCTCGAACATGAAGGACATCGTGTTGTCGAGCTTGTGGGGCTTGAGGTCTGCGTTCGACGCGCCCTCGAAAGCCTCGCGATCGGGGCCGTGGGGCAGCATCATGTTGTGAAGCGACATGCCCCCCGGCACGAAGCCCTGCGGCTTGGCGTCGTACTGGCCGTAGATGTTGCCCATCAGTTCGGACATGATGTTCTTGTGATACCAGGGCGGGCGGAAGGTGTCCTCGGCCACCATCCAGCGTTCTCGGAACAGGACGAAGTCGATGTTCGCGGTGCCGGGCACGCCCGAGGGGGCCGTGAGAACCGTGAAGATCGACGGATCCGGGTGGTCGAACAGGATCGCGCCAACCGGGCAATATGTCGACAGGTCGTACTTGTAGGGCGCGTAATTGCCGTGCCAGGCCACCACGTCGAGCGGGCTTTGCCCGATCTCGGTCACGTGGAACTGCCCGCACCACTTGATCGTCAGGCGCGAGGGCGCCTCGCGGTCCTCGTAGGCGGCGACCGGCGCCTTGAAGTCGCGCGGGTTGGCGAGGCAGTTCGCCCCGATCGGCCCACGGCCCGGAAGCTCGAACTTCTGGCCGTAATTCTCGCAGACGAAGCCGCGGCAGGGCCCTTCCAGCACCTCGACCCGGTAGACGAGGCCGCGGGGCAGGATGGCGATTTCCTGCGGTTTCAGGTCGATGATGCCAAGCTCGGTGCAGAAGCGCAGCCGCCCCTCCTGCGGGACGACAAGAAGCTCGCTGTCGGCGGAGAAGAAGTAGTCATCCACCATCGACGCGGTGACGAGGTAGATGTGCGCGGCCATCCCCACCTGCGTGTTCACGTCGCCCGCCGTGGTCATGGTGCGCATGCCCGTCAGCCATGTCAGCGGCGTGTCGGCCAGCGGCACCGGGTCCCAGCGGTACTGCCCGAGGCTGATGACATCAGGGTCCACGTTGGGCGCGGATTTCCAGTAGGGCAGGTCGATCTTGCTGTAACGCGCCGAATGCTTGACCGAGGGGCGGATGCGATAGGTCCAGGTCCGCTCGGGCGGGTTGGCGGTGAAGGCGGTGCCGGACAGCTGTTCGCCATAAAGGCCATAGTTGCATTTCTGGGGCGAGTTCATCCCCTGCGGCAGCGCGCCCGGCAGCGCCTCGGTCTCGAAATCATTGGCGAAGCCCGGCATGTAGCCTTCGTGGGGCCCGGGCAGCGACGGTGCCTGGATCATCGGGCGGGGGGTGCTCTGCTCGGTCATCGCGGTCTCTCCTGCGGGTCGGGGGACGGCATGCCACATGAACGTTGAAAATGCAACGAGTCAGGTCCAGTCAAGCACGACCTTCCCGGACTTGCCCGACAACATGGCGGCGAATCCCTCGCGGTACTGGTCCGCAGGGAAACGGTGGGTGATGACGCGGGACACGTCGAGGCCGTTCTGAAGCATGGCGATCATCTTGTACCAGGTCTCGAAGATCTCGCGGCCGTAGACGCCCTTGATCGTGATCGCCTTGAGGACGATGCGGCTCCAGTCTACGGGCGACTTGCCCGGCGGGATGCCCAGAAGCGCTATGCGCCCGCCCATCACGAGGCATTCGACCATCTGGTCGAGGGCGGCCTGGTTGCCCGACATCTCGAGCCCCACGTCGAAACCCTGCTTCATGCCGAGGGCTTGGATGACGTCCTTCAGGTCCTCCGCGGCGACGTTGACGGGGCGCACATCGGCGACCTCGCCCGCCAGCCGAAGCCGGTCGGGGTTCACGTCGGTTATGACGACATGGCGCGCGCCCGCGTGGCGGGCGACGGCGGCGGCCATGATCCCGATGGGGCCCGCGCCGGTGACCAGCACATCCTCGCCCAGCAGGTCGAAGGAGAGCGCCGTGTGAACCGCGTTGCCGAGCGGATCGAGGATCGCGCCGATCTCGTCGGGGATGTCGTCGGGCAGCGGCACGACGTTGAACGCCGGAAGGCGCAGGTACTCGGCAAAGGCGCCCTGCTCGTTCACGCCGATCCCCCGCGTCTCGGGGTCGAGGTGGAACTTGCCCGCGCGGCTCTGGCGCGAGGTCTTGCCGATCAGGTGCCCCTCGCCGGAACACCGCTGCCCGAGGCCGAGGCCCTCGACGTCGCGGCCCAGCTCGACGATCTCGCCCGCGAACTCGTGGCCGGTGATCAGCGGCGTGGGCACCGTGCGCGCGGCCCAATCGTCCCATTGCCAGATGTGGATGTCGGTACCGCAGATGCCCGTCTTCTTCACGCGGATCAGAACGTCGTCCGGCCCGATCTCGGGCACGGGTGCGGTCCGCATCTCAAGCCCCTGAACGGGACCGGGCTTCACCAGCGCGCGCATCTCGTTTCTCATCGGATCGCCCCCACGCGTTTGCCCGCGGCCTCGAAGGCCGCGAGCGCGGTGTCCAGGTCGTCGGGCGTCAGCGCCGCGTTCATCTGCGTGCGGATGCGCGCGCGGCCCCTTGGCACGACGGGAAAGAAGAAGCCGGCCACGTAGACGCCTTCTTCGTAAAGGGCCGCGGCCATCTGCTGACTGAGGCGCGCGTCACCCAGCATCACGGGGATGATCGGGTGCTCGCCCGGCAACAGGTCGAAGCCGAGGCGCGCAAGCCCCGCGCGCCAATGGGCGGCGTTGACGAAGAGTTGCGCGCGCAACGCCTCGCCCCGTTCGACAAGGTCGAGCGCGGCCAGCCCCGCCGCGCAGACCGCGGGCGGAAGGGCGTTGGAAAAGAGGTAGGGCCGCGCGCGTTGCCGGAGCAGATCGACCACCGGCTGCGGCCCGGCGATATAGCCGCCAATGGCGCCGCCAAGCGCCTTGCCCAGCGTGCCGGTCAGGATGTGGACGCCATCGGCCACGCCGAAATGATGCGGAGTGCCGCGCCCCTCCGGTCCCATGAAGCCGGTGGCGTGGCAATCGTCGACCATGACGACGGCGTCGTATCGTTCGGCCAGCGTGGCGATCTCGGGCAAGGGTGCGAGATACCCGTCCATCGAGAAGACACCGTCGGTTGCGATCATGATGGTGCGCGCGCCCTCCGCGCGGGCGGTCTTCAACTGCGCCTCCAGGTCGTTCATGTCGGCATTGGCGTATCGGTAGCGCCGCGCCTTGCACAGGCGGATGCCGTCGATGATCGAGGCATGGTTGAGCGCGTCCGAGATCACCGTGTCCTCCGGCCCGAGCAAAGGCTCGAACAGCCCGCCATTGGCATCGAAACAGGCCGCGAAAAGGATCGCATCCTCCTTGCCGAGGAACCGCGCCAGCCGTTCCTCCAAAGCGCGGTGCAAGTCCTGCGTGCCGCAGATGAAGCGGACAGAGGCCATGCCGTAGCCGTGATCGTCCATCGCCGCCTTGGCTGCAGCGATCAGCGCGGGATGATCCGCCAAACCGAGGTAGTTGTTGGCACAGAGATTCAGCAGCCGCCGCCCGCCCGCAACCTCGACATGCCCGCCCTGGGGCGAGAGGATCGGGCGCTCGGTCTTCCACAGGCCGTCGGCGCGGATCTCGTCCAGCGTGTCGGTCAGGCGGCTCAGGAACGTCTGGGACATGGGCGCATCTCCTCTCGCCCCCATCCTAGACGCAAAGACGCCCGCCGTGTGAGGGCGGGCGACAGAATGACAGGTCAACCTGTCGATTTTGAGCGTTCAGATCCCGAGGAAGGGCTGCGCGATGCGCGGCAGCAGGCCCTGGAAACGCAGCTTGGCGTCGGTCGCGATCAGGCAGATGCAATCCTCGCCCGGCTCGGCGATCGGCTGATGGTCGACGTCCTGGTTGGCGACCTCGATGTCGCCGCGGGCATAGACGCCGTCCTCGTCACGGAACGCACCCTTGAGGACCAGTGTCATCTCCATCCCGTTGTGCCCGTGCTGAGGCATCGCCTGACCAGCGGGAATGTAGAGCAACCGGGCGGTCACGCCATCCTCCGAGCAGAGCACGGCCTGCTTGGCGCCCATGCCGACGCTCTTCCACTTCACGGCATCCTCGTCACCGCCGACGATGTCGCGCAGCGGCTTGGGGAAGACACCCTTCGACGGCTTTGCCCTGGGTGTCGGCGCCATGCTGGCGATCTTGGCAAGCGTCTGTTGCAGGCTGTCCTCGCCGATCTCGCATTCCTCGAGATCGGACAGGACGGCGCCGCCGACCTCTTCGAAGCCGGCAAGGCGGGCACGAGCGTCATCGCTGAGCGAGACGTGGGTCGCGACCACGAGGTCGAATGCCTGCGGGAGCGCGCCGGCGGCGTAGCCCATCAGCAGATCATCCGGAATATGATGACGAATTGCGGTCATCGCGTCTCCTCAACTCATTGCGTGGCGCAACCTTTCCAACGCCAACCTAATACGGGACTTGATCGTGCCAAGGGGCAATCCGGTTTCGGCCGCGATTTCACTATGCGTGAGGTCGCCGAAATAGGCCCGTTCGATCAGGTCCCGCTGTTTCGGGGGAAGCTTTCGGATCGCATCCGCAAGCCTCGTGGATTCCTGGTGCAGCGCGATGACATCGGCCTGGTCGGGCTCCTGCTCGGGACCCCAGGGCAGCTCTTCGGGTTCGGGGCGGGCGTAGCGGCGCAGGAGGTCGATCTTGCGATTCCGCGCGATCGTGAAGACCCACGTCGCGACCGAGGCCCGCGACGGGTCGTACATGTGCGCCTTGTGCCAGAGCGTTGCCATCACGTCCTGCATGCACTCCTCCGCGAGGCTTTCGTCGGCCCCGGACTTGATCAGGAAGGCTTTCACGCGCGGCGCGAAGTGTCTGAACACCTCGGCGAACGCCTTCTGATCCTGCTGCTGCGCAATGCTGACGATGCTCGCCACCCAATGCGCTTCGGTCTTTTCCATTGCCGTCACGGTCTCAGCACGCCTTTCTGGCCGACGCAGCATATTGGGGGCCGGTACAGTCCCCTGCAAGGCGTCAGCTGTCTGGTCAGCGTGGTCGTTCGGCGACAGCATATCCGGCTTACGAGATTCTCCCTAGACCGGATCAAAAATAAATTCTTTGATCTGGGCAGGTTTGAGGCGCGTAACCCTCAGGACTTATTCGAAGACGTTCCAAGGGAAAAACGCATGCCATTCGAACAGCCGGCCGCCGCGCCGAAACGTATCGCCGTGATCGGGGCCGGGATCTCGGGGATGGGGGCCGCCTACCACCTGGCCGACACCCATTCCGTCACCCTGTTCGAGGCCGAGCCGCGCCTTGGCGGCCATGCGCGCACCGTCGTGGCTGGCAAGCGCGGCGATCAGCCGGTCGATACCGGCTTCATCGTGTTCAACCGCGTGAACTATCCCAATCTGGTGAAACTGTTCGAGGCGCTGGACGTGCCCGTCGCCAAGTCGGACATGAGCTTCGCCGCCTCCATCGGCGGCGGGCGGATCGAGTACGGGTTGCGCAGCCTGCAGGCGCTCTTCGCGCAGAAACGGAACCTGGCCAACCCGGGGTTCCTGCGGATGGTGCGCGACCTGATGACCTTCAACGCCCGCGCCGAACAGGTGGCGACGGACAGCTCGGTCACGCTGGGCGAGCTGATGGACGAGATGGGCATGGGCCGCTGGTTCCGCGACTATTACCTGACGCCGATCTCGGGCGCGATCTGGTCGACGCCCAAGGAAGAGATCATGGATTTCCCCGCGCAGGCGCTGGTGCGGTTCTTCCGCAACCACCACCTGTTGCAGGCCACCGGGCAGCACCAGTGGTACACGGTGCAGGGCGGATCCATCGAATACGTGACGCGGCTGGAACGCGCGATGATGACCAAGGGGGTCGATATCCGCCTCGCCGCGCCCATCGAGACCGTGAAGCGCAGTGCGCTGGGCGTGGAGATCCGTCGCCAGGGCCATTGGGAGGTCTTTGACGAGGTCGTCTTCGCCACCCATTCCGACGACAGCCTGGCCATGCTGGCCGACCCCACGCCGACCGAAAGCGCCGCCCTGGGGGCCGTGCGCTACCAGCCAAACACCGCCGTCCTGCATGCCGACGCCCGCGCGATGCCCAAGCGCCGCGTGACCTGGTCGTCCTGGAACTACACCGAGCGCGAGGGGCATGAGGGCGGGCCGATCGACCTGACCTACTGGATGAACTGCCTGCAGCCGATCCCGGAAAGCGACCCGCTCTTCGTCACGCTGAACAGCCGCGCGCCCATCGACGAGCGGTTGATCTATGACACGGCGGAATTCCGTCACCCGGTCTATGACCTTGCCGCATTGGCGGCACAGGGAACGGTCAGGGCGATGAACGGACAGAACAACACCTGGTTCTGCGGGGCCTGGATGAAGAACGGCTTCCACGAGGATGGCTATGCCAGCGCGATCGACGTGGTCGAGGCCATGGCCGAGCGCGACGCGGCCCCCATCGCCGCATGAGTGCTGTCGACCATATCAAGGGCTCGACCTTTCACGGGCGGCGCGGCGCGGTGGAGAATGCCTTCACCTATTCCATCGACTACGTGATGCTGGATGCCGAGGCCGACCGCCCCCGCGCCCCGTGGCTCTTCGGGCGCAACCGGGCCGGGCTGACCTCGCTCCACGATGCCGACCACGGCGGCCCGCCGAAAGCGGGGCGCGGCGCGGTCTGGGCGCGCGAGGTCTTCGCCGCGCATGGTCTGACCGAGGTCACCGACGGCAAGCTGATGCTGCTCGCCCAGCCGCGGATGCTGGGGCATGTGTTCAACCCGGTCTCCTTCTGGCTGGCCCATGACCGGCAGGGACGGCTACGCGCCGTGATCGCCGAGGTCACGAACACCTTCGGCGACCGGCATTCCTACCTCTGCGCCCATCACGACCAGCGCCCGATCACCCGCGAGGATTCGCTGTCGGCGCAGAAGATCTTTCACGTCTCGCCCTTCCAGCCGATCGAGGGCGGCTACAGCTTCCGCTTCGACATCCGGCAGGACCGGGTGGGCATCTGGATCGACTATTCCACCGGGAACGAGGGCGTGCTGGCCACGCTGACCGGCAAGCGCGTGCCGCTGACGGCCCTTGGCATCGTCACATCGGCCCTCCGCCGCCCGCTGGGCGCGCGCCGGGTGCTGGCGCTGATCCATTGGCAGGCGCTGAAGCTGTGGTGGAAGGGGGCGCCCTACCGCGTGCGCCCCGCGCCGCCGGAGCAAGAAATCTCCTGACATGCCTGCCGCGCCCTCCCGCCCCGGCTACGCGGTCTTCGCCGCGATGCTCGCCGCGGCGGGACTGCCGATCTACATCCACGCGCCCAAGGTCTATGTCGACGACTTCGGCGTCGGGCTGACCGCGCTGGCCGGCGTGCTCTTCGCGCTGCGCCTGTTCGACGTGGTGCAGGACCCCGCGCTTGGCTGGCTGGCGCAACGGCTGCGCGCAAGGCGCGCGCTGGCGGTGACCGTCGGGGTCGCGGTGCTGGCGGGCTCCATGCTGGGGCTTTTCGCGGTGGAACCGCCCATCGCGCCGCTCTGGTGGTTCGCGCTGATGATGACGGGGCTCTTCTCGGCCTTCTCGTTTCTCACGATCTGCATGTATGCCCAAGGCGTCGCCGCCGCCCCGAGGCTGGGCGAACAGGGCTATCTCGGGCTGGCGGCATGGCGTGAGACCGGCGCGCTTCTGGGCGTCTGCGCCGCAGCCGTCGCGCCCACGGCACTGGATGCGACGGGCGACCCCTATGGCAACTTCGCGCTGGGATTCGCGCTGGCCTGCGGCCTCGCGCTCTGGCTCATGCGGCGGGAATGGACGGCCGGCGGAGAGATCGGCCGCTCGGGTTTCGCCGAGGTCCTGTCGGATGCCATCGCGCGGCGGCTCTTGCTGGTGGCGCTGATGAACGCGGCGCCGGTCGCTGTTTCCTCCACCCTCTTCCTCTTCTACGTCGAAAGCGTGCTCGAGGCTCCGGGCTGGGAGGGGCCGCTGCTGCTTCTCTTCTTTCTCGCCGCCGCGGGCACCGCGCCGCTCTGGACGAAGCTCGCCCGCCGCTACGGCCCGCGCTCCATGCTGCTGGCGGCCATGGCGCTGGCCATCGCGTCCTTCTCCGTTGTCCTGACGCTCGGCCCCGGCGACACGACGGCCTTTGCCCTCGTCTGCCTCGCATCGGGCGCGGCGCTCGGCGCCGATTTCGCGCTGCTTCCCGCCCTTTTCGCCCGCCGCATGGAGACCATCGCGCCGGAGGCCGGGGCGGCCTTCGGCCTTTGGGCCTTCGTGTCGAAAGCGTCACTCGCGCTGGCCGCCGTCGTGCTGCTGCCCGCGCTGGACGCGGCCGGGTTCCGGTCAGGCGGCGAAAACACGCAGGCCGCGCTCGATTTGCTGACCGACCTGTACGCGCTTGTGCCCTGCGTGCTGAAACTGGGGGCGATGGCCGTGCTTGCGACGACGCCCCTGCCCGAGGGCGGGCGGCACATCAAGACGAGTTGAAAGGAAACGACATGCGCGAGTGGAGCGGAAAACGGTACTGGCTGGTGGGCGCGTCCGAGGGGCTGGGCCGGGCGCTGGCGATGAAGATGAGCCGCGCGGGGGCCGAGCTGATCCTCTCGGCGCGCTCGGGCGACCGGCTGAGGGAGCTGGCCGCCGAATTGCCGGGGCGCACCCATGTCGTGCCGATGGACATCGCCGACCGCGACAGCGTCGAGGAGGCGGCCGCCGAGGTGGGCGAGATCGACGGGCTGGTGTTCCTGGCCGGGCTCGCCACGCTGATCAAGGCGACGGACTGGGACGCCGACCGCGTGGAACAGATGTTCGACGTGAACCTGACGGGCGCGGCCCGCGTCATCGGGCAGGTGATCGGCGGCATGGTCGCGCGGGACGCGGGCCATATCATGATGATCGGCTCGCTCTCTGCCTATCGCGGCCTGCCCGGCTCCATCGGCTACTCGGCCTCGAAGGCGGGGCTGATGGCGCTGGCGGAATCCATGCATGGCGATCTGCGGCACACGGGTGTCCTGGTGCAGCTGTCGAACCCCGGCTACATCCAGACGCGGATGCAGGATGACAACCCCCATTCCAAGCCCTTCATCATGTCCCCCGACGAGGCCGCGCAGGAGGTGTTCGACCAGATGAACACCGACCGCTTCCACAAGGCCTTTCCCTTCGGGTTCAGCCTGCTCTTCCGGTTCTCCCGCTTGCTGCCGACGGGGCTTTACGAGGCGATCTTCTTCCGACGCTGACTTGACGTCGATCAAGGACGGGCGCGCGCCTGTCCTGTGCTAGTATCCCCCTGATCGAGACGCGCGAGGAGAGACAGGGCATGGAGATTTCAGTCAGGAAGGTGGCGCAGGTGATCCTGATGGGCCACGAGATCGAACGGGCCGAGGGAGAGCTGCGGGCCTTCATCGACCGGATGAACGAGGATGAGCAGGCAGAGCTGACGGCGATCTACTGGATCGGGCGTGGCAGTTTCGAGGCCGAGGACTGGGACGAGGCCGTGGCGACCGCGCAGGCGGAGGCGACGACGCCGACCGCCGACTACCTTCTCGGCAGCCCGCATTTCGCCGACCATCTCGAGGCCGGGGCCGAGGCATTGGGCATGGACATCACCGACGAGGAAGAAGACCTCCTCTAGAGCCGACCGACGGCTCCCGCGCGTTGGACGTGGCCTTCGGCCCGTCCAGCCGCTTAGGGCCCGGCGCCGCGGGCGGCCTTCGGCCGCGTCGCGGCGCGGTCGCGCGACTGTCCGGCGGTGGTGCGGGATGGCCGGTGTCGGAGTGCGTATTTCCGGAAAGATGAAGGCGAAAGACCGCGTCAGGTTTTGACGTGCCGGTCGAACTCTGCCTTTGCCCGCGCCCAGACGCCCTGGTCGATCCGGTCGAGCGTGAGGAGCGCGGGCAGGAGCTGGGCCGCATAGTCCTGCGAGCTTTCCAGCGGCAGGAGCGAGGGCAGGTTGTCGATCGCCATCACGTCGAGGGGCGGGTCATCGTGGACGCGCAGCGCCGGTACGGCCCAGTCGGTCGTGCGGTCGTAGACCTTGATCGGCGAGAAATCCGAGGTCGGGTCGCAGGCGATGTCGCCCACCACGCGCAGCGCGCGGGGGGCGCTCCTGGCCGTTTCGGGCAGGAAGACGGGAACGCCGGGCAGGGCCAGGATGCAGTTGAGAAAGATATCGTGGTCGAGGATCTCGGGGAAAGGGCCGCCATGGGCGGTCTCGGCCATGTCCCAGAGGGTCGTTTCGATGCCGGCGGCCCGGCAGAAATCGGCTGCACCCGTTCCGACACGGCCCTTCGCGCCGATGATGATGGCCCGGGGGGCGAGGGTTTCTGCGCTTAGCGCCGCGGCGATCTCGTCGGTCAGGGTGCGGGCATCCGGGTAGGTCGAGACCGGGGGGCAGGTCGTGCCGCGGGCCTGCGCGATCAGCGCGAGGGTGGAGACGGCGGCCCCGGCGTAGCCCGCCCAGTAGCCGAAGGCGGCGACGCGGCGGCCCGCCGCGTCGACGAGGTACTCGAGATCGTAGAGTGTGCCCCCTCCCGCGCGGAATCGGTCGAGCAGGATACGGCCCGCGGGCTGGCCCTTGTAGGCATGGCCGAACATGATGTGGCGATGCGAAAGGGCCGTGCCGTCCTCGGGCAATTCCTTGAGCCCGAAGATGATCGCGCCCTCCGGCGCGTCGGGCCAGCTTCCCTCGGGGGCGGTCTCGGCGCCCGCGTCCAGATACCCCTGCAGCGGGATGGCGCGCGTGCGGCTGTCCTCGACCGTGACGCGGAAGCCCGCGGCGATCAGTGCCTGCACGCCCTCGGGCGTGAGGCCCGCGCGATCCTCGTTCGGGCGCTGTTCGGCGCGGACCCAGAGATGCGTCATCGGATCAGTACTCCGTCCGGGCAAAGATGCGGTCGGGCGTGTCGAGATGGGGCGTCGCGTTGAAGCCCGCGAGGATCTGCGCCTCGGGCAGCACCATGACACGATGGATCGAGCAGTTCCGGATCGGCACCAGCAGATGTGCCATGCGCGCGATGTCGAGGTCGAGAATGTGGCGCACCATCATCCCGATCACGCCCCCCGAGGTGACGCAGAGCACGCGGCGACCGGGGCGCGCGGCGATGGTCAGCATCTCGGCGACGCGGGTCTCGAAGCTGGCGTAACTTTCCTCGCCCTGGATCTCGGCACGGTGCCAGGCCTGCATGATGTCGGTGATGTGGGTGACGAAGGTCTCCGGCGTGGGGGCGGGCTTGCCCGTTGCCCTGGAATGGGCCTGAGCGAGGTTGAAATAGTCGAGCTCGTTCAGGCGGGCATCGACCTCGGGTTCGGCCCCCATGTCGCCGAGGCCTTCGGCAGTCTCCCGGTGGCGGCGAAGCGAGCCCATGAGCACGCGGTCGAAAGGGCCGTCGTGGGTGCGCAGCCATTCGCCCAGCCAGCGCGCCTGCTGGTGGCCGAGATCGGAGAGCCGGTCATAGCCCGTCTCGTCCTGCGCGGCCGAGTTCGCCTGCCCGTGGCGCACGAGAACCAGTTCGCCCATGATCGTCCCCCTTTTCGCTGTCGGGGTCGTGATGGGGGACCGGGGCGCGATGTGCAAGGGCGGTGCGCGATGTCCGCGCGGTGGCGCGGGTGGAGAGTGCGGGAGCCTCCCCTTTCGGCGGCAAAGCCGCCTGTCGGGCGACGGGCGGGGATATTTGGAAAACGGAGAAGGGAAGGGCGGTGGCGCGTTAACCTTGCCGGGGGTTATGGGAGTGGGGCGCGGCTTCGGGTGGTGCGGGACTGGGCCCCATCGCGGTCGCGGGGGCTGGACGGGGCGCGGTGGCGCGATATGAAGGCGGCATGACCTCCATTCCCGTGAACCCCGCCCGCTTTCTCGAAGACCTTCACGCGCTGCGCCGCTTCGGCGGCGACGGGGCGACGAAGGGGGTTCGCCGCCGCGCCTTCTCGGCCGAGGATATCGCCGCGCGCGACTGGCTGGCGGGGCGCATGGCCGAGGCGGGGCTGACCCCGCAGTTCGATCCGGTGGGCAACCTCTTCGGCCTGGCCGAGGGGCGGTCGCTGCTGGTCGGCTCGCATTCCGACACCCAGCCCGAGGGCGGGTGGCTCGACGGGGCGCTGGGCGTCATCGCCGGGCTGGAGGTGGCGCGCGCGGCGCGGGAGGGGGGCGGGCCGCCCGTCTCCTGCGTCAGTTTCCAGGACGAGGAGGGACGCTTCGGCGCGCTGACGGGCAGTTCCGTTTGGTCCGGCAAGCTGCCGCTCGAGGCCGCCGATGGGCTGACGGCCATAGACGGCACCGGCTTTGCCGAGGCACGGGCGCTTCTGGGTGACCAGGCGGGCGATTTCCTCGATCCCGCGCGGTTCGCCGGCTTCCTCGAGATGCATATCGAGCAGGGGCCGGTGCTGGACCAGGCCGGGGAGGCCGTGGGTGTGGTGACGGGAATCGTCGGCTTGCGGCAGTTGCAGGTGACCGTGCAGGGTCAGCAGAACCACGCGGGCACCACGCCGATGCGGATGCGCAAGGATGCGTTCACGGTGGCCGCGAAGATCGCCACCCGGCTGGAGGAACGCTTTGCCAATATCGTGACGCCCGATTCGGTCTGGACCATCGGGCATATCAAGCTGCATCCCGGCTCGCAGTCGGTGGTGCCGGGGCGGGCGGAGTTCTCGCTTCAGTGGCGGGATATCGACGCGGGCCGCCTGGACCGGATGGAGGCCGCGATCCGGCAGTTGCTGGAGGATGTGGCGGCGGAAACCGGCTGCGGCGTGACGTCAGAGCGGTTGCGCCATGACCTTGCGCCGATGCCGATGGACGGTGCGATGCAGGCGGCCCTGCGCGAGGCCGCCGGGGCGGTGGCGCCGGGGCGGTGGCGGGCGATGCCCTCGGGGGCGCTGCACGACGCCTCGAACCTTGCGGGGCTGATGCCCGTCGGGATGCTCTTCGTGCCGTCGATCGGGGGGATTTCACACGATTTCGCCGAGGATACGGATGAGGGCGACCTTGTGACCGGGCTTCGGGTTCTGGCCGAGGCGGCGGGGCGGCTGGCGGGGTAGCGGAAAACTCGAGTTTTCCGATCCGCAAAACTGCAGTTTTGCGCCCGCTCAACTCCAGCTGACATCGCCGAGGAAGATGTAACCCGCACCGTAGATCGTCTTGATCAGGCGCGGGTTCTTGGGGTCTTCGCCCAGCTTTGTGCGCAGCCGCGAGATTCGGACGTCCATCGCCCGATCGAAGCTTTCGCCCGCCGCACCGCCCAGGGTTTCCTGCATCTGCTGGCGCGAGATCAGGCGCTTGGGCGCCTCGAGGAACAGGCGCAGCACCTCGCCCTCGGCATGGGAGAAGCTGACCTCGCGGCCGTCCTCTGCAGTGAGGAGGTAGCGGTCGAAATGCGCGGTCCAGCCATTGAAGCGGGCGGTGTCATGCGCCTGGCCGGTGGTCTTCGGCTGACGCAGCCGCGCGCGGATGCGGGCGACGACCTCGGCGGGGTCGAAGGGCTTGATGATGTAGTCGTCGGCGCCCAGCTCCAGGCCCGTCACGCGGTCCTGCACCTGCGCGCGGCCCGAGATGATGATGATCGCGGCCCCGGATTCGAGCGCAAGCCGATGCACCAGCGCCAGGCCGTCGCGGTCGGGCAGGCCGAGATCGACCAGGCAGACGTCGGGCGTGGCGCGCGCCAGCGCGGCCTCGAACTCGGTCGCCCGCGCGTAGGAGGCGGTGCGGAACCCCGCTTCGGTCAGCGTCTCGGACAAGAGCGCGCGGATCTGCGGCTCGTCGTCGAGGATGGCAACGAGGGGGGTGGTCATGCGGCGGCCTCCCGCGCGATCAGGGCGTGGAGGGCTGCGCCGTCCACGGGTTTCGGAAGGACGGGCCAGCGCGCGGCGCCACTGGCGCGAAGGGGGTCGTTTTCGGGGAGCGACGTCATCAGGGCGAGGTTCAGCGCGGGCTGTTTCGCGGCGATCCGGCCCAGCAGCGCCACACCGTCCTCGGTGCCGAGGCGGATGTCCGACAGAACCCAGTCCAGGCCGGGAATATCGGTCAGTGCCAGCGCCTCCTCCGCTGTCGAGGCCTCGATCACCTGGTGGCCGAGGTCGGTCAGGTCGGCGCGGACGGCGGCGCGGATCTCCGCCTTGTCTTCGACGAGCAGCACGAGGCGGGGCCGCGCCTCGGCCTCGGCGGGTTTCAGGGGCAGGCGCAGGGTCACGCAGGCCCCGCCGCCCGGGGGGTTGTCGAGCCGCACCTGCCCCCCCGCCAGCTTGACGGCGTCATAGACCATCGTGAGCCCAAGGCCCGACCCTTCGTCGCCCTTCGAGGTGAAGAACGGATCGAGCGCGCGCGCCAGCGCGGCCTCGGAGAAGCCCGGGCCGGTGTCGGCGACCGAAATGTCGAGCCATGTGTCCTGCACCGGCGCGAGACGGATCGCGATCCCGCCGCCCGCACCGCCGATGGCGTCGCGAGCGTTCAGAACGAGGTTCAGAAGGCTGTCCTGCAGCGATCCGGTGTCGAGCATCAGCGCCCGATGGGTCACGCGGTTCTCGATGGTCAGCGCGATCTCGGGCGGCAGGGGCGCGCGGGCGAGCGGCGCGAGCGTGTCGAGGAAATCGGCCAGCACGGTCGGCGCCTCGCGGGTTTCGCGCGGCCCCGAGATGCGGGCGATCTTGTTCAGAAGGTCGCCGCCCCTGCGCGCGGCGGCGCGGGTTGCGCCGGTCAGCTCCCGCGCGCCGGCGGGAAGCGGCAGCTTCTCGAGCCGCCCCTGAAGGCCGAGGATGATCGTCAGCAGGTTGGCGAAGTCATGCGCCAGCCCGCTGGTCAGCTGGGCTGCCAGTTCGCGCTTGTGGGTCTGCGCCAGCGCCGCGCGGGCCTGCGCCTCCTCGGTCAGGTCGGTGGACAGGAGGTAGACACCGGTGATCGGTTCGCCCGGCGCGGATTGGTCGGGGGTGAAGGCCGTTCGGATGCGGCGGCCGGTTTCGGCTTCGGTGAATTCCAGCACGCTCGCCTCGCCCTTGAGGGCGCGGGCCAGGAAGGGCCGCAGCCGCGTCGCGGTGTCCTGGCCCAGCGCCTGCTCGAAGCTCAGCCCGACGATATCGCTTTGCCGCCCGGGCAGGAGCGACGAGAGGCGGCGGTTGGTGTAGGTGTAGACCCCGTCGCGGTCCACGCGGGCGATATGCGCGGGCGTCATCTCGGTCGTCAGGCGGATGCGCGCCTCCATCTCGGTCAGCTCGGCTTTGGCCTCCTCGAGCTGGGCGATGGTCGCCTCGAGCGCCCGGTTGGTCTGGGCCAGCTCCTCGGTGTAGCTCAGCACCTGGTCCGACAGTTCCTCGGACCGGGCGCGCAGCAACTCCTCCTGCCGCTTGATGGCGGTGATATCGGTATAGACCGTGACCCAGCCGCCTTCCGGCAGGGGGGAGCCCTCGACGCTGATGGTGCGCCCGTTGGCGCGGCGGCGTTCCATGTAATGCGGCTCGAAGGCGCGGGCCTGGTCGACGCGCAGCGCGACGAAGCCCGCCACGTCGTCGATCTCGCCGTATTCGCCGGTCTCTGCGAGGTAGCGAATCGTCTCGTCGAAGCGGGCGCCGGGGGTCACCAGGCGCTCGGGCAGGCCGAACATGGTCTGAAACGGGCGGTTGCTGACGGCAAGGCGCAGGTCCGCGTCATAGATCGACAGCGCCTGCTGGATCAGGTTCAGGCCCGCGCGCGTCAGGTGATCGGTGCCCGCTTTCTGCGGCATCTCCTGTCCTCCCGCCTTCATCGCTGCCCCCCGTTGCGTCCCCCGTCAAGCGCGGGCGCGCCCATGTTACAATTCGTTAGGATTGCGCAAAACTGGGGCAAAACTTGACCGCGACCGATTGTGTGGCACGGTGGCGATACGGGAGTCGCCTGTCCGAACAAGGGCGCACCGTGCACGCCGGGGCGGAGGAACCCCGGCGAAGGGAGGGAAAGACTTGGCTCAGACAGACACGCCCAAGGGTGTGCCGCATTCCATTCCTGCGCTTCTCGCGCGGAACGTGGCGCAGTTCGGCTCCAAACCGGCCTACCGGGAGAAGGAGCTTGGCATCTGGCAGAACTGGACCTGGGCCGAAGCCGCCGAGGAAATCGACGCGATTGCCTACGGGCTGCTGGCGCTTGGTGTGAACCGGGGTGACCATGTCGCCGTCATCGGGCGCAACCGCCCCGCGCTCTACTGGTCGATGGTCGCGGCGCAAAAGGTCGGCGCGGTGCCGGTGCCGCTCTACCAGGATGCCGTTGCCGAAGAGATGGCCTATGTGCTGGAGCATTGCTTTGCCCGCTTCGTGATCTGCGGCGACCAGGAGCAGGTCGACAAGGTGATCGAGGTGCAGGGCCGCGTGCCGCAGATCGAGCACATCATCTACCAGGACCCGCGCGGCCTTCGGAAATACGACCACTCGAAGCTGCACGCGCTGGCCGATGTTCAGGCCGAGGGGCGCGCGGCGCATGACAGGTTCGACAAGGAACTGAAGACGCGCGAGGCGGAGCTCGATTTCGACTCGACCTGCGTCATGCTCTACACCTCCGGCACGACCGGAAAGCCCAAGGGCGTGGTCCTGTCGAACCGCAACATCATCCTGACCTCCAAGGCTTCGAGCGAGTTCGATCACCTCGACCCGCATGACGAGGTTCTCGCCTACCTGCCGATGGCCTGGGTGGGCGATTTCATCTTTTCCATCGGGCAGGCGATGTGGACGGGGTTCTGCGTGAACTGCCCCGAAAGCGCCGACACCACGCTGGCCGACCTGCGCGAGATCGGGCCGACCTACTATTTCGCCCCGCCGCGCGTCTTCGAGACGCTGCTGACGAGCGTGATGATCCGGATGGAGGACGCGGGCCCGCTGAAGCGGCGGCTGTTCCACTATTTCCTCGAGCACGCCAAGGTCGTGGGGCCCAGGCTGCTGGACGGCAAGAACGTGGGTGCGATGGACAGGCTGAAGTACCAGCTTGGCAACCTGTTGATGATCGGACCCCTGAAGAACGCGCTCGGGCTGACGCGCATCCGCGTGGGGTATACTGCCGGCGAGGCGATCGGGCCCGAGATCTTCGATTTCTACCGGGCGCTCGGCATCAACCTCAAGCAGCTCTACGGACAGACCGAAGCCTCGGTCTTCATCACCCAGCAGCCCGACAACGAGGTGCGCCCCGACACGGTCGGTGTACCGTCGCCGGGGGTCGAGATCCGCATCGACGACAAGGGAGAGGTGTACTATCGCAGCCCCGGCGTCTTCGTCGAATATTACAAGAACCCCGAAAGCACCGCCTCGACCAAGGACCCCGACGGCTGGGTCGCGACCGGCGACGCGGGCTTCATCGAGCCCGACACCGGTCACCTGCGCATCATCGACCGCGCCAAGGACGTGGGCAAGATGGCAGACGGCAGCCTCTTTGCACCCAAGTACGTGGAAAACAAGCTGAAGTTCTTCCCCAATATCCTCGAGGCCGTGGTCTTCGGCAGCGGGCGGGACTATTGCACGGCCTTCATCAACATCGACCTGACGGCGGTCGGAAACTGGGCCGAACGCAACAACATCGCCTATGCCTCGTATCAGGAACTGGCGGGGCATCCGAAGGTGATGGACATGATCCAGAGCCACGTCGAGGAGGTGAACCGCTCGGTCGCCACGGACGAGATGCTGTCGGGCTGCCAGGTCCACCGGTTCCTCGTGCTGCACAAGGAACTGGACGCCGACGACGGCGAGCTGACACGGACGCGCAAGGTGCGCCGCCGGATCATCGAGGAGAAGTTCCACGACCTGATCGACGCGCTCTATTCCGGCAAGACCTCGCAGTACACCGAAACCGAAGTGACATACGAGGACGGGCGCAAGGGCAAGATCAAGGCGACGCTGGAGATCCGCGACGCGGCGACGGTCGCGGCTGGTGCCCCCGCGCAGGTGGCGGCCGAATGACCCTGGTCGCGGTGGCTTTGTTCCTGCTCGGCTTCGCGGCCTCCTGGGTTGCGGGGCGCTACGTCACGACGGGCGCGGCGGCGGTGCAGGGCGGGGCCATCGGGATCTGTGGGGTTGCGGCGCTTCTCTTCGGGATGCCGCAGGTCTGGGAGGACAGTCTGATCTGGGCGCTTGTGGCGCTTCTGATCTACGGGCTGGTGGGGGCGCTGATCTTTCGTTCCGGCCAGGCGGCACGGGAAAGGGCCGATTAAATGCTTGATTCCACTCAGGAAGGTTACACCACCGAGGACGGCCGCAAGATCGGCGGCGTGGTGATGGAGATGCGCAACATCACGCTGCGCTTCGGCGGCGTGGTGGCGATCAAGGACATCTCCTTCGACATCCGCGAGGGTGAGATCCGGGCGATCATCGGGCCCAACGGGGCGGGCAAGTCCTCGATGCTCAACGTCATCTCGGGGTTCTACAACCCGCAGGAGGGCGAGGTGATCTATCGCGGGTCCAGGCGCCCGCCGATGAAGCCCTTCCAGGTCGCGCGCCAGGGCATCGCGCGGACCTTCCAGAACATCGCGCTCTTCGAAGGGATGACGGTTCTCGACAACGTCATGACCGGTCGTCTGAACCACATGAGGGCGAGCCTTCTTGACCAGGCGTTCTGGTGGGGCAAGGCGCAGCGCGAAGAGGTCGAGAACCGGCAGAAAGCCGAGGAAATCATCGACTTCCTCGAGATCCAGCACATCCGCAAGACGCCCGTGGGCCGCCTGCCCTATGGCTTGAAGAAGCGGGTGGAACTGGCCCGCGCGCTGGTGTCGGAACCCTCCATCCTGCTGCTCGACGAACCGATGGCGGGGATGAACGTCGAGGAGAAGGAGGACATGAGCCGCTTCATTCTCGACGTGAACGACGAATACGGCACCACCATCGTGCTGATCGAGCATGACATGGGCGTGGTGATGGACCTGAGCGACCGGGTGGTCGTGATGGATTACGGCAAGAAGATCGGGGACGGCACGCCGAACGAGGTGCGCTCGAACCAGGAGGTGATCGACGCTTACCTGGGGGTCGCCCATGACTGAGCGCCCGCGTCACACCCCGTACACACCCCGTACACACCGCGTACATACGCCGAGCCAGGGAGGCCGCGCATGCCCGACCAACTGATTTTCGCGATGGAGGTCACGCTCAACGGCCTTCTGAACGGGGTGATGTATGCCCTCGTGGCGCTCGGCTTCGTGCTGATCTTCAAGGCGTCGGGCATCTTCAACTACGCGCAGGGGGTCATGGCCCTGTTCGCCGCGATGACGCTCGTGGGCATCCAGCAGGGGCGGGTACCCTTCGGGCATCTGATCAACGAGATCTTCGGCACCGACATCCATTATTTCGGCTGGGAGGTGCCCGCGCTGGCCGCGATCCTTCTGACCGTCCTGGTGATGATGGGTTTCGCCGTGCTGGTGCAGAAATTCGTTTTCCGCCACCTTGTCGGGCAGGAGCCGATCATCCTGTTCATGGCGACGATCGGGCTGGCCTATTTCCTCGAAGGGGTGTCGGACCTGATGTGGGGGTCCGAGATCCGCAACATGGACGTTGGCCTGCCGCAGGGGATCAACGACGCCATCGACGCGGCGACCTTCGAGATCTTCGGCTACGGCTTCTTCATCGACAACCTCGACATCTCGGCCGCGATCATCGCCGCCATCCTTGTCGGCGGGCTGATCGCCTTTGCGCAATACACAAAGCAGGGCCGCGCCATGCGCGCGGTGGCCGATGACCACCAGGCGGCGCTGTCGGTGGGTATCAAGCTGAATTACGTCTGGGTGCTGGTCTGGTCGCTGGCGGGCATCGTGGCGCTGGTGGCCGGGATCATGTGGGGCTCCAAGTCGGGCGTGCAGTTCTCGCTGTCGCTGATCGCGCTGAAGGCGCTGCCGGTGCTGATGCTGGGCGGCTTCACCTCGATCCCCGGTGCCATCGTGGGCGGCCTCATCATCGGGGTGGGCGAGGCGCTCTTCGAGTTCTCCATCGGCCCGATGATCGGCGGCGCGACCGAGAACTGGTTCGCCTATGTCCTGGCCCTCGTCTTCCTCGTGTTCCGGCCGCAGGGCCTGTTCGGCGAGAAGATCATCGAGAGGGTGTAGCCGGGCCATGCGGATCACGCCGAAAAAACATGGTGACGCGCCGGGGGCATCCGTGCACTCTGCCCCTGCGCGAGCATCGGCAGGGATGCGGCCCCTGAGCGGATCGGGAGGGATCCGGGACGGGGCATTTGGGAGGATGACGTGCCATGGCTCTGGACGACATTCAGAAGCCGAATATCGGAACACCCGAGTTCGCCAGGGGGCGGACCACCTCGGAACGGAAGATGTGGGCCATCGTGACCACCATCGCCTTCGCGGTGTTCTGGTTCGCGGGGCTGTTCCTTGCGGCGGGTCTTTACGGCCAGCAGGACATGCACTGGAGCGCGCCGGTTCTGTCGGTCTTGGGGCTTGCCGTGGGGCTGTTCGCCCGGCGGCGGGTCGACGCGGACTGAGCGCCGGACAGGCGAACCTTCAGATCGAACGTGACGGCATCGACCGCGCGCCCGGGCGGGCGGAGCGGATCCTTGCGCGCGCCGCGATTTCAGCGATTCCGGAGATGACACACCGGCGGGCGGCCCGGGCAGACGCCCCGCGCGCCGCGCTGCCGGCGACAGGGGAGGCGACAGATGTTCTATCGTGAGGCGGGCGACTTCAAGACGTCCTACACCGACGACAACCAGACCTTCCCGATCGCCTTCGACCGGTACCGGTATTACATCGTGCTGGTCATCGGTCTGGGCATCATCCCCTTCATCATCAACGACTACTGGGCGAACTCGATCCTGCTTCCGTTCCTGATCTACGCGATCGCGGCGATCGGGCTGAACATCCTGACCGGCTACTGCGGGCAGGTGTCGCTGGGGACGGGCGGGTTCATGGCCGTGGGGGCGTTCACGTCCTACAAGCTGATGACGGCCTTTCCCTGGATGGACATGGTGACGATCACGCTTCTGTCGGGGTTCATGACCGCGATGGTCGGCGTGGCCTTCGGCCTTCCCAGCCTGCGGATCAAGGGGTTCTACCTCGCGGTGGCGACGCTGGCGGCGCAGTTCTTCCTCGTCTGGCTGTTCAACAAGGTGCCGTGGTTCTTCAACTACTCGGCCTCCGGGCAGATCAGCGCGCCGGAGCGGACGCTGTTCGGCCTCGCCATCACCGGTCCCAACGCGGAGGCCCCGGTGAAATACCTGTTCTGCTTCGCCTTCGTCTTCGTCCTGGCCTGGATCGCGCGCAACCTGACGCGCGGGTCGATCGGGCGGCAGTGGATGGCGATCCGCGACATGGACATCGCGGCCGAGATCATCGGGGTGAACCCGCTGAAGGCCAAGCTCACGGCCTTCGCCGTGTCCTCGTTCTACGTGGGCGTCGCGGGGGCGCTTCTGTTCACGGTCTACCTGGGCGCGGTCGAGGTCGGTGCCTCCTACGGCATCCAGCGGTCCTTCCTGATCCTGTTCATGATCATCATCGGCGGGCTCGGGTCGATCTTCGGCAGCTTCGCGGGCGCGGCCTTCATGGTGATCCTGCCGGTGGCGCTGCGGAACTTCTTCGCCGGCACGCTGGGCTGGGACCCGGCGCTGGCCACCCATTTCGAATTCGTGATCGTGGGCGCCCTGATCATGTTCTTCCTGATCGTCGAGCCGCACGGCCTGGCGCGGCTCTGGGCGCTGGCGAAGGAGAAGCTGAGGCTCTGGCCCTTCCCGCATTGAGCGGGAAGGCCCGCAGTGGGCGGTCTCGCCCACCCTTCGAGACCGGTGGGCAGGAGGAGGGCCCACCCCAAGGACGCGGACCCGGCCGGGAGGGCGGGCCGCCGAGAGAGAAACCCGGGCCAAACCGGGGCGTGAGAAAGATCGGACAAACCCAAAGGGAGGAAACCCCGATGAAGAAACTGGCAACATTCGCACTGGCGGGCGTGATGGCCGCAGGCCCCGCGCTGGCCGACCTGGTGATCCCGGACCTGCACTACCGCACCGGCGCCTATGCCGCGGGCGGCATCCCGTTCTCGGACGGCTACCAGGATTACCTCAACCTGCTGAACGCGCGCGACGGCGGCATCGGCGGCGAGATGATCCGCATCGTCAGCTGCGAGACGGCCTATGACACCGAACGCGGCGTGGAATGCTACGAATCGACCAAGGGCGAAGGCGCGCTGGTCTACCAGCCGCTGTCGACCGGCATCACCTACCAGCTGATCCCGCGCGCGACCGCCGACGGCATCCCGCTGCACACGATGGGCTATGGCCGGACCTCGGCCGCGAACGGCGACGTGTTCAGCCATGTCTTCAACTACCCGGCGAACTACTGGGACGCGGCCTCGGTGATCGTCAACCAGCTGCTCGAGGAGAACGGCGGGTCGCTCGAGGGCAAGACCATCACGCTGCTCTACCACAACTCGGCCTATGGCCGGGAGCCGATCCGCACGCTGGAGACGCTGGCCGCGCAGCACGGCTTCACGCTGACCCAGCTGGCCGTGGACCATCCGGGTCAGGAGCAGGGCAACCAGTGGCTGACGATCCGCCGCGAGCGTCCCGACTACGTGGTCATGTGGGGCTGGGGCGTGATGAACCAGGTCGCGATCCAGGAAGCGGTGAACATCCGCTACCCGATGGAGAACTTCATCGGCAACTGGTGGGCGGGCGCCGACCATGACGTCGAGCAGGCCGGCGAGGCGGCGGCGGGCTACCGCGCGCTGAACATGAACCGCCTGGGCGACATGCCGGTCTTCGACGAGATCCGCACCCATGTGCACGAGGCCGGCATGGCCGCGGGCGACGGTTCGAACGTGGGCTCGGTGCTCTACACCCGTGGCATGTACGCCGCGATGCTGGCCGCCGAGGCGATCCGCACCGCGCAGGAGATCCACGGTGTAGCGGCGATCACGCCCGCGATGATGCGCGACGGGATGGAGGCGCTCCAGATGACCAACGCGCGGATGGAAGAGCTGGGCATGCCCGGCATCGGTCCGGAGTTCGCGGTGAGCTGCGAGGATCACGGCGGCACCGGCATGGCGATCATGACCCAGTGGAGCGGGACGGAGTGGGTGACCCTTACCGACTTCATCGCGCCCGACGACAGCGTGACCCAGCCGCTGATCGACGAGGACTCGGCGCAGTTCGCGGCCGAGAACAACATCTCGGGCCAGTGCGGCGACAGCTGATCTGACATCCCCGGCGGCGGCGCGGGTGTCGCCGCCGGGATCTGCGTATTTATGGAAAGATGAAGGCAGGGCGCGGGCCTTTGGGGGCGCGCGTTAACCTTAACGGAACGTGACCGGGGCGAGGGCCTCGGACACCGCGGCAAGGGAGAGCCGGGAGATGCTGGACCAGCCTCAGGAGACCCATGGCGACGGCGTGGCGCCGGAGCTGCAAGGGGCGGAGACGCTTCTCGAGGTCAACAACATCGAGGTGATCTACAACCACGTGATCCTCGTGCTGAAGGGTGTCAGCCTGAAGGTGCCGAAGGGCGGGATCACCGCGCTTCTGGGCGGCAACGGGGCGGGCAAGACGACGACGCTCAAGGCGATCTCGAACCTGCTGCATTCCGAGCGGGGCGAGGTGACCAAGGGGTCGATCCTCTACCGTGGCGAGCCGGTGGCCGACCTGACGCCGTCGGACCTTGTCGACCGTGGCGTGATCCAGGTGATGGAGGGGCGGCACTGTTTCGAGCACCTGACCGTCGAGGAGAACCTGCTGACCGGCAGCTACACGCGCAAGGACGGCAAGGGGGCGGTCAGCGCCGATCTCGAGATGGTCTATGATTATTTCCCGCGGCTTAAGGAGCGGCGGACGAGCCAGGCGGGGTATACCAGCGGCGGCGAGCAGCAGATGACCGCGATCGGCCGCGCGCTGATGAGCCGGCCCGAGACGATCCTGCTGGACGAGCCCTCGATGGGACTGGCGCCACAGCTGGTTGAGCAGATCTTCGATATCGTGAAGCGGCTGAACGAGGAGCAGGGCGTGACCTTCCTGCTGGCCGAGCAGAACACCAACGTGGCGCTGCGCTTCGCGCATTACGGTTACATCCTGGAATCGGGCCGGGTGGTGATGGACGGGCCCGCGGCCGATCTGCGCGAGAACCCGGATGTGAAAGAATTCTACCTCGGCATGTCCGAGGAAGGCCGGAAAAGCTTCCGCGATGTGCGGAGCTACCGGCGTCGGAAACGGTGGCTGAGTTGACAACGGGGAAGGCCTTGGAATGGGTCGCATGGTGACGGGTATCCTGCTGGCGACGGTGCTGGCGGGGAGTTCTGCGGCGCAGGAGCTTTCGTCGGAAGAGATCCGGCGGGTGCCGGTGCCCGGGTCAGGGACGATGGAGGTCATCGTCTCGCTGCTGACAGTGCCGCCGGGCGCGCGCATTCCGCTGCACACGCATCCCGGCGACGAGCATTCGGTGGCTATCACCCCTGTCCGGGCCGAGGCGCCGAACGGGCAGATTGTGGAGTTCGCGGTCGGCCAGTCGCTGTATTTCCCCGAGGGGCAGGTGCATGGCGGCCTGACCAACCTGGGCGAGACCGACATGCAGGTCGTGACGACGCATGTGCTGCGGACGGGAGAGCCGTTCCTGACGCCCGCCGAGTGATGGCGGGACAGGAGGAGGAGAAAAGGCCGATGTTGGACGAGAACCGCAAACACTACGACGCGCTGGAGACGCGCAGCGCCGATGCGCGCGCTGCGGACCAGTTGGCGAAGCTGAACGCGCAGCTTGCATCGAACGGGATGGCCGCGGTGGCCTCGCTTGGGGATCTTGCCGGGCTGCCGGTGCTGCGCAAGTCCGAGCTGGTGGCGCGGCAAGCCGAGCATCCGCCCTTCGGCGGCTTGCCGGTGACGAACCTGGCGCATGTGTTCCAGAGCCCCGGGCCGATCTACGAGCCGGGTGGCGTGAGCCATGACTGGTGGCGGATGGGCCGGTTCCTTCATGCCGTGGGGATCGGTGCGGGGGACATCGTGCAGAACTGCTTCGGCTATCACCTGACACCCGCCGGCATGATCTTCGAGAGCGGCGCGCGGGCCGTGGGGGCCGCGGTGCTGCCCGCGGGCGTGGGCCAGACCGAGTTGCAGGTGCGTGCGGCGAAGGACGTGGGTTGCACCGCCTATGCCGGCACGCCGGATTACCTCAAGGTGATCCTCGACAAGGCCGAGGAGATGGGGGTGGAGCTGGCCTTCACCCGAGCCACCGTGGGTGGTGGCGCGCTGTTCCCGTCGCTCAGGCAGGACTATGCGGACCGGGGAATCGCCTGCCTGCAATGCTACGCGACCGCCGACCTGGGCAACATCGCCTACGAGAGCGAGGCGATGGAGGGGATGATCGTGGACGAGGGCGTGATCGTCGAGATCGTGCGCCCCGGCACGGGCGACCCGGTGGCCGAGGGCGAGGTGGGTGAGGTCGTGGTGACCACGCTGAACCCCGACTACCCGCTGATCCGCTTTGCCACCGGCGACCTGTCGGCCGTGTTGCCGGGGCAAAGCCCGTGCGGCCGGACGAACATGCGGATCAAGGGCTGGATGGGCCGCGCGGACCAGACCACGAAGATCAAGGGCATGTTCGTGCGCCCCGAGCAGGTGGCCGAGTTCGTGGGCCGTCATGCCGAGGTCGGGCGCGCCCGCGTCATCGCCACCCGCGAAGGCGAGATGGACGTGATGACCGTGCGAGTCGAGGCCGAGGGCGCCGATGCGGCGGCGCTGGCCGAGAGCGTGGCCGCGGTGATGAAGCTGAAGGGACGGGTCGAGATCGTCGCCCCCGGGAGCCTGCCGAACGATGGCCTCGTGATCGACGATCAACGAAAGTATGATTGATCTGCCGGGGTTGGTTATCGGTTAACCGCATGGCTTCATGCTAACCAGGGGGAAACGACACTTCTGGAGGTTGCTGCCATGCGTGCCCTGATTCCCTTCGCCCTCGTCCTTGGCGCCGCGACCGCGGCCGGGGCGGACACCGCCCTTCTGATCGCGAACGACCGGTACGCGGCGGCGCAGGATCTGCGCTACGGCGACGAGATCCTGTCGCTGGAGGGGCCGCTGGATCGGGCAGGCTTCGACGTGATCGTGGTCGAGAACGGTGCCGCCGAGGCGATGCGCGCCGCGGTCTCGGCGCTGGTGGAGGCCGACGAGACCGAGCGCGTGCTCATCGCGTTGTCCGGCCACGTGGTCCGGTCACAGCGGGGGACCTGGCTTCTGGGCAGCGATGCGCGGTCGCCCGACCTCGGTTCGGTCGGGGCGGAGGGTGTCGCCCTCGATGTGCTCTTCGAGATCGCCGGCCGTGCGCCGGGGCAGGCGGTTGTCCTTCTCGGGCAGGAGGCGCGGCGGATCGACCTTGGTGCCGGGCTCAGCCGCGGGTTCGGGCCGATCGACGCCCCTCAGGGTGTGACGGTTCTGTCGGGGGCGCCCGATGACCTTGCCGATCTTGCGCGCGACGTGCTGCTCAGGCCAGGCGCCGACCTGGCCGCCGCGGTCGAGGGGTCGCGCGCGCTGCGCAGTCACGGGTTCCTGTCTCCCGCCCTGCCGTTTCTTCCGGTCGTTGGGGGGGATGCGGCTCCCGCGCCGACCGGCCCTTCCGAGGCCGAGGTGGCGCTTTGGGGCGCGGTGCAGGAGTTGAACACGGCCGGTTCCTACCGTGCCTATCTCGAGCAGTATCCCGGGGGCGCCTTTGCCGCCGAGGCGCTGAGCCGGGCCGAGGCGCTGGAGCAAGAAGCGCAGGCCCCCGATCCTCTGGAGCAGGCCGAGGCCGCCGAGGCCGCGCTGGGCCTGAGCCGGGCGCAGCGCCAGCAGATCCAGCGGGACCTGACGATCCTCGATTTCAACACGCGGGGCATCGACGGGATCTTCGGGCCGGGCACGCGCGGGGCGATCCGGGGCTGGCAATCGGCGCGCGGCTTCGAGGCGACGGGGTTCCTGACCGGGCCGCAGGTCGCCGTCCTGCGCGAGGCAGGCGCACAGCGCGCGGCCGAGCTGGAGGAAGAGGCGCGCCGCCAGCGCGAGGCCGAGGAGCAGGCGGACCGCGCTTTCTGGCAGGCGACCGGGCAGGGCCGGGACGAGGCGGCGCTGCGCGCCTATCTCTCGCGCTATCCGAACGGCCTGTTCTCCGAGGTGGCGCGGGCGCGGCTGGACGAGATCGAGGCCGAACGGCTTGCCGAGGTCGAGGCCGAGGAGCGCCGGTTCTGGCAGGAGGTCCAGGCCGCGGATTCGGTGGAGGCCTACAGGCGCTACCTGGAGCTTTATCCGGGCGGTCAGTTCATCGATATCGCGCAGCAGCGCCTTTCGGTGCTGCAAACCGGCCTGACGCCGCGCGAGCTGGCGCTGGCCGAGGCCCGCGAGGCGGCGCTGAACCTGACGCCGCAGATGCGCCAGCTGACCGAGCAGCGGCTTGCGGCGCTGGGCTTCGATCCGGGCCGCGTGGACGGGACCTTCGATGCGCGCACCCGCGCGGCGATTCGCGACTACCAGCGCTCGCGCGGGCTTGGGGCGACGGGGTATCTTGACCAGATGACGGTCGTGCGTCTTCTGGCGGAAGCCATCGGCGGGAGGATCTTCGATTGAAGCGTGCGGTAAGGGGTGTTGCGGGTGCCGGTCTGGCGCTGTGCCTGGCGGCAGGGGCCCTGGCGCAGGACCCCGCCGAGCTTGAGGTTGCACGGGAGATCCTGATGGAGCTGCAACCGCGCAGCTTCGCGGAGAATCGCGAGTATTGCGGGTATATCGGGGTGCTGCCGGACGGCAGCTACCTGGCCACGGAGGTCAGCCGGGGTGAAGATTACTCCTGCCTGAGCCGGGGTGACGAAAGCCGTTTCGTTGAGGTCACGGCCTCGTTCCACACCCATGCCGGTTTCGACACGGAGGCCGACAGCGAGGTGCCGTCGAGCGATGATCTGCGCGGCGACATGGAGGAGGGCGTGAACGGCTATGTCGCGACGCCGGGCGGGAGGTTGTGGTACATTGACGGCGAGCGCGGTGTCGCGGAGCTGCTCTGCGGGCCGGGCTGCATGGGACAGGCCCCCGATTTCATCGTGGGCGATGCGGGACCGATCGCGGGGCGATATACGCTCGACGATCTGCTGAGACGGGAGAACGGGGAATGACCGACACACCCGAGTCGCGGCTGGCGGCGATGGGCCTGGCGCTGCCGTTGCCGGTCAAGGTGCCCGAGGGGCTCCACCTGCCCTTCACCTTCATCAACATCCGCGGGTCGCGCGTGCTGATCTCGGGACATCCGGAACAGTCGCCCGAGGGCGGCATCGCCGGGCCCTACGGGCAGGTCGGCGCGGCGCTGACCACCGAGGAGGCCGCGGGCGTGGCGCGGCGGATCGGGCTGTCGGTGCTGGCCAATCTCAAGGCCGAGATCGGCGAACTGTCCCGTGTCGCGGGCTGGGTCCGCGTCTTCGGGATGGTGAATTCCGCCCCCGGCTATGCCGAGCAGCACCTTGTGCTGAACGGATTCTCCGACCTGATTCTCGGGGTTTTCGGGCCCGAGGTGGGACGCCACGCGCGCTCGGCCATCGGCTGCGCAGGGCTGCCGCTGAACTTCGCCATCGAGATCGAGGGCGAGCTGGTGCTTCGGGACGGCTGAAGACCGGGCAAGGGCCAAGAAAAAAGCCGCCCGGAGGGCGGCCTTTCCATCAGCGTGACGCTGCGATCTCAGCCCTGGCGGGCCTTGAAGCGGCGCTGGGTCTTGTTGATCACGTAGACCCGGCCCTTGCGGCGCACGACGCGGCAATCGCGGTGGCGCTGCTTGAGCGAGCGGAGCGAGTTCTTGACCTTCATCGGTCCTCTCCTTCGTCGCGGCGCGGCGATGCGCCTTGGGTTGCTGTCTGGTCCCGGGAGGGGACCGGTGAATTCTCTTCCCCGCTGCCGGGGTTTTGCGTTCGGGACCGTCGCTGTCGCGCCGGCCCTGTCGCTGTCCCCTTTTTCTGCGAAAAAGGGGACGTGGTGGGCGGTACTGGGATCGAACCAGTGACCCCTACGATGTCAACGTAGTGCTCTACCGCTGAGCTAACCGCCCGGTCCCGAAAGACGCCCTGCGCGAGACAACAGCCGAAAGGCCCGAGTCTGCGAAGCCGCCGCTTGGGTGTGCGGTCTATAGAAGGATCGCCGAGGGGGTTCAAGGGCTTTTGGCCTTGCGCGAAAACCCGCTATATCTTTGCCAGAGACATGGACCCGGAGCGCGCATGCCCCCCGCCTTTCGCATCGAACGACCGCGCGACCTGCTGACCCCCGTCGTGGTCGCGACGCCGCATTCGGGGCGCTACTATCCGCCGGATTTCCTGGCCGCGACCGTGCTGGACGGTCGCGGCATCCGGTCCTCGGAAGACGCGTTCATGGACATGCTGGTCGCCGGTGCGCCCGGCCTCGGCGCGCCGTTGATCGCGGCGGAGTATCCGCGCGCCTGGCTCGACCTCAACCGCAGCCCGGAGGAGCTGGACCCAGGCGTCGTCGAGGGCATCGCGCGGGGCGTGCAGACACCGCGCATCTCGTCCGGGCTGGGGGTGATCCCGCGTGTCGTGGCCAATGGCCGCGCGATCTACCGCGGCAAGATCAGCCGCACCGAGGCCGAGTCGCGAATCGCACAGGTCTGGCGACCCTACCATGCCGCGCTCGACGGGCTGATGGGCGAGGCGCAGTACGCCTATGGCGAGGCGGTGCTGCTGGATTTCCACTCGATGCCGCACGAGGCGCTCGACGGGGTGTCGAGGTCCGGACAGCGGCGACCGGAGGTCGTGCTGGGCGACCGCTTCGGCGCTTCGGCCGCGACCGAGGTTGTCGATGCTCTCGAGGATGCCTTCCTGTCGGAAGGGTTGAACGTGATCCGCAACGCACCCTTCGCGGGCGCATTCGTGACACAGCATTACGGACGGCCGTCGCGCGGCCGCCACGCGGTCCAGATCGAGATCGATCGCGCGCTCTACATGAACGAGCGCATGCTTCGGCCCTCGGGCAACTTCGACACGATCAAGCGGATCATCACCGGGGTGATCGACCGGGTGATCGCCTCGCGCCCCGGACGGGTTCCGCTCGCCGCCGAGTGATGCGCCCCTAACCAGAAGGAGCGGCTTGGGCCGCGTTTCTTTCAGGTCGCTTCGCTCCGTGAGTCTTTTGTTTGCGCTTCGCGCGTGGGGGGCTCCGCCCCCGTCCCTTCGGGACTCCCCCGCCATATTTGAGGGATGAAGATGCGGCAGGGGCGCGCGTCCTGCATCTCTATCCCGGAAATATGGCCGCCGGAGGCATCGAACCTGGCGAGACCGTCACACGAGAGATGCCCTCGGACCCTTGCACAAGCGCCCGCCAAGGAGTTCGGAAAACCCTGTTTTCCGCCACGGGCGACGGCGCAGCCGGCGCAATCCCTTTTTGTCAGCGCAACGCACGGCCCTTGAGGATCGCATCTTCGCCGAAGCGCTTGCGGATTGCGTCGGTGGCACGTTCGGCCTCGATCCGGCGGGCCGCCTGCGGGTCGAGCAGGTCGCCGGAGCGGTCGGCGGCCTCGGCCGGGATCAGCTCGGACAGGCCGACGCCGATCAACCGGTAGGGGCGCGGGTGGTCGGCCTGGTCGTAGAGCGTGCGGGCGGCGCGGTAGAGCCGGTCGGCGATCTGCGTGCCGTCGGGCAGCGACAAGCGGCGGGTCATCAGCTTGAAGTCGTCGCGCTTGAGTTTCAGCGTGACCACGCGGCCCGCGAGCCCGCGCGCCTTGGCCCGGTCGGCGACCTTTTCGGCGAGGCGCCAGATATGGCCGTCCAGAAGATCGGGATCGGCGATGTCTTCGGCGAAGGTGGTCTCGTTCGAGATCGACTTTATCGCGCGGTCGCGCGAGACGCGGCGGTTGTCCTCGCCACGGGAGAGGTGCCACAGGCGCTCGCCCATCGTGCCGAAACGCTCGTGCAGGTCGCGCCTGTCCCAGCGGCGGAGGTCGGCGAAGGTGCGGATGCCGACCGCCTCGAGGCTGGCCTGGCCGGCGGCGCCGATCCCCCAGATCATGCGCACGGGCTTGTCGCGGAGGAACTCCATCGTTTCCGCCTTGCCGATGACGGAAAAGCCGCGCGGCTTGTCGAGGTCGGAGGCGAGCTTGGCGAGGAACTTGTTATGCGACAGGCCGATCGAGCCGGTGATGCCGAGTTCCGTCTGCATGCGCTTGACGAGCCGGGCGAGCAGGACCGCGGGCGGGGCGCCGTGCAGTCGCGCGGTGCCGGTGAGGTCGAGGAAGGCCTCGTCGAGCGAGAGGGGTTCTATCGCCGGTGTCATCTCCTCCATCATGGCGCGGATCTGGCGGGAGACCTCGGCATAGACCTCCATCCGGCCCTTCACGACGACGGCCTCGGGGCAGAGCTTCAGGGCCTGGAACATCGGCATGGCCGAGCGCACGCCCTTGATGCGGGCGATGTAGCAGGCCGTGGAGACGACGCCGCGCCGCCCGCCGCCGATGATGACGGGCTTGTCGCGCAACGCGGGATTGTCGCGTTTCTCGACCGAGGCGTAGAAGGCGTCGCAATCCATGTGGGCGATGGACAGCTCGAAAAGCTCGGGATGCACGGTAAGGCGCGGGCTGCCGCAGGCCGGGCATCGGCGTCCGGTCTCGAAGGTCTGGAGGCAATCGCGGCAGAGGGCGGGCATGGCGCGAAGATAAGCCGAACCGCACGCCCGCGTAAGGGAGCGTTTCGCGGCCGCAGCATTTCGGCTAGGATCGGGCGAGGAGCCCCGGAGCGCGCCCGACATGACCGACGAAGACCACATCGCCTGCCGCGCCTCCGTCGGGGGAGCCGAGCCTCCGACCCCGGTTGCGGCCTGGAAGTACCACCTTGTCCGCAAGGCGATCCTTCATGCGGTCACGGCCGCGGGGCCGGAGGGGTTGCCGCTGCCGCAGCTGCCCGGCGAGGTCAGGGCGCGGTTGAGCCGGTCCGACCTTTCGCGGCTCGGGTCGCTCGGGTGGCATTGCACGACCGTGATGCGGGAGATGGAGGTCGCGGGCGAGCTTGCATCGGCGCCCGGGCCGGGTCCGCAGCGCCTGATCCTTGCGTGACGGGGGAGACGCGGTCGGGAATTCCCCCATGCGTGCAGTCGATTTTCGCCTAGCTTTCGGGCGTGCGGCCCCCGCATATGTTCGGGCATGAAGCCCGAGAACCAACAAACGAGTTTCGATATGGACCAATTGCTTGCCGAATTGCTTGGCGGGAATCTCGTGATCCTGCTGCTCGCCCTGTTCATCATCCTGTGCATCTTCCTTGCGATCCGCATCGTGCCGCAATCCGAACAGCACGTGGTTGAACGCTTCGGGCGGCTGAAGGCCGTGCTGGGGCCGGGGATCAACTTCATCGTGCCCTTCCTTGACCGGGTGGCGCACAAGGTTTCCATCCTCGAGCGGCAGTTGCCGACGGCGAGCCAGGACGCGATCACCGCCGACAACGTGCTGGTGCAGGTGGAGACGAGCGTCTTCTACCGCATCCTCGAGCCGGAAAAGACCGTCTACCGCATCCGGGACGTGGACGCGGCCATCGCCACGACCGTGGCCGGGATCGTGCGGGCCGAGATCGGCAAGATGGAGCTGGACGAGGTGCAATCGAACCGCGCCACGCTGATCGCGACGATCAAGGCCAGCGTCGAGGATGCCGTCGACAACTGGGGGATCGAGGTGACGCGGGCGGAGATCCTGGACGTGAACCTCGACCAGGCGACGCGGGACGCGATGTTGCAGCAATTGAACGCCGAGCGTGAGCGGCGCGCGGCGGTGACGCGGGCCGAGGGGCAGAAGCGGGCGGTCGAGCTGAACGCCGACGCCGAGCTTTACGCCGCCCGGCAGGCCGCCGAGGCGCGGCGGGTCGAGGCCGATGCCGAGGCCTATGCCACGGGCGTGGTGGCCGAGGCGATTGCAAAGGGCGGGCTCGAGGCGGTGCAGTACAACATCGCTCTGAAGCAGGTCGAGGCGATCGGGTCGGTCGCCAACGGGCAGGGCAACCAGACGATCATCGTGCCCGCCGACGCGGTCGATGCCTTCGGCAAGGCGTTCCAGATGCTGAAGGGGCGGGGTTGATGTGGGCCGACTGGTGGGTCTGGGGTGTCGCTGGCGTCGTCTTGGCGATCGGCGAGGTGCTGATCCCCGGCTTCGTGCTTCTGGGCTTTGCCGTGGGCGCGGGCGTCGTTGCGCTGCTCCTGCTGATTGGCGGGCCGCTGGCCCTGTGGCTGGGCGGGTCGCTGCCCGTTCTGCTGCTGGTCTTCGCAGTGGTGTCGCTTGTCTCGTGGCTCGCGCTGCGCCGCTGGGCCGGTGTCTACCGCGGGCAGGTCAAGACCTTCGACCGGGATATCAATGACGGCTGAGCCGAACCCTCAGCCTGCCGCGGAAAGCTCGGCCGTGATCGCCTGCGCCGCGGCGCGGGGGTCGGGGGCCTGCCAGACGGGGCGGCCGACGACGATGTGATCGGCCCCGGCCGCGATGGCGGCGGCGGGGGTGGCGATGCGCTTCTGGTCGCCCGTGGCGCTGCCCGCGGGGCGGACGCCGGGGGTGACGATCAACCGGCCCGCCGATTGCGGAAGCGCCCGGATCATCGCGGCCTCGTGCGGAGAGGCGATGACGCCATCGGCCCCCGCTTCGAAGGCGCGGGCGGCGCGGGCGGCGACGATCTCGGCCATGTCGCCCGGAACGATCAGGTTGGCGTCGAGGTCGGCGCGGTCGTTGGAGGTCAGGATCGTGACGGCGAGGATCTTGAGCGGCTTGCCCGCGGCCCCCTCCTTGGCGGCGCGCACCACCTGCGGGTCGCCGTGGACGGTCAGGAAATCGAGGTCATAGGCGGCGATGCCGCGCACGGCCTTTTCCACCGTCGCCCCGATGTCGAAGAACTTCATGTCGAGGAAGATGCGCTTGCCGTGCTCCTGCTTGAGCTCGTTGGCCAGCGCGAGGCCGCCGCCGGTCAGCATGCCGAGGCCGATCTTGTAGAAACCGACGGCGTCGCCGATCCGCTCGGCCATGTGCAGCCCCTCGAGGGCGTTCGGCACATCGAGGGCGACGATCAGGCGGTCATCGGCTGGGAGGGTCATGGGCGCTGGCCTTTCGGGTCGGGGACTGGGCAAGTTCCTAGGCGTGAAGGCAGGGCCTGTCCATCGGCGACTGGACCTGTGTCCTTCGGAAATCGGGGTCGCGCCTTGTGCGCCGACTTGCAGGTCGCGCCCCCGCTTCCCACATGACAGGCCAAGGCCCAATCGCCGCCATGCCGCTTGGCCGGGTGGTGGCAGACCGGGTGCTTTGAAAAGGAGACAGACCATGAACTTGGAGAAGTTCACCGATCGCGCCCGCGGGTTCCTTCAGGCCGCGCAGACGATCGCACAGCGCGAGGACCACCAGAAGCTGGCCCCCGAGCATGTCCTGAAGGCCCTCATGGATGACGAGCAGGGGTTGGCGTCGAACCTGATCGCACGGGCGGGCGGTGCGCCGCAGCGCGTGCTGGAGTCGGTCGACCTGGCGCTGGCGAAGATGCCGAAGGTGACCGGCGATGCCGGGCAGACCTATCTCGACAAGCAGACCGCCAAGGTTCTCGATGAGGCCGAGAAGATCGCGCAGAAGGCGGGCGACAGTTTCGTCGCCGTCGAACGGCTGCTGACCGCGCTGGCCGTGGTGAAATCGGGCGCGAAGGACGCGCTGGATGCAGGCGCGGTGAATGCGCAAAGCCTGAATGCGGCGATCAACGATCTGCGCAAGGGGCGCACGGCGGATAGCGCCGGGGCCGAGGACAGTTACGAGGCGTTGAAGAAATACGCCCGCGACCTGACCGAGGCGGCGCGCGAGGGCAAGATCGACCCGATCATCGGACGCGACGAGGAAATCCGCCGCGCGATGCAGGTGCTGTCGCGTCGCACCAAGAACAACCCGGTGCTGATCGGCGAGCCCGGCGTCGGCAAGACGGCGATTGCCGAGGGGCTGGCGCTGCGGATCGTGAACGGGGATGTGCCCGAGAGCCTGAAGAACAAGACGCTGATGGCACTCGACATGGGCGCGCTCATCGCGGGCGCGAAGTATCGCGGCGAGTTCGAGGAGCGGCTGAAGGCCGTTCTGGGCGAGATCACGGCGGCAGCTGGCGAGATCATCCTGTTCATCGACGAGATGCACACGCTGGTCGGTGCGGGCAAGACGGATGGCGCGATGGACGCGGCCAACCTGATCAAGCCGGCCCTGGCGCGGGGCGAGTTGCATTGCGTGGGCGCCACGACGCTGGATGAATACCGCAAATACGTGGAGAAGGACGCGGCGCTGGCCCGCCGGTTCCAGCCCTTGATGGTGGAGGAGCCGACGGTGGAGGACACCGTCTCGATCCTGCGCGGCATCAAGGAGAAATACGAGCTTCACCATGGCGTGCGGATCTCGGATGCGGCGCTTGTGGCCGCTTCGACGCTGTCGCATCGCTACATCACCGACCGGTTCCTGCCCGACAAGGCGATCGACCTTGTCGATGAGGCCGCCAGCCGGTTGCGGATGGAGGTGGATTCGAAACCGGAGGAGCTGGACGCGCTGGATCGGCAGATCCTGCAGATGCAGATCGAGGCCGAGGCGCTGAAGAAGGAGGACGACCAGGCCTCGAAGGACCGGCTGGAGAAGCTGGAGCGCGAGCTGGGCGACCTGCAGCAGCAATCGGCGGAGATGACGGCGAAATGGCAGGCCGAGCGCGACAAGCTGGAGTCGGCGCGGACGCTGAAGGAGCGGCTGGATACCGCGCGCGCGGAACTGGACCAGGCGAAGCGGCAGGGTGATCTCGCAAAGGCCGGGGAGCTGTCCTATGGCGTGATCCCGCAGCTCGAGAAGGAGCTGGCCGCGGCCGAAAGCCAGGACGAGGACGTGATGGTCGAAGAGGCCGTCCGCCCCGAACAGATCGCCGCGGTGGTCGAGCGTTGGACCGGCATTCCGATGTCGAAGATGCTGGAAGGCGAGCGCGAGAAGCTTCTGAAGATGGAAGAGGAGCTTGGAAAGCGCGTGATCGGCCAGCGGCAGGCGGTCGAGGCCGTGAGCCGTGCCGTTCGGCGCGCGCGGGCGGGGTTGCAGGACGAGAACCGGCCGCTTGGCTCGTTCCTGTTCCTCGGGCCGACCGGCGTCGGCAAGACCGAGCTGACCAAGGCGCTGGCGGAATACCTGTTCGACGACGATCAGGCGATGGTGCGCATCGACATGAGCGAGTTCATGGAGAAACACTCGGTCGCGCGGCTGATCGGGGCCCCTCCGGGCTATGTCGGCTATGACGAGGGCGGCGTGTTGACGGAAGCCGTGCGGCGCAGGCCCTACCAGGTGATCCTGTTCGACGAGGTCGAAAAGGCGCATCCCGAGGTGTTCAACGTGCTGTTGCAGGTTCTCGACGACGGTATCCTGACCGATGGGCAGGGGCGGCGCGTGGACTTCAAGCAGACGCTGATCGTGTTGACCTCGAACCTCGGGTCCCAGGCGCTCAGCCAGTTGCCCGACGGGTCTGATGCGGCGCAGGCCAAGCGCGATGTCATGGACGCGGTGCGGGCGCATTTCCGGCCCGAGTTCCTGAACCGGCTGGACGACATGATCGTCTTCGACAGGCTGACGCGGGACGACATGGACGGGATCGTGCGGATCCAGCTGAAGCGGCTGGAGAAGCGGCTGGCGCAGCGCAAGATCACGCTGGAGCTGGACGAGGCGGCGCTGAGCTGGCTGGCCGACGAGGGGTATGACCCGGTCTTCGGCGCGCGCCCGCTGAAGCGGGTGATCCAGCGCAGCCTGCAGGACCAGCTGGCCGAGATGATCCTTGCCGGCGAGATCATGGACGGCAGCGCCGTCTCGGTTCATGCCGGGGTCGATGGGCTGATCGTGGGCGACCGCGTGGCGCCCTCGAACCGGCCCAAGCCGGATGATGCCGTGGTGCATTGACTGCGCCCTGCCGTGACGACAACCGAAAAGCCCCGGAGCCGACCGCACCGGGGCTTTCTCGTTCGGGGGGCGGGATGGTAGCGTCCGGCGTGGCCGAAAGAGCGAAAGGGCTTCGGATGGGTCTTTACGATCTAGACAACCCGGTCTTCTGGCATTTCGCCGTGACGGCGATGCTCACCGTGCTGAAGGTGATGGGGCAGGGCTGGGTCACCGTTCGGGTGATGATGGCGGAACGCAGCGGTTTTGCCAGCCCCGAGGACCTGAGGGCGGGGCCGTTGAACCAGTCGCCCGACCCCCGTCAGCTGGAGCCGAACCCGAGGGTGGAGCGGTCGCGGCGCATGCATCGCAACGACCTCGAGAACATTCCGGGGTTCTGGCTGGCCGGGCTGATCTTCGTCGCGGTCTCGCCGCCGCTCTGGGCCGCTGTGATCGGATACTGGGGGTTCGTCCTTGCCAGGGCGGGGCATGCCTGGGCCTACGCGACGGGGCAAAGCCACGAAGTACGGGCGAGTTTCTACACGGCCGGGTCGCTTCTGGTCATCGCCATGGCGGTCTGGAGTCTTGTGGCGCTCCTGATTGGCTGACCATGAAAAAGGCCCCGCGAGGGTATCGCAGGGCCTTCCGTCCGGTTCGAATGAGCGCTCAGTGCGGCAGGAGCACGCGATCGATGATGTGGACGACGCCGTTCGAGGCGAAGACGTCGGGCGAGGTCACGCGGGTGTTGCCGTTCAGGTGAACGCCGGGTCCGTTGGCGTTCACGCGGATGAAGCCGCCCTGCAACGTCGGCACGCGGCCGCGCTGACCGAGGAGGGCGGAGGACGGGTAGTAGCTGCCGGAGACATGGTACGTCAGGACCTCGGTCAGGGCGTCGGTGTCGGCCAGTAGCCCGTCGAGCACGCCATGGGGAAGGGCGGCGAAGGCTGCGTTGGTGGGCGCGAAGACCGTCAGGCTGCCCGGCGCGGACAGCGCATCGACGAGGCCCGCGGCCTGAACGGCGGCCACCAGCGTCGAAAGCTGCGGCGTTGCAGCGGCCAGATCCACGATCGTGCCGGAGCCGGTGACGGCGCGGGCGGGCGCCGCCGACATCAGGCCGGTTGCGGCAGCTGCAGCAAGGCCGAAGGCCGAGGTGGTCAGGAATTTGCGGCGGTCCATGGCAGATCTCCCAGTTCACGACAGGGAAACCCTGTCTTTCTCGATCCTCTGAAACGACGCAGGCCCGGGACGGGCCCGGGCCTGCGCCTGAGTGCGCCTTACATCGGCGGCATGATCACGCTGTCGATGACGTGGATGACACCGTTCGATGCCTCGATATCGGCGGTGACGACGCTCGCGTCGTTCACCATGACACCATTGTCGAGGTCGATGGTGATCTCGCCGCCCTGAACGGTGGCGGCCATCATGCCGTCGCTGAGGTCGGTCGACATCACCGCGCCGGGGACGACGTGGTAGGTGAGGATCGCGATCAGCTGGTCACGGTTCTCTTCCAGCAGAAGCGACTCGACGGTGCCCTCGGGCAGTGCGGCGAAGGCTTCGTCGGTGGGCGCGAACACGGTGAACGGGCCTTCGCCCGAGAGCGTCTCGACCAGGCCGGCCGCTTCGACGGCGGCGACGAGCGTGGTGAAGCTGCCGGCTTCGACAGCGGTTTCCACGATGTTCATGCCGTGGCCGCCGGCGAATGCCGTGCCGGTCATGGCGGTCGTAGCAGTCAGTGCAAGGATCATCTTGCGCATGTCGTACTCTCCTTCGTGAGTGTGGACGCGAGGGTCTTTCGCCCTCGTCGAGCCGCGATGTGGAGGAGGTGCCAAACGTTTCAAGCGAAGCGATTTTCCGCCGGAGGGCTTGACGGTCGGGCGCGCGCGTCTAAGCCGCGCAAATCGTGCTTTTCCAATAAAATGCGTGTGAGATGATTTGAGGGGCCGTGAGTGGAACGGCAGCTCTTGTTTCAGGGCGTTGCAGCGAAAGGACTGTCGGGATGACGTGGTATCTGGAAGCGATGGCGCTGGCCTTCTGGCTGGTGATCGGGCTGGTCTGTCTTGCAGCGGTGGTGATCTTCGTTCTGGACCGGACGCAGACCAGCGACGCCATCCGCCGCAACTACCCGGTGATCGGCCGGTTCCGCGGCCTGTTCAGCACGCTGGGCGAATTCTTCCGGCAATACTTCTTCGCGATGGACCGCGAGGAACTGCCTTTCAACCGGGCACAGCGCGACTGGGTGCGGGATGCGTCCGAGGGCGGGTCGAACACGCGGCCCTTCGGATCGACGCGCAACATCTCGGTCGTGGGCACTCCGATCTTTACGCCCGACCCTTTCCCGCCGCTCGACGACCAGTTCACCACCTCGGAGCCGATGGTGATCGGGCCCCATGCGCCGATCCCCTACGAGGCGAAGTCGTTCTTCAACATCTCCGGCATGAGTTATGGCGCGATCTCGGCCCCTGCGGTCCGGGCGCTGAGCCGCGGTGCGCGGATGGCCGGGATGTGGATGAACACCGGCGAAGGGGGGCTGTCGCCCTATCACCTGGAAGGGGGGTGCGACATCGTCTTTCAGATCGGAACGGCGAAATACGGCGTGCGGGACGCGCAAGGCAACCTCGATGACGCGCGGCTGCGGGCAGTGGCCGAGCGGCCGGAAGTGAAGATGTTCGAGCTGAAGCTGTCGCAGGGCGCCAAGCCCGGCAAGGGCGGCATCCTGCCGGGCGCCAAGGTCACCGAGGAGATCGCCGAGATCAGGGGCATTTCCAAGGGTGCGGATTCGATCAGCCCGAACCGCCACCGCGAGGCAGGCAACGTGACCGAGCTGCTCGACCTCGTCGCGCATGTGAGGGAGGTGACGGGCAAGCCCGTGGGCATCAAGACGGTGATGGGGTATCTGCATGCCTTCGAGGCGCTCTTCGAGGAGATCAATCGCCGGGGGCAGGAGAGTGCGCCGGACTTCATCACGCTCGACGGGGGCGAGGGCGGGACGGGTGCGTCGCCCATGCCCTTGATGGACCTCGTCGGCATGTCGATCCGCGAGGCGCTGCCGCGCCTGACCGACCTGCGCAACAGGATGGGATTGAAGGAGCGCATCCGCCTGATCGCGAGCGGCAAGCTGGTGAACCCGGGCGACGTGGCCTGGGCGCTGGCGGCGGGCGCGGACTTCGTGACATCGGCGCGCGGCTTTATGTTCTCGCTGGGATGCATCCAGGCCCTGAAGTGCCACAGGAACACCTGCCCCACCGGCATCACGACGCATGATCCCCGCTTCCAGGAGGGGCTGGTGGTCGAGGACAAGGACAAGCGCGTCGCGCATTATGCCAAGGGGATCGTCAAGGACGTGGAGACGATCGCCTATTCCGTCGGCGTCAGCGAGCCGCGCCTTCTGCGTCGGCGGCATGTCCGGATCGTGCAGCCGGACGGCAGCTCGATCCCGATGGACCGGCTTTACCCGGCGGTGCCTGCACACGGAGCCTGAACAGTTTCGTGAGATTGCATGTCACCGCTTGGGTCACGGCCCATATTCGGGGCAAGGTCCCGATAACCCGACAAAGGAGACACGCATGGCCCGCCGATACACGTCCGACCTGACATGGGATGATGTCACTCCGAAGGAGCTCTACCTCAACCGCCGTCAGATCATGGCCGGTGCGGGCGCGATGCTGGGCGCGGGTCTGATCGGCGGGGGTGCGAGGGCGCAAGGCGACCTGGAGCCGAACACCTTCGAAGAGATCACGACGTACAACAACTTCTACGAATTCGGGACCGGCAAGGACGACCCGGCGCGCAACGCCCACATGATGACGACGCAGCCCTGGTCGATCGTGGTCGACGGGATGGTCGACAACCCCGGCACCTACTCGTTCGAGGAGATTGTCGCGGGCATGACCATCGAGGAGCGCATCTACCGCTTCCGTTGTGTCGAGGCCTGGTCGATGGTCATTCCGTGGAACGGGTTCGAGCTCGCCGATCTGCTGGCGCGCGTCGGCGTGCAGGAGGGCGCGCGCTACGTCGCCTTCGAGACGCTGGTGCGCCCCGAGGAAATGCCGGGCGTGCGGGTGCCCGTCCTGGACTGGCCCTATCGCGAGGGTCTGCGCCTGGACGAGGCGATGCATCCGCTGACGATCATGGCGACGGGCATCTACGGTGAGCCGATGCCGAACCAGAACGGCGCGCCGATCCGGCTGGTGGTGCCCTGGAAGTACGGCTTCAAGTCGATCAAGTCGATCGTGCGGATCACGCTGACCGACGAAGAACCCTATGCCAGCTGGAACGCCGCACAGCCGCGCGAGTACGGGTTCTATTCCAATGTGAACCCGAACGTGAATCATCCGCGCTGGTCACAGGCGAGCGAGCGGCGCATCGGCGGCGGCCTCTTCGCGCGGCGGATCGATACGCTGATGTTCAACGGTTACGAAGACGAGGTCGCGTCGCTCTACGAGGGCATGGACCTGGCCGAGTTCTTCTGAGGCGATGGCTGGCGCATCCGACATCACGGCAAGACCGCCCCTGATGACTCGCGTGAACGCGGGGCTCAGGCGGGTGCCCGCATGGACGCTCTATATAGCGGGGGCCGCGTGGGGCGGCTGGCTGTTCTGGCTGGGCGCGACCGGCGGTCTGGGCGTGGAGCCGATCGAGGCGCTGGAACATCGGTACGGTGAGCTGGCGCTGCAATTGATCGTGGCGGGTCTGGCCGTGACGCCGCTCCGGCAATGGGCGGGGCTGAACATGATGCCGTTCCGACGGGCGATCGGTGTGCTCGCCTTCTTCCACGTGCTGGCGCACTTCCTCGTATGGGCGGTGCTGGACGTGCAGCGCCTCTCGGCGATCTGGGCGGATATCCTGGAACGGCCCTATGTCACGAT
>WVSO01000001.1:0-45000 GCA_015689745.1 Rhodobacterales bacterium HKCCSP123 | reverse complement strand
GGGATGTGCAGGATAGGTGGTAGACTTTGAAGCCGGAACGCCAGTTTTGGTGGAGTCACCCTTGAGATACCACCCTTCGCATTCTTGTTGTCTAACCGCGGTCCGTTATCCGGATCCGGGACCATCTGTGGCGGGTAGTTTGACTGGGGCGGTCGCCTCCTAAAGAGTAACGGAGGCGCGCGAAGGTTGGCTCAGAGCGGTCGGAAATCGCTCGTTGAGTGCAATGGCAGAAGCCAGCCTGACTGTGAGACTGACAAGTCGAACAGAGTCGAAAGACGGCCATAGTGATCCGGTGGTCCCGCGTGGAAGGGCCATCGCTCAACGGATAAAAGGTACGCCGGGGATAACAGGCTGATGGTGCCCAAGAGTCCATATCGACGGCACCGTTTGGCACCTCGATGTCGGCTCATCTCATCCTGGGGCTGGAGCAGGTCCCAAGGGTACGGCTGTTCGCCGTTTAAAGAGGTACGTGAGCTGGGTTTAGAACGTCGTGAGACAGTTCGGTCCCTATCTGCCGTGGGTGTAGGATACTTGAGAGGAGTTGCCCCTAGTACGAGAGGACCGGGGTGAACGATCCACTGGTGGACCTGTTGTTGCGCCAGCAGCAGTGCAGGGTAGCTATGATCGGAAAGGATAACCGCTGAAGGCATCTAAGCGGGAAGCCCCCCTCAAAACAAGGTATCCCTGAGGGCCGAGATAGACCATCTCGTCGATAGGCCGGAGATGTAAGCGCAGCAATGCGTTCAGTTGACCGGTACTAATTGCCCGATAGGCTTGATTTGATCCAGTGAAAGCCAGGTTTGGCTCGAACGGACCAGCAAGCATCACCATCAGGTGTGCCTGACTTGGACATCGTGTTTCTTTCTCGGTTTGGTGGTCATAGCGTAAGCAAAACACCCGGCTCCATTCCGAACCCGGCCGTTAAGTGCTACTGCGCCGATGGTACTGCGTCTTAAGGCGTGGGAGAGTAGGTCACCGCCAAACCTAGTAAGAAACACGGTCCGTATCTCTCTGACGATGACATTCAGCCTCGGTCATTCCCTATTGGCATCTCCGAGGCCATTGGCGCGGGGTGGAGCAGCCCGGTAGCTCGTCAGGCTCATAACCTGAAGGTCGTAGGTTCAAATCCTACCCCCGCAACCAAACCTTCGAAAAGCCCGCGTCGATTGCGCGGGCTTTGTCAGTTGCAGCCTCCGCCGGGCAGCGGATTGCCCTGGCTTCCCACCTCTCCGATGATGTCGGCGCGCCGCAGCCGGTTCGAGCCTTCCCGGATCGCGACATGCGACGCGGCTCATCCTCCGGCCTTCCGGACTCTTCTCTCGGGACCCGAGAGGCAGCGCATGACGCTCAAAAGGGGCATCCCGCAGGATGCGGTCTCAAGGGGGCAAACCCCGTTGACATCTCAATTGGAACGATCCAATAATCATCCTGCGGCGAGGCGGAACAGCCAGCCGCATGGTCGGCCAAGGGAGGGTATCCGATGCGGTGGGGTCTCATCGGCGCAAGCCATATCGCGGCAACGCGCATGATCGACGCCTTCAGGGCCGCGGATGGCGAGGTCGTCTCGGTTCTGAGTTCAAGTGCAGCGCGCGCCGCCAGCTACGCGGGCGAACATGGCATCCCGCACAGTTCCAGCGATCTCGCTCCCTTTCTCGAGGAGACCGGGCTGGATGCCGTCTACATCTCGACCACAAACGAAAAGCATTTCGACCAGGCGATGGCAGCCATCGCGGCCGGGAAGCACGTGCTTTGCGAAAAGCCCCTCGCGATGACCGTTGGTGATGCGGTGACGATGGTGCGTGCAGCCGAGCGCGCGGGTGTCGTCTTTGCTACCAATCATCACCTGCGCAACGCCGGCAGCCACATCGCCATGCGCGAGGCAGTGCGGCAGGGGAGGATCGGGCAGGTTCTTTCGGTCAGGGTGTTCCATGCCGTCCACCTGCCGCCCGTCCTGCAGGGCTGGCGTATCGACAACCCCGCGGCGGGTGGCGGCGTGATCCCCGATATCGTCGTGCATGATGCCGACACCGTGCGGTTTCACCTGGCCGAGGACCCCGCCGAGGTGGTGGCGATGGCGGCGGCCTCAGGTCTCGGCAGGGGGGTCGAAGACAGTTGCATGTCCGTCTGGACCATGCCGTCCGGGGTGATGGTGCAGACCCACGAAAGCTTTACCCATGCGCATGCGCCCACCGGCTTCGAAATCCACGGAACCGAAGGGTCGATCATCGCCCGCAATGTCATGACGCAGGACCCGGTGGGTCAGATCACCCTGCGCACGGCGAGCGGAAAGGAGGCGCTGACCTTCTCCGATCACAACCTATACGTCCGTTCCGTCGGCCTTTTCGTCGAGGCGGTACGGGGCCAGGATCGCCCGTCTGCCGACGGCGTGGATGGCGTGAAGTCTCTGGCCGTGGCCGCGGCCGTCGCCGAAGCCGCGCAAACCGGACGCCGCGTCGCAGTCGATTACGGCGGGATCTGAGCCATGGGAAAGCACGTCACCGCCACCGAGGCCGTCGCCCGCATCGCCGATGGGGCCGTGGTAACCGTCTCCTCCTCCTCTGCCCTCGGCTGCCCCGACGCGGTGCTCAAGGCGCTCGGCGACCGGTTCGAGGCCGAAGGGCATCCCCGCGGCCTCACCACGCTGCACCCGATCGCCGCGGGCGACATGTATGGCGTGAAGGGCGTGGACCACATCGCGAAGGACGGTCTGCTCGACCGGATCATCGCAGGCAGTTACCCCTCCGGGCCGTCGTCGCTGCCGATGCCCGAGATCTGGAAGATGGTCGTCGAGGACCGCGTCGCGGCCTATAACGTGCCCTCCGGGATCATGTTCGACATGCACCGGGACGTGGCCGCCCGCAGGCCCGGCGTACTGACGAAGGTCGGGCTTCAGACCTTCGTGGACCCTATCCGCGAGGGCTGCGCAATGAACGCACGCGGCGCGGCGGCGCCCATCGTGGGTCGCGTCGACTTCGCAGGCGAGACATGGCTGCATTTCCCGAACATCGTGCCGGACGTCGCGATCATCCGCGCGACCACCGCGGATGAGAAAGGCAACCTGACCTACGAGCACGAGGGTGCCTATCTCGGTGCGCTCGACCAGGCCATCGCCGTGCGCAACCACGGCGGTCTCGTGATCGCGCAGGTCAAGCGGATGACCGCGGCGGGCAGTCTGAGGCCCCATGACGTGCATGTCCCGGGGCATCTCGTCGATCTGGTCGTGGTGGCACCCGACCAGAAGCAGACCACCGAAACACCCTATGATCCTGCCATCTCGGGCGAAATCATGCGACCCTGGGACAGTTTCAGTCTGGCCGAGCATGGCGTCGAAAAGGTCATCGCCCGCCGTGCCGCGATGGAACTGAAGCGCGGTCAGACCGCGAACCTGGGCTTCGGCATCTCGGCCATGGTCCCCCGCATTCTTCTGGAAGAAGGCTATGCGCAGGCGGTGACATGGGCCATCGAACAGGGCGCGGTCGGGGGGATGCCCCTGACCGGTTTCGCCTTCGGCTGCGCGTCCAATGCCGATGCCTTCGTGCCGAGCCCCAACCAGTTCACCTTTTTCCAGGGCGGCGGCTTCGACGTGAGTTTCCTGTCCTTCCTCGAGGTGGACGTGGAGGGGAACGTGAACGTCTCGAAGCTGGGAAAAAAACCGTACCTGACCGCGGGCTGCGGTGGCTTCGTCGATATCACGGCCCATGCGAGGAAGATCGTCTTCTCGGGCTATTTCGAGGCCGGGGCCGAGCTGGAGCTGACCGACACCGGTCTGCGCGTCGCCCGCCCCGGCAAGTTCACCAAGATGGTCGAGGCCGTGGAGCATGTCACCTTCTCGGGTGCCCGCGCCGTGGCCCAGGGGCAGGACGTGATCTACGTCACCGAACGTTGCGTCATCCGCCTGACCGCCGAGGGGCTCATCGCAACCGAGATCATGCCGGGCATCGATCCTGCCCGCGACATCGAGGCGGCAAGCGGCGGGCGCGTGCGCGTGGCCCCCGATGCGGTGACCCTGCCCCTGTCGCTTCTGCGCGACGCACCGATGGGGCTGAGACTGTGAGCGCGGTTCACCTGCAGACCGACGGGCCCATCGCCCATGTTGTGCTGGACAACCCGGCCAAGCTCAATGCCTTCACGCCCGAGATGCTGGCGCAGCTCGAGGCGCATTGCGCCACGCTGGAGCGCGCGGCGGCGATCCGCTGCGTGATCCTGCGATCCGAGGGGGAGAGGGCGTTTTGCGCCGGGGCCGACATCAAGGCCTGGGCGCCGCTGTCGCCCTTCGATTTCGCGCGTCACTGGGTGCGCGAGGGGCATCGCATCTTCGACCGGCTGGCGCGGCTCTCGAAACCCACAATCGGGGTACTGCAGGCGCATGCCTTCGGCGGCGGGCTGGAACTGGCCGCCTGCTGCGACATCCGCGTGATGGCCCCCGGCGCAACGCTCGCCCTGCCCGAGGCGCAGGTCGGCATCGTGCCGGGCTGGTCGGGCACGCAGCGCCTGTTGCGGTTGCTGCCGGAGCCGGTGGTGAAAGAGATGGCGCTCTTCGGGCGGCGCATCGAAGCGCCACGCGCCCATGCGCTCGGCTTCGTGGCCGAGGTGGTCGAGGACCCGCTTGCCGTGGCCGAAACCATCGCCGCGGGGGTGCTGAAGGCCTCGCCGCGCGCCACGGAAGTGGCGAAGTACCAGATCCACGCCGCTGCCGGCGAAGACACCTCCGCGATGATCGAGGCGCTTGGCGGCGGCATGATCGGCGCCAGCGCCGACAAGGCCGAGGGCGTCGCAGCCTTCGCCGAGAAACGCAAACCCGAGTTTCCGGGAGCCTGACCCATGCAAGACCTGACCGTCATCCCTGCCTCGAACACCGCCGCGCTTCCGGCCGAGCCCATGACGCTCCGCCACTGGATCGGCGGCGCTTGGCGCGACAGCGCCGACGGCGCCACCAGCGAGCGACGTTCGCCTGCGCATGGCGTGCCCGTGTCGATCGCCGCCAAGGGAGCCCGGGCCGAGGCGGAGGCCGCCATCGCCGCCGCGCGGGCGGCCTTTGACGCGGGCGAATGGAGCCGCGCCTCGGGCAAGGACCGGGCCACGCTGCTGCTCAGGGTCGCCGACCTGATCGACCGTGACCAGCAGGCGATCGCGCGGCAGGAGGTGCTGGAATCGGGCAAGCCGATCAGCCAGGCGCTTGCCGAGAGCGAGGGGGCAGCCGACCTCTGGCGCTATGCCGCTGCCCTGGCGCGCACGATGCATGGCGACAGCCACAACAGCCTTGGCCCCGACATGCTGGGCCTGGTGCTGAAGGAACCAATCGGGGTCGTCTCGCTCATCACGCCCTGGAACTTTCCGTTCCTCATCGTCTCGCAAAAACTGCCTTTCGCGCTGGCCGCCGGCTGTACTGCGGTTGTCAAACCCTCGGAGCTGACCCCGGGCACCACGGTGATGCTGGGCAGGATCCTGGAGGAAGCGGGGCTGCCCGGCGGTGTGTGCAACATCGTGCTGGGCTACGGTGACCCGGTGGGCGAGACCCTGTCGACCGATCCCCGTATCGACATGGTCTCGTTCACCGGGTCGACTGGCGTGGGCAAGCGCATCACCGCGGCGGCCAGTGCGACGCTGAAGAAGGTCAGCCTCGAGCTCGGCGGCAAGAATCCGCAGGTGATCTTTCCGGATGCCGATCTCGACCAGGCCGCTGACGCGATCGCGTTCGGCGTCTATTTCAACGCGGGCGAATGCTGCAATTCCGGTAGCAGGATCATCGTGCACGAGGACGTGGCCGAGGCGCTGACCGAGAAGGTCGTGGCGCTGAGCCGCCGGGTGCCCTTCGGCGACCCGCTCGACGCGCGCACGCAGGTGGGCGCGATCATTTCGCCCGAGCATCTCGCCAAGATCGACGGCTACGTGCGTGGCGCCGTCGCCGCGGGCGCGCGTGTCGCGCTGGGCGGTGCGGCGCTGGATGTCGGCGGCCTTGGCGCGCAATTCTACCAGCCGACCATCGTGACGGCTGTGCGCCCCGAGATGCCCATCGCGACCGAGGAGGTCTTTGGCCCGGTGCTATCGGTCCTGACCTTCCGAGATTTCGACGAGGCCATCGCGCTGGCGAACGGCGCCACCTATGGGCTTTCGGCGGGCGTCTGGAGCCGCGATGTCTCGACCTGTCTCGATTTCGCGCGGCGGGTGCAGGCCGGGACGGTCTGGACGAACACCTGGATGGACGGCTTCGCCGAACTGCCCTTCGGCGGGTTCAAGGAGAGCGGACAGGGCCGGGAGCTTGGGCGCTACGGCCTCGAGGAATTCCTTGAGGTGAAGACCGTCCAGATGCGCATCGGCCGGACGCGGGGGGCCTGGGTGGCATGACCCTAGCGCGGCGGATCGGGGTGAAAGAGCCGGTGCAGGTTCTCGGGCGGTTCCCCCGCCATGCGGCGCAGCAGCATCTCGGCCATCGACCGTCCCGTCGCGCGCAGGTCCTCGAACACGGTGTCGATTCGCGGACGGATGTTGTCGAAGATCGGCGAGGCGCGCTTGGCCACGATATCCGCATCGACGCCGTGAACGGCCCCGGTATCGGCCAGCGCGGCCAGCGCGACCATGGCCGTCACCTCGCCCACGCAGACATAGCCGTCAGGCGGGGTCGGGCCGCGCCGCGCGCGCATCAGCGCCTCGGCGATGTCGCGCGTCGGGCTGTCGAGCGTGACGCCCGCGACGATTTCGTACTCGATCCCGGCGGCACGGGCCGCCGACACGAACCCATAGCGCAGATGCTGGGTGAAGGTGAACTGCTCGCCCGGAAGCACCAGGCTCAGGCGGCTTCGCCCCTTGGCGACCAGTCGCTCGACCGCGGCGCGGGCGAAGGCCTCGTTGTCGAAATCGACCCAGGGATGGGGTGTGGTGAACTCGGTCCTGCCATGACTGACAAAGGGGAAATCTGCCTCCATCAGAAGGCGGACGCGCGGGTCGAAGGCCTCGGTCCGGGTGAAGAGCAGTCCATCCGCGAGGTTGTTGCGCAGGATCGTGCGCACCGGGCCCAGGCGGTCCTCGCCCGGGCTGTCGGGAACGACCGTCACGGCATAGCCTGTGCCGGCCAGCGCCTCGATGATTCCGGTCAGGAATTCATGGGTGAATCCGAGAAATTCGTGCTCGGTGTTCAGAAGCAGGCTGATGACCTGGGTGCGTCCTGTGCGCAGACGTCGTGCGGCACGGTCGGGAACATAGCCGAGCCTCCTGGCGGCCTCGGCGACCTTGGTCCGGGTGCCTTCCGCGATTCGCGGATCGCCCGACAACGCGCGCGAAACCGTGGCCACGGCAAAGCCTGTCGCTTGCGCAACGGTGCGCAGAGTCGGCCTTTCTCCCGTGTCCGTCGGTGTGGTGGCGTCGAGGTCGTTGCCCATCTTCGCAGCTCGCCCAAGGGTTGCATCTCGCTCCATAATGCCGTGAATTTCAAACGTTTCAACACGAAAGATGAACTCTCAGGCGGCGCTGCGCTGCAGAAAATCCGTTTTGAAACTGTAAGTTCTGCAGAATCTTCGATATGCCGAGGCGCAATTTATGGTTGACGAACGATAGATTTATAACGTTTCAATACCCACAAGCCCGACAAGGGCGATGGTCAGCAAGGGAGGAACCGACGAATGACCATGATGAAGAAACTGCACATGACGGCTGCCGTCGTGGCGCTGTCGACCACCGCGGTCGCAGCCCAGGAGGTGGAAGTTCTGCACTGGTGGACCTCCGGCGGCGAAGCCGCGGCCGTGGGCACGCTCCGCGACACGCTCGCCGCGGGCGGCGTCAGCTGGCTTGACATGCCGGTCGCCGGTGGCGGCGGCTCGGACGCCATGACCGTTCTGCGTGCACGCGTCACCGCCGGCGACCCGCCGACTGCCGTGCAGATGCTCGGCTTCTCGATCCAGGACTGGGCCGCCGAAGGCGCGCTTGCCAACCTCGATGCGCTGGCCGCCGAACAGGGCTGGGGCGACGTGGTGCCGGCGGCGCTGCAGGCCTTCTCGACCTATGACGGCCACTGGGTCGCAGCACCCGTGAACGTCCACTCGACCAACTGGGTCTGGGCGAACACGGCGCTGATGGCCGAGCTTGGCATCGAGCAGCCGACCAGCTGGGACGAGTTCGTCGCGGCGATGGAAGCGGCCGAAGCAGCCGGTTACGTGGCGCTCGCCCACGGCGGTCAGGCCTGGCAGGACGCAACCATCTTCGACTCGATGGTGATGGGCGTCGGCGGCCCCGACTTCTACCAGGCGTCGATGGTCGATCTCGACCCCGAGGCGCTCGGCTCGGCCACCATGGTCGAGGCGTTCCAGCGCATGGAAACGCTGCGTGGCTTCGTCGATGACAACTTCTCGGGTCGCGACTGGAACCTCGCGACCGCGATGGTCATCAACGGCGAAGCGCTGTTCCAGATCATGGGTGACTGGGCGAAGGGTGAATTCGTCAACGCGGGCCTGACGGCCGGCAACGAGTTCCAGTGCTTCCGCGTGCCGGGCACCGAAGGCACCGTGACCTTCAACTCGGACCAGTTCGCCATGTTCAATGTGACGGACGCCTCGGCACAGGAAGCGCAGCTTGCCATGGCCTCGGCCGTGATGAGCCCCGAGTTCCAGGTCGCCTTCAACCTCGTGAAGGGCTCGGTTCCCGCGCGGACCGACATCCCCTCCGACCAGTTCGACGCCTGTGGCCAGATGGGCATGGCGCAGCTGGCGGAAGCGGCGGCAAGCGGTGGCCTGTTCGGCTCGATGGCCCACGGCCATGCCAACCCGCCCTCCGTGCAGAACGCGATGTATGACGTGATCACGGCGCACTTCAACGGCGAGTACGACGCCGAGACCGCAGCCGCGGAACTCGTCACCGCCGTCGAGATCGCGCAGTAATCCTGCGCACCAGGGCCGGCCCCCGCGCGGGGCCGGCCCGCACCCGGCCCATCCGCGGGCCGACCCATCACGCAACACGAAGGGGAGGGGGGCCGATGGCCGCATCGACCGACACGGGCGCGGATTTCCGAACGCGTCTTCAGGGCTGGTTGCCGAAACTGGTACTGTCCCCGTCGCTCGCCGTGATGGTGATCTTCGTCTACGGCTTCATCGCCTTCACGATCTACCTGTCCTTCACCGACAGCCGGATGCTGCCCTCCTACGGTTGGGTGGGCTGGCAGAACTACGACCGCCTGTTCCGCATCCGCGAATGGGACATCGCGATCACGAACCTGGCGATCTTCGCCTCGCTCTACATCGCGATCTCGACGGTGATCGGCCTGTCGCTGGCGATCTTCCTCGATCAGAAGATCCGCGGCGAGGGGATCCTTCGGCCCATCTTCCTCTACCCGATGGCACTGTCCTTCATCGTGACGGGGACGGCGTGGAAATGGTTCCTCGACCCGGCGATCGGGATCGAGAACACCATGCATCTCTGGGGCTGGGAAAGCTTCACCTTCGACTGGATCAAGGACCGCGAAATGGCGATCTACACCGTCGTCATCGCCGCGGTCTGGCAAAGCTCGGGCTTCGTCATGGCGATGTTCCTGGCGGGCCTGCGGGGCATCGACAACGAGATCCTGAAGGCCGCGCAGATCGATGGCGCGTCGAACTGGAACCTTTATCGCCGGATCATCCTGCCACAGCTGCGTCCCGCCTTCCTGTCGGCCTTCGTGATCCTGTCGCACCTCGCGATCAAGTCCTATGACCTTGTCATCGCGCTGACGGGGGGCGGGCCCGGCAACGCCACCGCGCTGCCCGCGACATTCATGTATTCCTACACCTTCACCCGCAACCAGATGGGGATCGGCGCCTCGTCGGCGGTGATCATGCTGATGACCATCGCGGCGATCATGGTGCCCTACCTCTATGCCGAGCTGAAGGAGAAGAAGTGATGGCCGTCGCCTCCTCCGATACCGCGATCCGCACCTCGCGCATCACGCGGGCCTTCATCTACCTGTTCCTGCTGCTGTTCGCCTTGTTCTACCTGCTGCCCTTCGGGATCATGCTGGTGAACTCGTTGAAGCCGCTCAGCGAGATCACCGGCGGAAACATGATCGCGCTGCCGCGCGAGTGGACGATCGAGCCCTGGCTTTCGGCCTGGTCCACGGCGCAGATCGGGGTTCAGCCCACGGGCCTGCGCCCCTATTTCATCAACTCCCTGATGATGGCCATTCCGGCGGTGATCCTGTCGACGGTCGTCGGTGCGCTGAACGGCTATGTCCTGACCAAGTGGCGCTTCCGCGGCGATACGATCATCTTCGGGATGCTGCTGTTCTCCTGCTTCATCCCGTTCCAGATCGTGCTGATCCCGATGGCGCGCATCCTTGGCATCCTGCAGATCGCCGGCACGACACCGGGGCTGATCATGGTGCATTTCGTCTACGGGATCGGTTTCACCACGCTCTATTTCCGTAACTATTATGCCGCCTTCCCGACCGAGCTGGTCCGGGCGGCGCAGATCGACGGGGCGGGCTTCTTCCAGATCTTCTGGCGTATCATGCTGCCCAGCTCCGGCCCGATCATCGCGGTCAGCTTCATCTGGCAGTTCACGAACATCTGGAACGACTTCCTCTTCGGCGCCAGCTTCGCCTCTGGCGATGCCGCGCCGATGACCGTCGCGCTCAACAACCTCGTCAACTCGTCCACGGGGGTGCGCGAATACAACGTGCATTTCGCCGGTGCCATCATGGCCGCCGCCCCCACGCTCCTCGTCTACATCGTCGCCGGCCGCTACTTCGTGCGCGGTCTCATGGCTGGCTCCGTGAAAGGATAAACACCATGGGCTTCCTCGACATCGACAACGTCACCAAGTCCTACGGCGCCGTCGAGGTGCTGCACCGGGTCGATATCTCGGTGGAGGAGGGGGAATTCCTCGTCCTTGTCGGCCCCTCGGGCTGTGGCAAGTCCACGCTTCTCAACATGATCGCGGGGCTCGAGGGGATCACCTCGGGCGAGATCAAGATCAAGGACCGCGTGATGAACGGGGTCCACCCGTCGAAGCGCAACATCGCCATGGTGTTCCAGTCCTACGCGCTCTATCCGAACATGACGGTGGGCCAGAACATCACCTTCGGCCTCGAGATGCACGGCACCCCGAAGGAGGAGCGCGACAAGGCAATGAAGGAGGTGGCGCAGCTCCTCCAGATCGAGCCTTTGCTGACGCGCAAGCCCGGCCAGTTGTCGGGCGGCCAGCGCCAGCGGGTCGCGATGGGGCGCGCGCTGGTACGCAATCCCGACGTGTTCCTGTTCGACGAGCCGCTCTCGAACCTCGACGCGAAGCTGCGCGTCGACATGCGGACCGAGATCAAGAAGCTGCACCAGCGGCTTGGCACCACCATCGTTTACGTGACCCACGACCAGATCGAGGCGATGACCCTCTCGACCCGGATCGCGGTGATGTATGACGGCTACGTGCAGCAACTCGGCACGCCCAAGGAAATCTACGACAGCCCCGCGAACCTGTTCGTGGCGACCTTCATGGGCAGCCCCGCGATGAACGTCCTGCCCGCGAAGCTGGTCGAGCGGAACGGCGCGCTCCATGCGGTGCTGACGGGCGCCGAGGGGCAGGAGATCGCGCTTCGGATCGAGAACGCGCCCGCGGCCTACCAGTCCTACAAGGACGCGGACGTGTTCCTCGGCATCCGTCCCGAGGCGATCACCGACCCGGAAGGGGCGGACCGCAACGCGCGCAACATCCAGGGCTTCACCAATGGCGTGACCGTCACCGAGCCGGCGGGCGCGGACACGTTCGTGACCATGACGCTGTCGGGCAAGGATTGCATCGCGCGGATGCGGGCCGACGCCGACGTGCACCCGGGACAGCCCTTCGAGTTCGCGGTGAACATGGACAAGGCCGTGCTCTTCGACCCGAAGACGGAAGAGCGGATCGGCTGACACGGAAACCCGCGCCCCGGCATGGTCGCGGGTTTCTTTTCGGGCTGGATTTGGAACGATCCAATAGCTATTGTTCCACCAAGGGAGGATCGGATGAGCGACGCCGATGTCATCATTGTCGGCTCCGGCATGGGGGGCGCGACGCTGGCCGCTGGGCTTGCGCCCACGGGGCTGCGCATCCTGATCCTCGAACGAGGGCAGCGGCTGGAGGATTGCGCGGAGGCGCGCGACCCCTCCGCCATCTTCGCCCGCGGCCATTTCCGCCCCGCCGAGACATGGCTGACACCCGAGGGCACCCGCTTCAACCCCGGCAATTACGCCTTCGTCGGCGGCAATTCCAAGTTCTACGGCGCGGTGATGATCCGTTACCGCGAGGCCGATTTCGCCCCGATCCGCCACATCGGCGGCACCACCCCCGGCTGGCCCTTTCCCTATGATACGCTCGCGCCCTGGTATGACCGCGCCGAGGCGCTCTACCAGGTCCGGGGGCAGGGGGGCGTCGACCCGACCGATCCGCCGCGCGCGGCGAACTTCCCCTTTCCGCCCGTGCCGCACGAACCCGCCATCGCCGATCTCGACCGCCGCTTGCGCGCTGCGGGCCTCCACCCCGCGCCGCTGCCGCTCGCCGTGGACATCGACCGTTGGCTCGCCCGTGCGCAAACGCCTTGGGATGCCTTCCCGGATACCACGGGCGGCAAGCTGGATGCCGAAACCGCCGCGCTGACGCTCGCGTTGCAGCACCCGAACGTGCGGCTTCAAACCGGCGTGAGGGTCCAGCGGCTCGAGGCCGAGGGCGACCGCGTGACCGGCGTGTCGACCGACAAGGGCCGGTTCACCGCGCCGCGCATCGTGCTGGCCGCGGGGGCGGTCCACACCGCCGCGCTGTTGCTGCGCTCGGCGGATGAGGCGCACCCCAACGGCCTTGCCAACCGCTCCGACCAGGTGGGGCGGAACTTCATGAACCACAACGCCTCGGCCTTGCTGGCGCTGTCGCCGCGGCGGAACGGATCGGTCTACCAGAAAACCCTGATGCTGAACGACTGGTACCTGACCGGCGGGCCGCAGGGCGAGCCCTTGGGCAACATCCAGCTTCTCGGCCGCGTCTCGGCCCCGATCCTTGCCGCGCAAACGGGGCTGCCGGGGCCGGTGGCAAGGCTGATCGCGGGTCGCGCCATCGACTTCTACGTCATGTCCGAGGACCTGCCGCAGCCCGACAGCCGCGTGACCCTTCGCGGCGACGACATCGTGCTGGACTGGCGCCGCTCGAATTGGGAGGCGCACCTGGCGCTTGTCGCCAGGCTCAAGGGCGCGCTGCGCCGGGCGGGCTTCCCTGTGCTCTTGTCGAAAGCCTTCGACCGGTCCACGCCCTCGCATCAATGCGGCACGGCGCGGCTGGGCGAGAACCCCGCGACCAGCGTCACCGACCCGTTCGGGCGCTGCCACGATCACCCGAATCTCTGGATCTGCGACGCCTCGCTTCTGCCGACCTCGGCTGCGGTGAACCCGTCGCTCACCATCGCGGCGCTGGCGCTGAGGCAGGCCGACCGCATCGCGCAGGAGGTGGCATGAACCGCGCTCTGATCACTGGCGGGCAACAGGGCATCGGCCTTGGCATCGCGCAGGCGTTGCATGGTGCGGGCTGGCAGGTGGTGCTGGCCGCCGAACAGCCGCCCGAGGCCCCCGCCGTCGAGGCGGCCCTGGCCGCGATGCCCGGCGCGACCTACCACCGGCACGACCTGTCCGACCTGTCCGGCATCCCCGCGTTGCTGGACGCGACAGGCCCCGTCACCACGCTCATTTCCAACGCGGGCGTCCCCGCGATGCGGCGCGGCGACCTGCTCGAAATGTCGCCCGACAGCTTCGACCGCTGCATCGACGTGAACCTGCGCGGCGCGTTCTTTCTTGCACAAGAAGTCGCCCGCCGGATGCTTGCCCTTCCACCCGCTCCCTACCGCTCGATCAGCTTCATCACCTCGGTCAGCGCCACGATGGTCTCGCCCGACCGCGCGGAATACTGCATCTCCAAGGCCGGGGCCGCGATGATGGCACAGGCCTTCGCCGCCCGCCTCGCCGCAGAGAACATCGGTGTGTACGACATCCGCCCCGGCATCATCGAAACGCCCATGACGGCCCCCGTCGCCGATCGCTACGACCAACGCATCGCCGACGGCCTTGTGCCCGCGCGCCGCTGGGGCACGCCTGACGATATCGCAAGAACCATCCTGCCGCTCGCCAGCGGCGATTTCGCCTTTGCCACCGGGGCCGTGATCCCCGTCGATGGCGGGCTTTCCATCCACCGGCTTTAGGGGACAACCATGGCCGAAGGTTTCGACTACATCATCATCGGCGGCGGCAGCGCCGGGTGCGTGCTGGCCGGGCGCCTCAGCGAAGACCCGGCGGCCACCGTTCTCCTGCTCGAGGCCGGGGGCCGCGACCGCAACCCGCTTTACCACCTGCCCGCGGGTTTTGCGAAGATGACCAAGGGGCTGGGGTCCTGGGGGTGGGAGACCGTGCCCCAACGCCACATGAAGAACCGCGTCTTCAACTACACGCAAGGCAAGGTGATCGGCGGCGGCTCGTCCCTGAACGCGCAGATCTACACGCGCGGGAACGCGCAGGATTACGACGAATGGCGGCAGATGGGCTGCGACGGCTGGTCCTACGAGGATGTGCTGCCCTGGTTCCGCAAGGCCGAGGACAACGACACTTACGACAACCGCTACCACGGCAAGGGCGGCCCGCTCGGCGTCTCGCAGCCCATCGCACCCCTGCCGATCTGCGAGGCCTATTTCGAGGCTGCGGCACAGCTCGGCATCCCCCGCAATATGGACATCAACGGCGAGATGCAGGACGGCGTCTGCTACTACCAGCTGACGCAGCGCAATGCGCGTCGGTCGTCCGCCGCGATGGCCTATGTCGCCCCGAACGAGGGCCGCCCGAACCTGACCGTCCGCACCGGCGCGCAGGTGCGGCGGATCACGGTCGAAGGCGGGCGCGCTACCGGGGTGGAGCTGACCGACGGCACCCGCCTGACCGCCGCGCAGGAGGTGTTGCTCAGTGGCGGTGCCATCGGCTCGCCACGGCTGTTGCAGCTGTCGGGCATCGGCCCTGCGGATCATCTGCACGCGCTCGGCATCGACGTGGTTCTAGACCAGCCGCAGGTGGGCGAGAACCTGCAGGATCACCTCGACCTCTACTGCATCTCCGAACTGAGGGGTCCCTACAGCTACGACCGCTATGCCAAGCCTCACATGGCCGTGCTGGCCGGCCTCCAATACCTGCTGACGCGGAAGGGGCCGGTTGCCTCGTCGCTCTTCGAGACGGGTGGATTCTGGTACGCCGACCCGAACGCGCGTTCGCCCGATATCCAGTTCCACCTCGGGCTGGGCACCGGGATCGAGAAGGGCGTCGCGGTCATGCCGCAGGGCGGGGTGACGCTGAATTCCTGCTACTTGCGCCCGCGGTCGCGGGGGACGGTGCGGCTCGCCTCCTCCGACCCCGCCGCGGCCCCGCTGATCGACCCGAACTACCTGTCCGATCCACAAGACCGCGAGATGTCGATCCGCGGCCTGAAGTTGACGCAGGAGATCATGGCGCAGGGGCCGCTGTCAAAATACGTGCTGGCCGAGCGCCTGCCGGGTCCGGACGTGAAGACCGACGAGGAATATTACGACTTCATCTGCGAACACTCGAAGACGTCGCACCATTGCGCGGGCACCTGCCAGATGGGCAGCGACCCGGCCGCGGTGGTGGATACGCGCCTGCGCCTGAACGGCATCGAGCGCCTGCGCGTCGTGGACAACTCGATCATGCCGAAGGTGATTTCGTCCAACACCAATGCCGCGGCGATCATGATCGGCGAGAAAGCCGCCGACATGATCCGCGAAGATGCGAGGGCCTGACGTGCTGCTGCCGACTTACGCCGGAACGCTTCAAGACTACCGCCTTGCGGGCGATCCCCTGACCCCGCGCGCGCCCGCCGTGCCACTGACCCGCACGGCCTTTGCCGCCGCCCATGTCATTTCCGACCCTCTGGCCGAGCGCGACCCGTGGCAGGGTCGCCCCGCCGTCGATTGGGACGCGACGCTCGCCTTCCGCCACACGCTCTGGGACCAGGGCCTTGGCCTCGCCGAGGCGATGGACACCGCGCAGCGCGGCATGGGGGTGGATTGGGCGACCGCGAAGGAACTGATCGAGCGCACCATGCGCGAGGCAAAGGCCCACCCGATGAAGCCCCGCGTCGCCTGCGGGGCGGGGACCGATCACAAAGCCCTCGACGAGTTGACCAGTGTCGAGGCGATCATCGACGCCTACCGCACCCAGATGCAGGCGATCGAGGCCGCGGGCGGGCAGATCATCCTCATGGCGACCCGCGCCCTTCCCGCGATCGGCGCCGGGCCGGAGGACTACGCCCGCGTCTACGACACTCTTATAGAAGAATCTCGCGAGCCCGTGATCCTGCACTGGCTTGGCGCCATGTTCGACCCCGCCCTTACGGGATACTGGGGTGCAAGGGATGTCGAGGCGGCGAATGGCATCGTCCTCGACCTGATCACGCGTCACGCGGCACAGGTCGACGGCATCAAGATCAGCCTGCTCGACCAGTCGCACGAGGAAGGGTTCCGCGCGAAGCTGCCCGAGGGCGTTCGCCTTTATACAGGCGACGATTTCAACTACGCCGCCCTGATCGAGGGTGACGGCACCCACCATTCCCACGCGCTTCTCGGCATCTTCGCCGCCATAGCTCCCGCCGCTGCCCAGGCCCTCGAGGCGCTGGCGAAGGGCGAGAGCGACACCTATCACGCGCTCTTGGCCCCGACCGTCCCGCTCAGCCGCGAGATCTTCAAGGCGCCCACGCAGTACTACAAGGCGGGCATCGCCTTCCTGAGCTGGCTGAACGGAACGCAGACGCATTTCATCATGCCGGGCGGATTCCAGTCCTCGCGCGAGATCAGCCATTACGCCGAGGTCTACCGCCTCGCCGACAAGGCCCGGCTTCTGACACGCCCCGATCTTGCCGAGGCGCGGATGCGGAGCCTTCTGGCCATGCACGGGATCGGCGGCTAACAAGGTCGCCATGAACCGTCGTCCGACCATCATGGATGTCGCCGCCCGCGCGGGCGTGTCGAAATCCACCGTGTCCCTCGTCCTTCAGGGATCGAGGCAGGTCCGGGACGAAACGCGCGCCGCCGTGGAAAAGGCGATGGGCGAGATCGGCTATATCTACAACCGCGCCGCGGCGAACCTGCGCTCGTCCTCGGTCGGGCTTGTCGGCCTTGTCATCAACGACCTGCGCAACCCGTTCTTCACCGAGTTCGCGACCTCGCTGCAGATGGCGCTGGCGGCCGAGGGCTATGCAACCGTGATCGCCAATTCCGACGAGGATGTCGAATTGCAGGCGAAGCTTGTCGGCTCCATGATCGAGCACGGCGTCTCTGCAATGGTCATCTCGCCCGCCTATGGCGAGGCGCGCGACACCTTCGACCAACTGGCGCGCCGCGGGCTGCCCGTGATGCAGGTGTTGAGGCAGGGTGATGAGCGCACCGACCTCTTCCCCTTCTCGAGCTTCGACTATGCCACCGGCAGCGCCAGGGCCACGCAACACCTTCTTCAGAAGGGCGCGCAGAATGTCGCCTTCGTCGGCGGCTTGCCTGGCCGCGCCATCACGCGTGAGCGCAAGTCCGGCTGGCGCGAGGTCCTCAGGAAGGAGGGCCTCGAGCAAGTCGCGCTACACGGCAAATCCTCCCGTGCCTTCGGCATGGAAATGGCCGAGACCCTGATCGCCGAGCACCCGGAGATCGACGCCGCCGTCTGTTTCAACGACCTCGTGGCGCTTGGCCTGATCGCGGGTTTCGCGCGCGCCGGGCGCCCGGTTGGCACCGAGTTCCGAGTCGTCGGCTTCGACGATATCGAAGAGGCCGCGCAAAGCTGGCCTCAGCTTTCCTCCGTCTCCTGCGATATCGCGCAGTTCGCGCAGGACACCGCCACCCGGCTCCTGGCCTGGATGGTCGAGGGAAAGCGCCCGGAGCCCGAAATGCGCATGCCTGTTCGCCTGATCGCCCGCACCTCCAGCACCGGGGAAGCCACGTGACACCACCCGACTTGCTCCGCGCGATGTTCGACCGAGCCGTGGCCGTTGCCGACCCGATGCAAAGCCTCGCCGCGGCTCTTCCACCGAAGCCCGCCGGCCGTGTCGTCGTGATCGGGGCCGGAAAGGCCAGCGCCCGCATGGCCGAGGCGGTCGAGGCCGCATGGGGCCCCTGCGAGGGGCTTGTCATCACGCGCTACGGGTATGCCCGGCCTTGCCGCGGCATAGAGATCGTCGAGGCGGCGCATCCCGTTCCCGACATGGCAGGCGTCCGGGCGACGCGCCGCATGCTCGACCTGCTCGCAACGCTGGACGAGGGGGATTTCGTCCTTGCGCTGATCTCGGGCGGCGGCTCGGCGCTGCTCTGTGCGCCGGCGGACGGCATCACGCTGGACGAGAAGCAGGCGTTGACCCAGGCCTTGCTTTCCTCGGGGGCGCCCATCGGAACGATCAACGGTATCCGCAAGGAAATCTCGGCGGTCAAGGGCGGCCGTCTTGCCGCCGCCGCCTACCCGGCGCGGATGCTCGCGCTGCTCATCTCGGACGTACCGGGCGACGATCCGGGCGACATCGCTTCCGGACCCACCGTCGGCCATGACGGCAGCGCCGCCCGCGCATTGGCCGCGCTCGACAAGTGGCGTGTCACGCCACCGGCCTCGATCAAGGCCTTCCTGGACGCCGGCGGTGATCCCGTCCGCCCCGATGACCCGCGCCTGTCGCGGGTGGAAAACGTGATCTACGCGGCTCCCGCCCAATCGCTCGCCGCCGCCGCGGAGCTGGCGCGGGCGCATGGCTACAACGTCGACATCCTCGGAGACGCGATCGAGGGCGAGGCACGCGAGGTCGCCGCCGATCATGCCGCAATGGCCCGCATCGCCACCGGACCGCGCGTCATCCTGTCGGGCGGAGAGCTGACCGTGACCCGCCGCGGCGACGGCGTGGGCGGCCCCAATGCGGAATACGCGCTTGCCCTCGCCCTCGCGCTTGAGGCTGCGCCGGGTATCCATGCCATCGCCTGCGACACCGACGGCGTCGATGGCGCGGCCGAGGTCGCAGGTGCGGTCATCGGCCCGGATACGCTGCCCCGCGCGAAGGAGGCGGGCGTCGATCCGGCACAGGCGCTTGCCACCAACGATGCCCACACTTTCTTCTACAAGATCAACCGGCAGGTGGTGCCCGGTCCGACGCTCACAAATGTCAACGACTTCCGCGCCATCCTAATCGAAGGGTAAGGTCATGCTGATCCACGTCGTCCTGATGGAGCCCGACGGCCAGGCGGGCCTCGAACAGGTTCAGGCCGCCATGCCGATCCTCGCCGAGGTCTGCGCGTCCCTTCCCGGCGCTTCGGGCTTCGCCCACGGCCCGAACCGCGATTTCGAGGGCAAATCCCAGCGCTATGCCTATGGCTTCGAGGTCAGCTTCACCGATCGCGAGGCGCATCTCGCCTATGAACGCCATCCGGAACACCTCCGCGCGGGCGCAATGCTGGTGGCGTCCTGCAAGGGCGGTCACGCGGGGATATTCGTCGCCGATCTCGAGGTCTGATCTGGCCAGGCCGCGCGATTGCGGGCATCCTTCCCGAAAGACCAGGTTACGGTTCCGGTAGTAATGAGTGACACGCATATCTTCTTTGTCGCCGACGGCGAACGGCTCGAGTGGCAATCCTGGCTCCTCGCCGCGAGTCTCGCGCAGGCCCACGCGGGACAGGAGGGTGTCCATCTCTATGCCTACGCGGCGGCCGACTGGCTTCCCCGGGTCGGAAAGGTCACGAAGTCCATCTACCGGGCCGCCGGCGTCGATCTCCGCCCCCTGCCCGAGCCGCCTGCCTGGGCCAAGCCCTACCCCCACGGCAACAAGATCGTGGCCGCCACCGACTGCCGCGGCCCCGGGCGTCAGATCTTCCTCGACACCGACATGATCTGCCTTAACCCGTTGACAGCGCTTTCGGATTTGCCCGGGGATCATGTCGCGGCCGCGCCGGAGGGCCGCCCAACCTGGGGTCCCGACGAACGCTGGGTACGCGCCTATGCCCATTTCGGCCTTCCCATGCCGGACGCACGCGTGACCCTTCTGCGCGGCAAACGGCCCGAGCATGTCCCGTATTTCAATGCAGGCCTCGTGGCGATGTCGGATACGCCGGGCCCCGACGGCAAGCGCTTCGCCGACCACTGGCTCGAGACCGCGCTCGACTTCGACCACAATTGCGCCATCGCCAACAAGCGCCCCTGGCTGGACCAGATCACCCTCCCGCTGACCATGGCGCGCTTCGGTTATACGGCGCATGTCCTCGACGAGAGCTGGAACTATTCCCTGTCGCACCGAGGCAGCAGCATCGAGCAGACGCCGGACGCCCGGATCCTTCATTACCACCGCTGCCGCTTCCTCGAGGCCGCGCCGCAATGGCCCGGTATCCGCGACCGCTTCTTCGATCTCCTGCCGAAGTCTCACCACGCGGCCGCGCGCAAGGGCCTTGCCAACCTCGGGCTGAGCGCCCTCTGACCCGGCCGTCAGCCCTTCATCTTTCCCCAAATACGCATGGCCTGAGCCGACCGTCCCTCGCCCGGTCTGGCTAACGCGCCAGAAGCGCCTCGACCTCGGTCCGGGTCGGCATCGAGGCCGCCGTGCCATGCTTCGTGACCGAGAGGGCCGCAACCGCCGTCGCGAAGCGCAGCGCATCATCGATGGCCCGTCCCTCGGCAAGGGCACAGGCAAAGCCGCCGTTGAAGGCATCGCCCGCGCCCGTCGTGTCGATGACCGGCCCCGCCGCCATCGCCGGGACATGCCGCGCGCCGTCCGCGTCGAGCACAAGCGCCCCGTCGCCCCCCAGCGTCACGATCGCGCCCTGTCGCACTCCGAGCGCCAGAAGCGCCTCTGCGGCGCGTGTCGCGCTTTGCCGATCCGTCACCGCGATCCCGGTCAGCGCCTCCGCCTCCGCCTCGTTCGGTGTGACATAGTCGCAAAGCGCCAGCGTCCCTTCGGGCAGCGCCGCTGCCGGCGCCGGGTTGAACACCGTCGTGACCCCGGCCCCCGAGGCGATGCGCAGGAACCGCTCCGCGACCTCCACCGGCTGCTCCAGCTGCGTCACCGCAACCTTGGCCCCGGCGATCTCCTCCGCCCGTGCCTCGACGTCCGCAATGGTGATCGCCGCAGCCGCGCCGGGGCTTATGATGATCGCGTTCTTCCCTTCGGTCTCCTCGATGAAGATGCCCGCCGCGCCGGTCGCGCGCCGCTCGTCCCGGATCACCAGGGGGATGACCCCCGCCTCGGCCCAGGTCGCCATCCCCATGTCGCCGAAGGTGTCGGCCCCGATCCGCGCGAGAAAGCCCACATCGCCGCCCACCCTTGCCGCCGCGACGGCCTGGTTCGAGCCCTTGCCGCCCGGTCCCAGCGTGAAGCCCGTGCCGATCAGGGTTTCGCCCAGCTTCGGCAGCCGCGTGCAGCGGAAGGCCGCATCGGCCACGAACACCCCGAGGATCACGATGTCATGGGCCATGCCCGCCTCCCGCTCACGTCGCTTCGAACGAGACTAGCGTCCCCTCCGACCGACGACCAGCGCCCCCTTGCGCCTGGGCGATCGGCGCGGAACACTGCTTCGGGAAAGGGAGGCATTGGTCATGAACATCGCCCATTGGCTGGCCCGCACCGCCCGTGTCGCAGGCGACAGCCCCGCCCTCATGCTGGGTGCCGAGGTCGTGGCCGATTACGCCGGCTTCCACGCCCGTGCAGCGGGCCTTGCGGCCTCGCTCGCGGGGCTGGGCATCGCACCCGGCGACCGCATCGCCATCTTCGCCAGGAACTGCCCCGACTACCTGGTCGCCCTGTTCGGCATCTGGACCGCGGGTGCCGTCGCCGTTCCGATCAACGCCAAGCTGCACCCGAGGGAGGCGGCCTTCATCCTCGAGAACAGCGGAGCCACCCGCGCCTTTGCCAGTGCCGACCTGACGGCCGCGCTGACCGCGCAGACGCACCTTCCTCTGACCGAGCTGCATTCCGACACCTTCGCCGCCCTTGCCGACGTCCCGCCCATGCCGGTCGCTGACCGCCGCGCCACCGATCTCGCCTGGCTCTTCTACACCTCCGGCACGACCGGAAAGCCCAAGGGCGTCCAGATCACCCATGGCATGATCGCGGCCACCTCGGCCTGCTACCCCATCGACGTCGATCCGGTCGCCCCGCAGACGCCGCCCTCTATGCCGCGCCCATGAGCCACGGCGCCGGCATCTACGCGCCGATCCATGTCCGCATGGCCGCGCGTCACCTCGTGCCCCCGTCGGGCGGGTTCGACGCCGCCGAAGTGCTGGCGCTCTCGGCCGGTCTGGGACCCACCTCGATGTTCATGGCCCCCACCATGGTCCGCCGCCTGACCGATGCTGCCAAGGCCGGGGGCAGCCGGGGCGACGGGATCAAGACCATCGTCTACGGCGGCGGTCCCATGTACCGCGCCGACATCGAGGAGGCCGTGGACTGGTTCGGCCCGAAATTCGTCCAGATCTACGGGCAGGGCGAGTGCCCCATGGCCATAACGGCACTCTCCCGCGCCGATGTGGCGGATCGCGCCCACCCGAACTGGCGCGCGCGGCTCGCCTCGGTCGGGCGGGCCCAGTCCCTCGTCGAGGTCGCAATCGGCGACACCGAGGGCCGTCCAGGTCCTCCCGGCGAGATCGGCGAGATCATGGTGCGCGGCGCACCGGTCATGCCCGGCTATTGGCGAAACCCAGAAGCGACCGAGAAGACCCTCAGGGACGGCTGGCTCATGACCGGCGACATGGGCCATCTCGACCCCGACGGCTATCTCACCCTTGCCGACCGCTCCAAGGACGTGATCATCTCGGGCGGCACCAACATCTACCCCCGCGAGGTCGAGGAGGTGTTGCTGACCCACGCGTCCGTCCACGAGGTCTCCGTCGTCGGTCGCCCATCGGCGGAATGGGGCGAGGATGTCGTGGCCTTCGTCGTCGCCGCCCCCGGACACACACTCGACCCCGCAGCCCTCGACGCGCATGTTCTGTCCGAACTCGCCCGCTTCAAGCGGCCCAAGTCCTATGTCGCGCTGCCCGAGCTGCCCAAGAACAACTACGGCAAGGTCCTGAAGACCGAGCTGCGCCAGATGCTGAAGGAGGACAGGCCATGACCGACCTGACCGGCAGGACCGCTCTCGTCACCGGCTCCGTGCAGGGCATCGGCCTCGCGATCGCCGAGGCGCTTGCCCGTGCCGGCGCCCGCATCGCGGTTCACGGCCTTGCAGGTGACGCGCAGATCGAGGAGGTCTGTACACGGCTCAGGGACATGGGCAGCCCGCAAGCCGAGTTCTTCCCCGGCAACCTCGAGACGCCCGAGCGCATCGCCGGGCTGATGCAGGCCGTCGCCGCCTGGGGTGGGGCCGACATACTCGTCAACAACGCGGGCATCCAGCACACCGCACCCCTCAGGGACATGCCGCGCGAGGCTTGGGACCGGATCATCGCGATCAACCTGTCCGCCGCCTTCCACACGATGCAGGCGGCCATGCCGCTGATGGCAGAGCGCGGCTATGGCCGTGTCGTCAACATCGCCTCGGTCCACGGGCTCGTCGCCTCGAAGGACAAGGCGCCATATGTCGCCGCGAAGCATGGGCTGATCGGCCTCTCGAAGGTCGCCGCCCTCGAATACGCCTCTGCCGGCGACCGCGAAAAGGGCGGCGTCACCGTCAACTGCATCTGCCCCGGCTGGACCGAAACCGCCATCCTCACCCCCCAGGTCGAGGCCCGCGCGCGGGACCACGGTGGGGATCGCGCCGCGGGGATCGCCGACCTGCTGTCCGAGAAGCAGCCCTCCCGCCGCATGTCCGACCCCTCCGAGATCGGGGCGCTCGCCCTCTGGCTCTGCGCCCCCATCGCCCATAACGTCACCGGCACGGCCATCCCGGTCGATGGCGGCTGGACCGCGCAATAGGCCGGTGCGTCATCCTCGCCGATACAGCCTTGGGGGAGTCGCGGGACGCGACGGAGGCAGAGCCCCCCGAATTTTCGCATGAAAATTCGCCCAGCGCCGCGTCAGCGGCGCGCCCGGGGCGACGACGACGTCGGCGCACTCCCGTTTCCGGCCCGCGATGCCGCGAGGGCACAGGGCCGCGAATAAACGGTGCCCGCCTTGTTCCCGGCCAAGCCGCACTCTACATCGCGCCCCATGAAGCGTTTCATCCCCTTCATCGCCAAGGACCCGACCGTCGCGGTCATTCGCCTGAACGGCGTGATCGCCGCCTCCGTCCGGGGCGGAACCCTCTCCGACGTGTCGCTGGCCCCGGTGATCGAACGCGCGTTTTCCCGCGGCAAGCCCGCCGCTGTGGCCCTTGTCATCAATTCCCCGGGCGGCAGCCCCGCGCAATCCTCGCTCATCGCCGCGCGCATCCGGCGCCTGGCCGAGGAGAAGAAGCTGCCCGTCCATGCCTTCGTCGAGGACGTGGCCGCCTCGGGCGGCTACTGGCTCGCCTGCGCCGCGGACGACATCTGGCTCGACGACAGTTCCATCGTCGGATCGATCGGCGTCATATCGGCCAGCTTCGGCCTGCACGAGGCCATCGCGCGGCTCGGAATCGAGCGGCGCGTGCATACCGCGGGCAAGGACAAGTCGATGCTCGACCCGTTCCGCCCCGAGCGGCCCGAGGATGTCGAGCGGCTGAAGGGCATCCAGGCCCAGATCCACGAAAGTTTCATCGCCCATGTGAAGGCCCGCCGCGGCGCGCGCCTCGCGCAGGGCGAAGACCTCTTTTCCGGCGAGTTCTGGGTGTGCCAGCGCGGCATCGACCTCGGCCTCGCCGACGGCATCGCCCATATCGTGCCGAAGATGAAGGCGCTCTATGGCGACAAGGCACGCTTCGCCAGCTACGGTCCCAGGCGCAGTCTTTTCCAGAGGTTCGGCGCCAGCCTTGGCGCGGAACTGACCGCCGGGATCGAGGACCGCGCCCACTGGTCGCGGTTCGGTCTGTCGTGATGCTGAAGGTCGTCACCCTTTTCCTGGTCTTCATGGCGGTGCTCGCCATGTTCGGGCGCCTGCGCATCCCCGGCATCGGCAAGCGGTCGGATCGCAAGGGCAACTTGCCGAAACCGAGCCTCTGCCCCGAATGCGGGCGCTACAACCTGCGGGGCGGCCCCTGCCGGACGTGCAGGGACAGGCAGGGCTGACGGCGTGATCGCGGAATTTCTTTACGCCAGCCTCGGGCTGATCATCCTGCTTCTGGCCGGCGATGTTCTGGTCAAGGGCGCGGTCACCCTCAGCCTTCGCCTCGGCATCCCCGCGCTCATCGTCAGCCTGACGATCGTGGCCTTCGGCACCTCCGCGCCGGAGCTGCTCATCTCGATCAAGGCGGTGCTCGACGGTGTTCCGGGCCTGGCGCTCGGCAACGTGGTCGGATCGAACACCGCGAACGTGTTCCTGATCCTTGGCGTGCCTGCCCTGTTGTTCGGTCTTGCCGCGGGAAGCGACACGCGCCGGACCTACCTCTTCATGATCGGCGGCTCGCTGCTGTTCACGCTTCTCGCCTTCACCGGCCCCTTCACCTGGGTCAGTGGCCTTGTCCTGCTGGCCGTCCTGGGCGCGATCCTCTTCGACGCCGCGCGCGCCGCGCATGCCCATCGCAAGGCAACCAACGGCGCCCCCGTGCCCGAGGAGGAGGCGCTGGAAGAGGCCGACCCCGAGATGCCCTGGTGGAAGATCGGCCTTTACCTCGCGCTGGGCCTGATCGGCCTGCCGCTCGGGGCCGACCTTCTTGTCGACAGTTCCGTCGCCATCGCCCAGGCCTATGGTGTCAGCGACACGGTCATCGGCCTGACGCTGGTCGCCATCGGCACCTCGCTGCCGGAACTGGCGACCACGGTCATGGCCGCGCTGCGCCGTCATTCCGACGTGGCGCTGGGCAACGTGATCGGGTCGAACATGTTCAACCTGCTCGCCATCATCGGGATCGCGGCCCTTGTCGGTCCGATCCCGGTCGATCCCGAGATCCTTCATTTCGATATCTGGGTCATGCTCGCCGCCTCGCTCGCGCTGGCGCCCTTCGTCTTCCTGCGCTGGTCGATGGGCCGGTTGGTTGGCGTGATCTTCACCGCGCTCTATCTCGCCTATCTCCTGCTCGTGCTTGCCTGAGGATCGATCCCGATGACCGCACTCGTGACCGGCGCCGCAAAGCGCCTCGGCCGTGCCATGGCGCTGGAACTGGCGCGGCAGGGCCATGATGTCGCCGTCCATTACGCCGGCAGTGCCGACGCCGCCGAAGAGACCGCGACCGAGATCCGCGCGCTGGGCCGCGCCGCGGTGACGCTTCAGGCCGACCTGACGGTCGAGGCCGAGACGCAGACGCTTCTGCCCCGCGCGGCCGAGGCGCTGGGCCAGCCACTCACCGTGCTTGTCAACAACGCCTCGATCTTCGAATACGACACCATCGCAAGCGCCACCCGCGAAAGCTGGGACCGCCACCTCGAGTCGAACCTGCGCGCGCCCTTCGTCCTGACGCAGGCGCTGGCAGCACAGGTGCCGCAGGCCGATGCGGACGAGAAGGGCGAGCCGCTGGCGCGGGGCCTTGTCGTCAACATGATCGACCAGCGCGTCCGCAAGCTGACGCCCGAGTTCATGACCTACACCATCGCCAAGATGGGCCTCTGGGCCTTTACCCGCACCGCGGCGCAGGCCCTTGCCCCGCATGTCCGGGTGAACGCGATCGGCCCTGGGCCGACCCTGCAGGGCGCGCGCCAGTCCGACAGCCACTTCGCGCGCCAGAGGGCCGCAACGGTTCTGGGGCGGGGGGCCGACGCCGAAGGGATCTGCGATGCACTCCGCTACCTGCTGACCGCAAGGGCTGTCACGGGGCAGCTGATCTGCGTGGACGGGGGGCAGCATCTGGCCTGGGAAACGCCGGACGTCCTCGGCGTCGAGTGAGGCGTCATTCCCGGGCGAGAATTAACTTTTCCACCGGACCACGTTTCGCGAAGCTTTTGTAAACGTTGGGTAACAGCTCCGCGACAGATCTTAGAAACGAAAAAAACATTGAGCAATTCCAGTGACTTGAGATATCGCCCAAAAATTAGGCAATTCGCAGAACCGGCCTCAAGACAAGGAAAAATCCCGATGCCCCCGGATTTTTCCGCAAGCTTATCCACAGGATCCGTGGAAAGCTGGCCTCTTGATCAAACCCGATTTCCGTTGCAGCCAACAAGGGAATCGCGGAGCCCGCCGACACCATGCCCGAGACCACTGAATCGTCCCCCCGGACAGGCCACGACGTCATCCATGGCTACCTCCGCACGCTCGACAATTCGCCGGGCGTCTATCGCATGCTCGATGCCCAATCCCGTGTTCTCTACGTCGGCAAGGCACGCGCGCTGAAGAAGCGTGTCTCGAATTACGCGAAGCCGACCGGGCACGCGCCGCGCATCGCGCGGATGATCCGCGAAACCGCTTCGATGATGTTCCTCACGACGCGGACCGAGACAGAGGCGCTGCTGCTCGAGCAGAACCTCATCAAGCAGCTCAAGCCGCGCTACAACGTGCTTCTGCGCGACGACAAGAGCTTTCCCAACATCCTCGTCAGCGGCGAGCATCCCTTTCCCCAGCTCAAGAAGCACCGGGGCGCGAAAAAGGAAAAGGGCGCGTATTTCGGTCCCTTCGCCAGCGCGGGCGCTGTCAACCGCACCCTGAACCAGCTTCAGAAGGTGTTCCTGCTGCGCAATTGCACCGATGCGACCTTCGAAAGCCGCACGCGGCCCTGCCTGCTCTACCAGATCAAGCGCTGCTCGGCGCCTTGCGTCGGCTACATCTCCGAAAGCGACTATGCCGCGTCCGTCGCTGACGCCGTGCGTTTCCTCAAGGGCGACACGACCGACCTGCAGGCGCAGCTTGCGCGCGACATGGCCGAGGCGTCGGAGGCGATGGAATTCGAACGCGCCGCCGCGCTGCGCGACCGCATCCGCGCGCTGACCAACGTGCAGTCGACGCAGGGGATCAACCCCCGCGGCGTGACCGAGGCCGACGTGATCGCCTTGCACATGGAGGGCGGGCAGGCCTGCGTGCAGGTCTTCTTCATCCGCGCCAACCAGAACTGGGGCAACAAGGATTACTACCCCCGCGTCGGCGCCGACATCGACGAGCCCGAGGTGCTCGAGGCCTTCCTCGGCCAGTTCTACGACCAGAAGGACCCGCCGCGGCAGATCCTGCTGTCGCACCCGGTCGAGAACCCCGACCTGATGGCCGATGCCCTGTCCCAGAAACTCGGCCGCAAGGTCGAGCTTCTCGTCCCCCGGCGCGGCGAAAAGGCCGAGCTGGTCGACAGCGCACTGAGGAACGCGCGCGAAAGCCTTGCACGCAGCATGGCCGAGGGGCAGGCGCAGACCAAGCTGCTCGGCGGGCTGGCCGAGGCCTTCGACCTCGATGCGCCGCCCCGCCGGGTCGAGGTCTACGACAACTCCCACATCCAGGGCGCGCATGCGGTGGGCGCGATGATCGTGGCGGGCCCCGACGGTTTCCTGAAATCGCAGTACCGCAAGTTCAACATCCGCGGCGACAGCCTGACACCCGGCGACGATTTCGGCATGATGAAGGAGGTGCTGACCCGCCGCTTCCAGCGCCTGCTCAAGGAAGACCCCGACCGCGAGACCGAGGCCTGGCCGGACCTGCTGCTGATCGACGGCGGCGCGGGGCAGGTCAGCGCCGTTCAGGAGATCATGGACGAGCTGGGCCTCGACGACGTGCCTTTCGTCGGGGTCGCCAAGGGCATCGACCGCGACCAGGGCAAGGAAGAGTTCCACCGCCCCGGCCAGCCGGTCATGGCGCTGAAGCGCAACGACCCGGTGCTCTATTTCGTCCAGCGCCTGCGCGACGAGGCGCATCGCTTCGCCATCGGCGCCCACCGCGCCAAACGCGCCAAGGCGGTGTCGGCCACGCCGCTCGACGACATTCCGGGCGTGGGCGCGACGCGCAAGCGTGCGCTTCTGGCACATTTCGGAAGCGCCAAGGCCGTTTCTCGCGCCAACCTCGCCGATCTGAAGGCGGTGGAGGGCGTAAGCGAGGCCATGGCGCAGAAGATCTACGACTTCTTCCATGACCGCGGGTAGGGTAGGGCGACGGCGCTGCGAAGCGCGTTTTTCCGCGCGATTTCGACATCGCGTCCAAGCGCCCTTTCGAAAGGGCGTGCCCCCCGCCCGGCCTGCCGCCTCCCGCTTCCCTCTGCCGCGCGCCCGCGCTACACGTGGCACATGCGCTGGACCCTGCCCAATATCCTGACCGTCGCACGAATGATCGCCGCGCCCATGGTGGCGCTGGTGTTCCTGCTTTTGCCGCGGCCCTGGGCCGATTGGGTGGCGATGATCCTGTTCCTCGGTGCCTCGCTCACCGATTACGTCGATGGCTACCTTGCCCGCGCGTGGAACCAGATCAGCCGCTTCGGTGCCATGCTCGACCCGATCGCCGACAAGGCCGTCGTGGTGATCGCGCTGGCGGTGCTGCTGGGCATCCACGGCGTCACCGCCTGGCTGCTGGTCCCGGTCACCGCCATTCTCTTCCGCGAGGTCTTCGTCTCGGGCCTGCGCGAATACCTTGGCCACGCGGCCGGAACGCTCAAGGTCACGCCACTCGCGAAATGGAAGACCATGGTCCAGATGGTCGCCATCACGATGCTCTTCGCCTGGGGCCTCTTCGACCATTACTTCATCGTGCAGACCTTCGGCATGAACGGCGAGATCGTGTCTGGCATCCTGTCGGGCGAGATCGCCGATGATGTCGGGCTGATCTGGAAATACAACGCGCTCATGCTCACCTCCTACGGGGGCCTCGTGCTGCTCTGGCTCGCGGCGGCGCTGACGCTGGTCACGGGCTACGATTACTTCCGCAAGGCCCTGCCGCATCTGAGGGAGACGTGATGAAACTCGACATCCGCTACTTCGCCTGGCTGCGCGAGCGTGTCGGAACCGCCTCGGAACAGATCGAGACCGAGGCCGCCACCGTCGCCGATCTGATCGCAGAGCTTCGCGCGCGCGACGAAGGCTATGCCTATGCCTTCTCCGACACCGGATCGATCCGCGCGGCGATCGACCAGGACCTGGTCGAGATGGACGCGCCCCTGGATGGCGCACGCGAGGTCGCCTTCTTCCCGCCAATGACCGGGGGCTGATCCGCCATGTCCGAGCCCGTGCGTGTCCAGACCGCGCCCTTCGACATGGGGGCCGAGCTCAACGCCTTCGCGGCGAGCGTGACAGGGGCGGGGGCCGTGGTCAGTTTCTCGGGCATCACCCGCGACATCGCCACCGGGGATCTCGAGGTGATGGAGATCGAGCATTTCCCCGGCATGACGGAAAAGGCCCTGGCCGCGATCCGCGCGCAGGCGATGGAGCGGTTCAACCTCGCGGATGCGATGATCCTGCACCGCTACGGGCCCTTGAAGCCAGCCGATCCGATCATGATGGTCGCCACCGCTGCCCGGCATCGGGGCGATGCCTTCGCCGGGGCCGAGTTCCTGATGGATTACCTGAAATCCCGTGCGCCCTTCTGGAAGAAGGAGGTCACCGCCTCCGGCGCTGCCTGGGTCGAGGCGCGGCCCGAGGACGAGGACGCGCTGGCGCGCTGGACACGGCGCGGCTGACCTGCCACCAGGCCTGTCCGGCGTGTCACAAGCCTTCGGCCTCGATGTAGCGGCGCAGGTCTTCCGTTTCGTGCCGCGCTTCGCGCAGGCCATCCATCGCGGCGCGCAGTTCTGCCTCGGTCTGGCTCAGCTGCCCGGTCAATTCCGCTTCGCGTTGTTGCAGGTAGGCGATGGCCTGGTCGCGTGTCTCCTCGGCGTCGTGCAGCGCCTTGGCCAGGGCGTCCATCTCGTCGAGATCGGCGCTCGACACCTGGTTGAAGCGCGCTAGGAGCCAGTGCGCCAACCATCCGAGGGCGAAGGCCACGAAGAGGATGATCGCGATCGCGAAGACGAATTCGAACCGGTTCATGGCACCTACTCCTGTGCGGCCTCCGCCGCGGCTTCTGCTCTTTCAACGACGCTGTCGGGCCGCGGGACGGGGTTGATCCCGGGCCGCTGGGGGCCGCCATCGCCCGTTGCCTGTGCCCCATCGTCGCCCGCGCCGGGCTCGTTCCCGTCGGCCGCGATGCCGTCGCCGGCGGCCGCCAGCAGCCGGAACTCGATCCGGCGGTTCTGCTCGCGCCCGTCCTCGGTCTCGTTCGAGGCGATGGGCTGGCTTTCGCCATAGCCCTGCGCGGTCAGGTTGGAAACCAGCACGTTGCGCGCCAGGAGCCCGTTCAGCACGGCATCCGCGCGCGACTGGCTCAGGTTCAGGTTCATCTCTTCGCGGCCCTGGCTGTCGGTGTGGCCGGAAATCTCCATCCGCACATGGCGGCAGTCCGGCAGCACCCCGGCGATCCGGTCGAGGATCGCGCCGGCGCTTTCGTTGATCTCGACCGAGCCGGGGTCGAAAGTGATCTTGCCCTCGGCCTGGATCGCGCGAATGCGCTCCACGCATTGCTCGGGCGTCGGTTGCGAGGCGACCGGATCAAGCGCCTCGACATAGTTGACGTCCAGCTCGAACGAGGCGGTCTGCCCGAGCGCCTCGGCGAGAAGCCGTGTCAGGTCCGAGACCGCATCGCGATTGCCCGTCCGGCCGCGCAGGATCAGCGTCTCCGGCTCCAGCACCATCGTTCCGTCGCTGAGCTGCGACAGGGCGTCGAGCCCGGCCATCGCCCGCATCGACCAGCCGCCCGGCAGGTCGGTCACGGCGCGGGTGGCAATGTCCGCGGTCTGCATCCCGAAAAGTGCGCGGGCATAGGCCTCGACCGAGCGGCCCACGGGCCCATCCGGCAGGCGACCGCGCATGGTCAGCACGCCCTCTTCGTTCAGCGTCGCGATCAACCGGGCAGGGCCCGCGCTGATGGTGTCGTCGGAGGGTTCCGGCAGCACCCCGTCGAGCGAGAAGACATCGGGCAGCACACCGGACAGCTCGCCGATCACCCGGTCGAACCTGTCCTGCTCCGTGCCCGGGGCGGCGATCAACGTGACGTCGGCGTCGGAAAAGGCCACCGTGCCGCCGCCCAGTTGCGAAAGCCCGCCGATCCCCGCGACGACGGCCTGACCCCATTGCGGCGACGGCACGCCGAGGCCGATCTGACAGGTCAGCGGCCCCTCGGCCCCCGCCGCCTCGGCCGCGGCGAGGATGCGGGTGCGAGCCGCTTCGGTGTCCGCGGCGCAGGTCTCGAACCGGGCGCCTGCCGCGTCGATCACGAAGCGCAGCGTGAAGGGCGTGATGACCGGGCGCGGCGCAGAGATGTCGAGCATGACCTCGACCCCCTCGGGCTGCCCGGTTTCGAGCGACCGGAGGAACGCCGTCCGCTCCTCGGCACTTTCGGCGATGGCCTGCACCTCGACCGCATCGGCGTAGACCGTGACCTTGGACCGCGGCAGTTCCTGCAGCGCGCGCAACCCGTAGTCCAGCGCGGCGGTCCAGCTCTCCGGCACGGGGTAGTCGGCCGTCTCGACCAGGTTGGTCACCTCGAGCCCGTCCGCGACCACGGCCATCGCGGCGTCGATCCGGGCGATGCCGGTCTCGGCCGGGACCAGCCCGATCACCTGGATACCATCCGCGCCGCGCAGGATGTCGACCGAGAAGCGGGGCGGTGCCACGTCCTCGCGGCGGGCGACCTCGATCCGGGTGATCAGACGATCCGCGTCCACGATTGCCCCGGCGCGCGAACTGGCGCGGAAGGCCGAGGCCTCGCTCGGGGCCGTGCCGTCCAGGTAGACGCGCAATCCGTTGGCCGAGACCTCGGCCCAGGTCATGCCGCCGTCGTTCAGCGCCGCCTCCACCAGTTCGACCGACCGACGCTCGGTCGCGATGGCCAACAGGATCGACGTGACCACGGCCAGGACGCCCGCAAGGGCGAAGGCCGCGATGGTCAGGAACGTCTGGGAACGGATCATGAGTTGCTTCGGCCACGCTGCCGCACTGGGATGCCGACGGGGTTACAGCCTCGCGCCACGGGGTTCAATCAAACCAGTGCAGCGACGGCGAAAAACAGCGCGGGGATCAGGCCCGCGTCCCGGTTGGACCGAAACAACCGCAAGCACACGCCCGGATCGTCGATGTCGAGGCGCTGCATCTGCCACAACATGTGCCACCCCATCCCCCAGACGCCTGCAAGCGCCAGAACCAGCGCAAGGATCGAGGCCTGGCCGAGCGCCAGCAAGGCCGCAAGCCCCAGAAGCGTCACCGTCGCCACGAGGAACCCGCGCAGCCAGAGGCCGGTATTCTCGGCAAAGAGCCGCGCGGTGGATTTCACCCCGATGAGCGCATCGTCCTCGCGGTCCTGGTGGGCGTAGATCGTGTCGTAGAAGAGCGTCCAGGCGATGCCGCCGAGATAGAGGGCAACCGCCGGCCAGCCGAGGCTCCCAGCCTGGGCTGTCCAGAGCAGCAGCGCACCCCAGTTGAAGGCGAGGCCGAGAAACACCTGCGGCCACCAGGTGAATCGCTTGGCGAAGGGATAAACCGCGACCGTCGCCAGCGACGCGATGCCGAGGAGGATGGCGTTCAGGTTGAAGGTCAGAAGGATCAGGAAGGCCGCCAGCGACTGCACCACCAGCCAGACCAGCGCCTGCCGCACCGTGACCTGCCCCGAGGGGATCGGACGCGACCGCGTCCGCGTGACCGCCGCGTCGATATCCCGGTCGGTGATGTCGTTCCAGGTGCAGCCCGCCCCGCGCATCAGGAAGGCCCCCAAGGCGCAGCCCACCAAGAGCCAGAGCTCCTGCAGACCAAGGCCCGCCCCACCCGAGGCCGCGGCCAGGAACACACCCCACCAGCACGGCAACAGCAGAAGCCAGGTGCCGATCGGCCGGTCCGCGCGCGACAGGCGCAGATAGGGCCGCGCGGGTGCTGGTGCCAGCCGGTCGACCCAGTTGCCCTTTACCGCATCCGCGACCTGACCCTCTGGCGTTTCTCCCGCCTCGCTCATAGTCTCCGCCTCATGTCGGACCGCCCCAAGATACGCCTGTATGTAGAGCACCCTTTGGGGCCGGGGCAAACGGTCGACCTGTCGCGGGAGCAGGCGAATTACCTGTTCAACGTGATGCGCCTGTCGCAAGGGGCCGAGGTGGCGCTGTTCAACGGGCAGGACGGCGAATGGCGCGCCGTGGTCGAGACGGCGGGCAAGCGCGGCGGAACGCTGGCCTGTGTCGCTCAGACCGCGCCGCTTCTGATGCCGCCGGACCTTTGGCTCCTCTTCGCGCCGATCAAGAAGGCGCGCACCGATTTCATCGTCGAGAAGGCCACCGAGATGGGCGCGGCGCGCATCCTGCCCGTGCAGACCGAGTTCACCAATGCCGAGCGCATCCGGCAGGATCGCCTGCAAGCCCACGCCATCGAGGCCGCCGAGCAATGCGGCGGTACCTTCGTGCCGGGGGTGGACGATCTGCAGAGACTCGACAACCTTCTGTCGGACTGGTCCGGGGACCGTCGATTGATCTACGCCGACGAGGGGCTTGCCGGTGCGGCGCAAACATTGGCCGAGGCCCCTTCGTCGGAGAAATGGGCGATCCTGATCGGCCCCGAGGGCGGCTTTTCCGAAGCCGAGCGCGCGCGGTTGCGCGGCCTGCCCTTCGTCACGCCCATATCGCTGGGCCCGCGCATTCTGCGCGCCGATACCGCCGCCGTGGCGGCGCTGACGCTGTTCCAGACCACGCGGGGCGATTGGACATGAGCGGCTTTCTCCGCCCCGAGGCCGCGGCGACCCTCACCCGCTGGCGCGAGGTTCTGGCGGCCCTCGCGGTCATGGGCGCGGGCTTCTGGATCGCCGCGCGCCCCGGCCTGATCCTTCAGGGCGCGGGCTATGCCCTGATCCTCGCGGCGGCCATCGCCCTCGTCCCCGCAATCCGCCGCGCGCGCTTCGCCGCCGACGGGCAGGGGCCAGGCGTGGTGCAGGTGGTCGAGGGGCGCATCGTCTACATGGGTCCCCAGACCGGCGGGGCGGTGTCGATCCGCGAACTGACGAGCCTGTCGCTTCGTCGGGACCTCGAGGGCAACGCTGCCTGGCTGCTTCACGAGCCCGGGCAGATGCTCGTGATCCCCGTCGATGCGGCTGGGGCCGAGGCGCTCTTCGACGCGTTCACCGCCCTGCCAGGCCTTGGTTCTCAGCGCCTTCTCGCGGCCCGGCAGGGCGCGCGCCAGGGCACACAGACCCTGTGGCGACGCGCAGATCTTCCGGCCTTGACAGAGTGACCCCCTCGGGCCACCTGTCCCCCCTGTCACGACCCGAGCACGCGAAGAGGCCAGCCCCATGTCCATCCCCCAGTCCGGCGGCGGCCCCATCGAGCGGCACGAGCAGATGGCCGAGTACCTCGCCTCGGGCTGCAAGCCCCGCGACCAGTGGCGCATCGGCACCGAGCACGAGAAATTCGGCTATTGCCGGGACACGCTGAACCCGCTGCCCTACGACGGGCCGCGCTCGATCAAGGCGCTGCTCGAGGGGTTGCAGCAGAAATTCGGCTGGGCGCCGATTTCCGAGGGCGGCACCATCATCGGGCTGGAGAAGGACGGGGCGAACATCAGCCTCGAGCCGGGCGGCCAGCTGGAATTGTCGGGCGCCCCGCTCGAGACGATCCACCAGACCTGCGACGAGGTGAACGAACATCTCCGCCAGGTGCGCGAGGTCGCCGACCGCCTTGGGGTGGAGTTCATCGGCCTGGGTGCCGCGCCGATCTGGCGGCACGAGGACATGCCGCTGATGCCCAAGGGGCGCTACAAGCTGATGGACGGCTACATGCAGCGCGTCGGCACCATGGGCACCACCATGATGCGCCGGACCTGCACCGTGCAGGTGAACCTCGATTTCGGGTCCGAGACCGACATGGTCAAGAAGCTGCGCGTTGCGCTGGCCCTGCAGCCGGTCGCCACCGCGCTCTTCGCCAATTCCCCCTTCATCGACGGTGCCCCGAACGGGCACAAGTCCTGGCGCAGCCGCGTCTGGCGCGACCTCGATCCGGCGCGCACGGGCATGCTGCCCTTCGTCTTCGAGGACGGGTTCGGCTTCGAGCGCTGGGTCGAGTACGCGCTCGATGTGCCGATGTATTTCGTCTACCGCGACGGTCGCTACATCGATGCGCTCGGCCAGTCCTTCCGCGATTTCCTGAAGGGCGAATTGCCCGCCCTGCCGGGCGAGAAGCCGACGCTGTCGGACTGGGCCGATCACCTCACGACGCTGTTCCCCGAGGCGCGGATCAAGAAGTTCATCGAGATGCGCGGTGCCGATGGCGGGCCGTGGCGGAGGCTTTGCGCGCTTCCGGCCTTCTGGGTCGGGCTGATGTATGACGACACGGCACTCGACGCGGCCTGGGACCTCGTGAAGGGCTGGGATGCCGAGACCCGCGACGCGCTGCGCGTCGAGGCCTCCATCCATGCGCTGCAAGCCGAGGTCGGGTCGATCCGGATGCACGACCTCGCCCGCGAGGTGGTGGCGATCTCCGAGGCCGGGCTGAAGGCGCGCGCCCGTCCCGGCGCCGGTGGCCTGATCTCCGACGAGACGCATTTCCTCAATGCGCTCAGGGAGAGCGTCGAGACGGGCATGGTGCCCGCCGACGAACTGCTCGCGCATTACAACGGCGATTGGGGCGGCGACCTGACGCGGATCTACGCCGACTACAGCTACTGAGGGCGCCGAAGGCCCCGATCAGGCCTTCTGGATGCTGCCCAGCACGTGCGTCTGGTAATACGCGCGGATCTCCGACTGGCGTTCGGCCGCCATCTGCGCGCGCTCGTCGGCAGGAAGCTGGGGCGCGAAGGCCGGGTGCGCGGGTGCCCTGCGCTTGCGGTTCGGCACGGGGTCGGGTCCGAAGCGATTGTTGCCCCGGGTCCCGGGAAGGCACAGGACGATCAGGAACCGGATGCTGGCCACCATCGGGATGATCATGACCCCGATCACCCCGAGCTGTGCTCCGTTCCCCGCCATTGTCATGGTGAGGAGGATCGCACCCCCGACAGCGGCGAGATATGCCAGGAAGGGCATGAAGATGTACCACCCGCTGCGGTTGGTGTCATGCAGCCGCCGGACCGTGACGGTGAGCTGGGGCAGCCAACCGAGAACGATGTAGCCGGCAAGGGCATAGCCCGCGAGATGGAGGGCCTCCGGGTTCTGCTTGATCCAGGTCTGCGCGGCACCGGGCGAGGTCATGGCGGCCGCGAAGTCTGCGTCGCTCATCACGTTCATCGCCAGCGCGACCTGCACCGCGACCCCGGCAAGGACGAGGAACAGGGCGAACCACCAGTATTCCGCCCGCCGGGCGCGGCCGGAGAAATTCAGCATCTTCATGTAACAGGATGCGACGGCCTTGATCGGTCCCATGGGTCTCGCGCTGTGCCTCGTTGGTGCAATTCACCGCGGCAGGGTCGGGCTCGACTGTGGCCCCGGTGTGGCGCGACTGGGAAAACTTGGAGAGCGATCCGGTCTTCAGCCGCCGAGCGGATCGCGTCCGAACCGGTTCGGGCCGACCGTTCCCCGCTGCACGAAGAAATAGATCAGCACAAGCGCCCCCACGAACGGAATGAAGACCAGGAGATACCACCACCCCGACATGTCGAGGTCATGCAGGCGCCGGACCGCCACCGCGATGCTCGGGATGATCATGATCAGACCGAAGAGCGCCGACAGGACGCTGATGTCGTGACCCATCACCATCCACCCGAAAAGGATGCCGTCGATGAACCGCAGGATGAAACTTCCCGCGACGCTGAACAGGGCGAACCACCAGAACTCCGAACGCTGGGCCCGATCCGAGAAGTCGAGGTATTTTCCGAAACAGGTCCGGATCGCGGTCATGAAATCCATCCTGGCACCCTCCGTTGGTTCGTGGCGCCAACGCGAGCCACGGGTCTCAGCTTTTGCGACCGATCCTAGGTTCGGTTCCGTTCAGAAGACGCCTGATGTTCTCGTGGTGGCGGGCAAAAATCAACGCCGCCAAGCAAATGGTAAGGACACCCACCACCCCTTGCCCCAGCAGGATGGCGGCAACCGGGCTGAGCGCCGCCGCGACCAGCGCCGAGAGCGAGGAGATGCGCGTCACCGCCGCCGTCACCGCCCAGAGCGCGCAGGCCGCCAGCCCCACGGGCCAGGCCAGCGCGATCAGCGTGCCGAGGAAGGTCGCCACCCCCTTGCCGCCCCTGAAACGCAGGAACACCGGGTAGCAATGCCCGAGGAAGGCGAAGAATCCCGCCAGTTGCGCCGCGTCCTCGCCGAGAATGGCCCGCGCCGCCAGCACCGCGATCGCGCCCTTCCCGGCGTCCAGCACCAGCGTCAGGAAGGCCGCCAGCTTGTTGCCCGTGCGCAGCACGTTCGTGGCCCCGATGTTGCCCGAGCCGATCTTGCGCAGGTCGCCGAGGCCGAAGAGCCGCGCCATCACGATGCCGAAGGGCACCGATCCCAGCAGGTAGGCGAGGGCCGCCGTCACCGCGAGCAGCGCGGGCGCCGTTTCCAGCGCGGGGATCACGCGTTGGTCTCCGCCGCGCGGTCGTAGACGACGGCGCCGTCGACCCAGCTGCGCAGCACGCGCCCTTGCATCCGCTGCCCGTCGAAGGGGGTGTTCTTCGACTTCGAATGCAGCCCGAACCGGTCGAGGATGTAGGGTACGTCCGGGTCGAAGAGGACCAGATCGGCCGGCGCCCCCTCGCTGAGCCTGCCCGCGTCGAGGCCCAGCCGCTTCGCCGGGTTCAGCGCCATCGCGCGGAACAGTTCCGGCAGGCTCAACGCCTCGGCGTGGTAGAGGCGCAGGGCGGCGGGCAGGAGCGTTTCCAGACCCACCGCGCCGCTGGCCGCTGCCTCGAAGGGAAGGCGCTTGCTTTCCTCGTCCTGCGGTGTGTGCATGGAACAGATCACGTCGATCAACCCGGTCCTGACCGCCTCGACCATGGCAAGACGATCGTCCTCGTCCCTGAGCGGCGGCTTCACCTTGAAGAAGGTGCGGTAGTCGCCGACATCCAGCGCGTTCAGGGTAAGGTGGTGGATCGAGATGCCCGCCGTGACGTCCAGCCCTGCCTTGCGCGCCCGTTCGAGGGCGGGCAGCGACGCGGCGGTGGTGATCTGGTCGGCATGGTAGCGCACGCCCGTCATCTCCACGAGCGCGAGGTCCCGCTCGAGCCCCATCCGCTCGGCCATGGGCGAGACCGCGGGCAGGCCGCGAAGGCTGGCGAACTTTCCGCTGGTCACGGCGGCACCCGACGACAGGCCCGGCTCCTGCGGGTGGCCGACGATCAGGGCCCCCAGCGAACGGGCATAGGTCATGCAGCGCGACAGGACCTTGGTGTCTGCCGTCACCGCGTCGCCGTCGCCGAAGGCCACCGCGCCCGCATCCATCAGGAAGCCGATCTCGGTCATCTCGCGGCCCTGCCGCGCGCGGGTCAGTGCCGCCATGGGCCGGACCTTGACCGGCGAGGCGTCTCGCGCGCGGCGGATGACGAACTCCAGCACCTCCGGCGTGTCGATGGGCGTGGCCGTGTCGGGCCGCGTGACCATCGTTGTCACGCCCCCCGCCGCCGCCGCGCGCCCCGCGGTGCGCAGGCTTTCCTTGTGCCGCTCGCCCGGCTCGCCGACCTTCACGCCGATATCCACGATCCCCGGCGCAAGGCAGGCGCCGTTGCAGTCGATACCGCCCGCGCGCGGGCCCTCGCCCGTCTCGGCGATGCGCCCGCCCTCGATGCGCAGCCACCCCTCCGTGACGGTGCCCGCCTCGGGGTCGATCAGCCGCGCGTTCCGCAGAAGTGCGTTGGTCATTCCGTCATGTCCCCGTCCCTGTCCGCCTGCCGCAGCGCCGCGCGGCGGTCGCGCAGAAGCCGCCAGACCTTGCGCGCCTCGGCGATCCGGCGAAAGCCAATCTGCACTGTCGAGCCCGTCACCAGCCTGTTGCGCGAGCGCCGCTGCTGCGCCACCCGCCTGGGGTAGGCGCCATGCGCCATCCCGAAGATCACGTCGCCGGGCACCCCGTCGGCCAGCTCCAGCCGGTCCATTCCGGCGATCGGGTAGCTTTCCAGCGTGCGCTTGCCGAACGCCTCCCGCGCGACGAAGGCGGTGCGGTCGGTCAGCGTGTACCACGTGGTCGAGCGGACGTAGGCGTCCACGATCACATGTCCGCCCATCATGAACAGCCCCACCAGCAGGAAGGGAAGCCCGAACAGCGGGAAGAGCGTGAAGGGAAACCCCGGGCCGTTGCCGATCATGGTGGCGGCACCGATGATCCAGAACAGCGAGAAGCCGGTGAAGACCACGCCGAACAGGCCGACGGGCGAGAGCGCATCGCGCCAGACGATCCCGCGCTCGGGCTGCCCCTGCCAGAGGATCGTCTCGCCCTGCTCGAGGATGCCGTCCCACCCGCTGCCTGTCGTCATGCGCCGCCCCCGGTCCTTGCCGCCTCGATCCGGGCCTTCGTCGCCTTCGCGTCGGGCTGGTACTTCAGCAGGTGCTTGTCGCCCGTCACGGTCACGACCTGCACCGCCGAGAAGATCGAGTTGACCTGGGCGATGTTCTCCAGCGCGATGGCCCGCGTGCCCGGACCGAGCAGCCGCCGGTCGGTCAGGTCCCAGCGCATCTTCGTCTCGTCCGAGGCGAGGTAGAGCGCGCGCACCGCGATGGCGAATAGCCCGCCGACCGCCCCGGTCCAGACATGCTCGTTCCCGATCCCCCAGAGGATGCCCATGCCCCCCGCCATGGCGATGGCGGCAAGCCATGCGTTCTCGCGCCAGTAGGTCGCGCGGTCTGCGGGGAACTGCGCCAGGAGATGCTCCCCCGGCTCTCGCCCGGTCGAAGGCGTGAAGGGCGTGCGCGTGGTGACAGGATCGTCCATCAGGCCACCATGAAGCCGATGACAAGGGCCAGCACGATCAGCCCCGCCGCCACCCAGACCGCCGAGCCGTTGCGCGTTTCAGGTGGCGGCAGATCAGGGGCCTGGCGTGGCATCGGGCTGACATCGGCCTTGGGCAGGCTGCCGCCGTGATCCGCCCCCGCAAGCGGCAGGGAGGCGATCAGCGTCGCCTCTTTCCCCGGCGCGGGTTCTTCCCACAGCGCGCGCTCGGGCACCAGCAAGACATGCCCCTTCAAGGCATCCATCCGCCGCGCGGCCTCCGGCGGGATGCTCTCGGGGGCGAAGGCCATGGTGACATACTCCGACAGCGACATGTCACCGAGGTCCTTCACGGGGAACAGTTCCACCTCACCCTCATCCACCTCGGCGCCCAGCCACTCGGTCAGGGGCGGCAGAACCGGCACCTCGCCCCGCGCGCGGGTCAGATGCGTGTGCCGCACCCCGGTCACCGCGTTGACGGCGAGGATGTGGAGCGTGTCGCTCATGCCGCGCCCTTCTCCCGCCGTTCCCGCAGGTTCTCGGCCAGCAGCTCCATCGCGGCCATCCGGACCGCGACGCCCATCTCGACCTGTTCCTGGATCACCGAGCGGTTGATGTCGTCCGCGATGGTCCCGTCGATCTCGACCCCCCGGTTCATCGGGCCGGGGTGCATCACGATGGCGTCGGGCTTGGCGAAGGACAGCTTCTCGGCGTTCAGCCCGAAGCGGTGGAAATACTCCCGCTCGGAGGGGATGAAGGCGCCGTCCATCCGCTCCTTCTGGAGCCGCAGCATCATCACGACATCGACGTCGCGCAGCCCCTCCTCCATGTCGCCGTAGACCTCGACGCCCCAGTCGGCGGCGCCTGCCGGGATCAGCGTGGGCGGCCCGACCAGCCGCACGCGGTTCTCCATCTTGCCCAAGAGGAAGATGTTGGACCGCGCCACGCGGCTATGCGCGATATCCCCGCAGATCGCGATGTTCAGGCGGTGGATGCGCCCCTTGGCCCGCTTGATCGTCAACGCGTCGAGAAGGGCCTGCGTCGGATGCTCGTGCCGCCCGTCGCCCGCGTTCAGAACGGCGCAATTGACCTTGTCGGCCAGAAGCTTCACCGCGCCCGAATGCGGGTGACGCACCACCAGCAGGTCGGGATGCATCGCGTTCAGCGTCAGCGCCGTGTCGATCAGCGTCTCGCCCTTCTTCAGCGAGCTTGCCGCCATCGCCATGTTCATCACGTCCGCGCCCAACCGCTTGCCCGCGATCTCGAAGCTGGCCTGCGTGCGCGTGGAGGCCTCGAAGAACATGTTGATCTGGGTGAGGCCCCTCAGCGGTTCGCCATGCTGGCGGCTGCCGCGCTCGGCCTCGGCATGGGTGTTGGCGCGATCGAGCAGGATCTTGATCTCCAGCGGGTGCAGATCCTCGATCCCCAAGAGGTGCGTCTGGCTGAATTTCATCGTCCCGCCCCGGTCTCGCGCGTTTCCCGCTTATAGGAGGGGGCGGGGCGGGGCGGCAAGGCGTCAGAGGCAGAGATGCACCGGGCGCGTTGGGCCTTTTCCTCCGCGCGCCGCAGGCATAGCTTTGCGCCCATGGACGAGCTTGGGTACCACGACGCACTGGCGATGCTCGACTGGCAGATCGAGCTTGGCGCCGACGAGGCGATCCTCGACGCGCCGGTCGACCGCTTCGCGCTGGAGGACCAGCCCAGGCAAGCCGCCGCCTCCGTTCCCGCCGCCGCCCCTGCCTCGACCCCGACGGCGCAACCCTCCGTTCCGCAACCCGTGGCTGTCGATGCGGCCGAAGTCGCCCGCGCCGCCGCATCCGCTGCGACCGACCTGGCCTCGCTCCGCGCGGCGATCGAGGCCTTCGCGTATTGCCCCCTGCGCGAGACGGCGAAACAGCTGGTCTTCGCCGACGGCAACCCGTCGGCGCGCGTGATGATCGTGGGCGAGGCGCCGGGCCGCGAGGAGGACCTCCAGGGCAAGCCCTTCGTCGGTCGGGCCGGCCAGCTTCTCGACCGGATGCTTGCGGCCATCGGCATGGACCGAAGGGCCGAGGACCCCGCCCATGCCGTCTACATCACCAACATGCTGCCCTGGCGGCCACCGCAGAACCGTGACCCCACGCCGGAGGAGCTGGCGATGCTCGGCCCCTTCATCCGCCGCCATATCGAGCTGGCCGATCCGGATATTCTCGTGCTGATGGGCAACTGGGCGTGCCAGGGGATGATGGGCACGCGTGGCATCACCCGTCTTCGCGGCGGTTGGGTCGAGGTCATGGGTCGCCCCGCCATCCCGATGTTCCACCCCGCCTACCTGCTGCGCAAGCCGCATGACAAGGCGAAGGCATGGCAGGATCTCCTGTCCCTGCAAGCCCGGCTTCGGAGCATTCCGTGATCGACCCCGTCCTGTTCCTCGCCTTTGTTCCTGCCGCGCTGGCGCTGAACCTGACGCCGGGGGCCGACATGATGTTCTGTTTCGCGCAAGGTGTGCGCAGCGGCCCGCGTGCGGCGCTTGCCGCCTCTGCCGGCATTTCTGCCGGGTCATTCGTCCATGTGCTGCTCGCGGGCCTCGGCCTTGGCGCGCTGGTTGCAGCCTTTCCGCCGCTCTTTGGCGCGATCCGCTGGGTCGGCGCGGCTTACCTGCTGTGGCTCGCATGGAAGACGTGGCGGACCCCGCTCATGGCGTCCGGGCCGGTCCGCGCCTCCTCTCGCGCGTTCCGGGACGGGCTGATCGTGAACCTGTCGAATCCCAAGGTGATCCTGTTCATCCTCGCCCTCGTGCCGCAGTTCATCGACCCCGCGCGCCCGGTCTTGCCGCAGTTCCTGGCCTGCGGGACCGTGCTGGCCGCGGGCGGCTTCGTCGTCAACGGGCTGGTGGGCGTCTTCTCGGGCCGGATCGGCCGCATCCTGCTGGAATCGCCCCGGGCCGAGCGCGGATTGCGCGCAGCCAGTTCGGGCATCTTCGCGGCACTCGCCGCCCGTATCGGCTGGGAGGCCCTTCGCGCATGAGCCGCATCGACGAAACCCGCCCCTTCCACCCGGTCCGCATCGCCGTGCTGGCCGTGTCCGACACCCGCAGCCTGTCCGAGGACAAATCGGGCGACGTGCTGGCCGAGCGGCTGACCGGCGCGGGCCACATCCTTGCCGCGCGGCACATCCTGCGCGACGAGCGCGCCGAGATCGCGGCGCAGCTGCGCGAATGGTGTGATGACCCGGGCATCGACGTGATCCTGACCACGGGCGGCACCGGGCTGACGGGGCGCGACGTGACCGTCGAGGCGCATCGAGACGTCTACGAGAAGGAGATCGAGGCCTTCGCCACGGTCTTCACGATGATTTCAATGCAGAAGATCGGCACCTCCGCCGTGCAGTCGCGGGCGACAGGCGGCGTGGCGAACGGCACGTACCTCTTTGCCCTGCCCGGAAGCAGCGGCGCCTGCAAGGATGCCTGGGACGAAATCCTGCGCTGGCAGCTCGATTACCGGCACCGTCCCTGCAATTTCGTGGAGATCCTGCCCCGGCTCGACGAACATCTGCGACGGAAATGATCGCGCTCTGCGTGGAACCCTCCGACTTAGTCACTTGGACCTTTCGCGCGCCACGCCTACGTTACGCGCAGGCACCCATTGAGGCACTGACCCCATGCGTTTTTTCCGCCGCGCCCTTGTCGGCCTGTTCCTTCTGGCGCTGACCGTCGGCCTGCTCGCCATGGCGGGCAACACGATCTACGGGGCGCTTCAGGACAGCTGGGCGGAAGAGGGCGGTTCGCGCCCCGCGCGGGAACGCGTCTTCTCGGCCGAGGTGGCGGTACTGGAGTTCGGCACCGAAACGCCCGTCCTGACAGCCTTCGGCGAGGTTCGCTCGCGTCGGACCCTGGAGTTGCGCGCGCCGGCGGAGGGCACGGTGATCGAGCTGGCCGAGGGGTTCGAGGATGGCGGTGCCGTGACCGCGGGCCAGACCCTCCTCAGGATCGACCCGGCCGAGGCGCAATCGGCGCGGGACACCGCCGCTGCCGACCTCCGCGATGCCGAGAACGAGCTGGCCGAGGCGACCCGTGCCCTCGACCTCGCACGGGACGATGTCGCCGCTGCACGGGCCCAGGCCGAGCTGCGGCAGCGCGCGCTGACCCGTCAGCAGGACCTGCTGGAACGTGGCGTCGGCAGCGCCGCCGCCGTCGAGACCGCCGAACTGGCCGCCGCCACCGCCGATCAGGCGGTCCTGAG